>JBBSJC010000126.1:0-16404 GCA_038257655.1 Polyangiales bacterium | reverse complement strand
GGTCGAGACCATGCGCTCGATACAGGTACTGGGAATGCTCCCACGCTGCCGGCTCATACCCTTCGGGCAGGCCGTGAACGGTTGTCGTCGCCGCGCCATGGAGGCCCGGAAAGTAGATGGCTCCATGCCAGTTCTGACCGGCCCAGTTCGATAGAAAGAAGGCGTACTCGAACTGCGCGCTCGCCTGAAAGAACGGAACATCCTGTAGCAACTTGATGCGCACGACCTCTGCAAACTCGAAACGAGCACACCCGCGACACGAAGGGCAGCGCACGTCGAGAACGTGCGGCATCGGGTTCCAATCGTAGATTCCAGTCACGTGGGCTTCCTTGCGGACGAGTGGGCAATGAACGCTGCCATCAGGGCTCAGGGAGTTCTACCAGCTGTTCGGTCCGCACGCGGAACGTGGAGACCCCAGAGTCAATCGCCTCGACATGATCTGGCGCAAGCGTCGAAATCGTAAGGATCTGATCGCCCGCGCAGGGCCACGTGCCCTCCAGCACTGTGCACCGCAGCCATCCCTGCGCCGGCGGCGGCACCTCGCCATCCAAGAAGATCGGCTCCTTGTCATGAAAGCACCAAGGTTGACTATCGGCGTCCTCGAACTGAGCCTCAACCCAGGGCGGCTGCGAATCACGGTCGGTGTACCGCGTCACGGTCACTTTCAGCGCCAGCATCGCCGATACCGTAGCAGCTCGGGCACCCGTAGGGTGGACCACGCCTCACGGCGTTGAGTTCGCTCAAGCGCCCAGTGGCCGTCCCGCGGCACCACCCCTGACTCCCGTCACGCCGGCGCGCAGTACTGAACCGGCTCGAAGGCGAAGTCGGCCCGCTCGCGCGCTGCCTCGAGATGTTCTGCGACGAAATACAACCTGAGGTCGCCGAACACGCAGGGCAGGGTTCGCAGGCGCGCACGTATCTCGTCGGCGGACATCGGTCGTGCGATTCTCCAGACCTTACCGTGTTCGAAGGTGGGTTCCACTACATCGACTCGGAGTGCCTGCAGCGTCGTCACGGTCCCCTCGAGCTGAGCCGCGGACGTGATCACGAGATCATACCGTTCGAACTGATAGCCCTTATCGTAAAGCCTAAGGTCTCGCTCGGCGGGATAGCCGCTTCCCAGCTGAAGGACTCGACCGGTGCTCTTGTGCACGATGACACCATTCGAGCCGATCGCGTCCGTGGCTAGCGGGAAGTACCAGCCCTGGAGCGTCTCCCGAGCACCGTCGAGCGAGGCCGGGGAGGCCCTTGATTGGGCGATATTGTGCGCCTGCTCGCGTGTGAACACCTGGCGAGGATACACTCGCGCGCGAAGCGTCGCAGCCTGACCGCACAGAGGACGACCTTACCGGATAGGACGGCGGTCGCTCCACTCGACGCGGCAGCGCTTCCACGGCAAGCTTGGCCTGTGACTCGCACTTCGCACTACCTTTTGGCTGTGATTGCGGTGAGCGTGCCCGGGTGTTCGGGCATCTCGGGTGACGACTGTCACCCTCGGAAGCTGGTCCGCCTGGACGAGTGCCACGGTCATGACAACAGCTTCCAGGAGTGCCTGTTCTACTTTCGGTCGGTCGGCGTACCGCAGCAAGAGTGGTGCACCGCGATGATGGCCCGGCCGTCGAACGTCAGCAAAGGGCCGAGCACGTGCGACTTCGAGAAGCCCGAGACCTGGCACGAAGTCCAATGCGGTCGGTACGGCATCCCGTCCGGAGTGCGATGCTTCGCGTGCGACCAGTCGCAACCGGAGGCCGCCAAGACATACGTCTACGCCTACGAACAGGGATGCGCGTTCTCCATTGAGCAGGTGAGCTGCAACGTCGATCCCATCGAAGCTGGCCGCAAACTCCGCAACAGCGCGGAGCGACGACGCTGAGGCGCCTCGCCGACGTCGAGCTCGATGTCGAGCTCGCGCCGGACGCGCGCATCATGGAATGCGGAGTCGCGCCGCTTCCACATGGTGCCTCCGGGGGAGGCAATGCGCGCGGGGACGAACGGGGCCGGGGTATTGGGCGGCAGCCGACTGACCGCTATAGGGTCGTAATCGAGCGCACGCGAGATCGACCTCGAGTGTCTTTGCAGGTCGCCCCCTGCGCTCAAGGCCAACCGAGAGCCAACGAACAAACGACCGTGAGGCGCAACAGACGGTCGGCAGCACTCTCGACCACGCCGGGAGCGAACTCGTTCGTCAGGAGCAACAATCCCAACGATGCGAATGCTGGTCACCAGCAGGATGCCAGTAGCGATACAACTCCCGCTGCGGCTGCGGCGTAGTGCGCCCGCCCCCGCGTGGTGGCGCTACCTCTGAGTCAAGGTTCGGCCCGACGCGGCACGACGACCTCAGCATCGCAGCCCGCGGCGCGCAGGATCTCCGTGGCGCGCTCCGCGTAGGCCTGGTCGGCCTCGATCAGCACCTCTTTGGGTAGCCCCTCGATCGCGCTCTTGGCCTCGGCAAGCTCTGAGCCCATCACCTCGCGCAGCGCTTTCATGGCGCGCACACGATCCGCTCCGATGGACCACAAGATCACCCGCGACCTGCCCCATGGCCGTGTTGAGGCGCGCAGATGCGCAAGCGGGTCGACGACTCCGTGTGGGCACTCCTGAATGCGGACGCGGAGCGCGACGCTGTGCCGCTCCGCAACCACCCGCACCGCAGCGATGGCCTCGACGAGGTCGCGAAAGATAGCGGCAAGGTGCCGCCCACCCCAGGAGCTGTCGTAGAACACAGGCTCGACCTGCGGCCGCGTGTCGTGCTCGGCACGCGCCGTGAGAACCGGCAGCAGCGGCACCAAATCACGCTCCACCGCGTCGAAGCGTCGCTGGCGCTCGGGATCGTTCCAGTTCGCGAGGTCAGACACGTAGAAGGCCAAATCGATAGCCAGCTGATCGTGTGCATGATCGAATTCCACATCGACGCGCCCGCCGCGTTTGTAGAAGAGCTCGCCGAAAAGGCGAGGCATCGTGACGGTATACGGCGCGTGCAAGAGCACTTGGTGACCGACAGCAGTGAGGCTCGGCGCGGCGCCATGCTCGGGCCAAGAGTCTGAGCGCCCTGGCTGTTGTTCGCTCAGCCCATGATCGCGCGCGAATACATCGAGAGGCGACTCGCCGTCCTGGTCATCCCCATACTGCTCGTGCCACACATCGTGCTCGGCGCAGACCACGCGTAACAGCGCTGCAACCTCTTCGGCTGCCTGCGGGGATTCAAACGTGCCCACGATCGTGTAACTGCCACTGTTGTTGCTTGCAAAGGCTTGGAAGATGCGGATTCGCATGGTTATACCGTAGGAAGGGAGGCTCGCCTCACTGGGAGTCCGAACGCGGGTGCTCTGGCGCAACCGGGATCACGCGCGGCGATGCTCAGGGTGTGGCGCTCACGTTCCCAGACCGCGAGGAGATCCTCTGCCGAAGCAACCTGAAACGACACGTGGTGGAATGAACACGGAGACAGGCGCCCGTCACTCGTCACAACCACGAACTCTCTCCCCGCCGCGCAAGGCGTTGTGCCAAATAGCCTGGGCACCGCCTCCATGCGTTCGCCCCAGCACACGTCCAGCTTGATCGTGGCCCGCCCTTGGAGCGCGCGAGCGAGCCGCGCCACGCGAAGCGCGAGCCCGCGGCTTTCCGCGTCTGACAGGTGCATCGACGAGTCGCGCCCGTTGTAAGAGAGCAGTAGCAAGTCGCGACAACCCTCAGCCGCAAGCTCGAGCACCCGTGCTTCAAGCGTCGCAAGACGCGCTGGCGTAACAAGGTAGTTGACGCCGAACCGTGCGCCGCTCTGAGCCAACGCAGCGAGCGCATCCGTACACTCAACGTCGTCGTAGATCGAGAGCCGAATCTGTCCTACGTGGGGTGCCAACGCAGAGGCGACTTGCTCCGACAGTCTGGTGCCGTTGGTCGTCAGACTCACCGCGAGCTGAGTCTCGCGCGAAAGGCGCTCAACGAGCTCGACGAAGCCTTTGAACGCGAGCGGCTCACCACCACCAAAGGCAACCTCGAGAACGCCGGTTCGGTCGAGGTCGCGCAGGAAGGTGAAGGCGGTTTCAGGCGTCCACGCACTGCGCGTCTCCACATCGCGGGAGCAGAACGTACACGCCAAGTTGCACGCGTTTGTGATCGCGAATTGCACGACGCGTGGCGCACGCATGCGCAGGTGTGCCGTTTCCTCCCCGTCACAGACTGCAGTGAGCCCAGAGCGCCGGTCGAACAGCAGGAGCGCGCCATCGAGAGGAAACCGGCGCAGCCGCTTGAGTGGCGGCGGCACGATCACGCTGTCTTCGGGCCGCATGTCCATGTCGCGGACAGAATAGACGACTTGGCCTCTGTTTCCACATCCATGCATACTGATTTGGTGCCCCTGCAAGCCGCCGTCCGAGCCGCCGTGATAGCCGTCTGCGCCATGGGCTTCTTGCTGTTCGGAACCAGCTGGGCGGTGCTCCGGGCCCGCCCAGCTGTCGCTGAAGCCGCCGCCTTCGACTTCATCTCCGCCTCGGTCGCGAACGAGGTCAAGGCGCGACTCGGCGACCAGGCGCGGCTCACGCCAGGCGCCCACGCGCTACTGGTCACCGCCGTGCTTCGCGAGGCCCAACGGCAGTACCAGGAACTGTTGGATGCTCACGTCGAGCAGTACGTGGCTCGCGCGCTGGCACGGATCTGCCAGTGCGCAGATGGCAAGCCCGCGGCATGGGCGCAGGCCGCGGCGCTTGGACTACCCGAGGCCTGGAAGGCGAAGGTGCGTGAGCTCGATGTTGCGCTGCACAATGCTGACGGACTGATCCGTCAGGAGTCACACGAGCACATCTCGCGTCTGCTTACCGATCTCGGGATCTTCACCAGTATCAACGCCCTCCTGTGTACGCTGACCGGTGCCTTGGCGTTCGTGGCACGTGCGCGAGCCAGGGCCCTTTTGGTGCCATCCGCGCTGCTTCTGGTGTCGACATTACTGTGCAGCTACTGGTACGTGTTCAATCAGAACTGGTTTCACAGGTTGCTGTTCAACGAGTTCGCGGGCGCGGGCTACGCAACCTACGTTGGCGCCGTGTTTGCCATGCTCTGCGACGTCGCGCTCAACGAAGGGCGTGTACTGACTGCCATAATGTCGAGTGTTGGCGTGCCGCCCTGTTGAGATGAAACCCACGAACTCGCCACCGCAAGAGCACGTTGAGTTCGACGCCGAGCACGACCGAGTTGAACGGCGCAATGCAGTGCTGGTCACCTTCGCGTGGCTTATGGTGCTCCCGCTACTCGTCATAGCCGCCCTGCACCTGGTTGCCCACGACGCCACGGCCGAGCTCATCGCGCTGAACGCGTTCACCCAGTGGCTCTACACGCCGGCCTGGCTGTCGATGCTAATCGGTCTGAAACTCCGCCGACGAGCTATCGTCCTGTGTGCCGGCGTTGTCGTTTGCGCTCACGTCGCTTGGCTTAACCCATCGTCGCTGATGGCAGCTCAGGCACCCGCTTGGGTCGCGCAAGGCCATCACTTGCGGGTGATGTCTGCCAATCTGCTTTTGGTGAATCACGACACCGATGGCATCGCCCAGGAGATTCGCGCAGCGCGCCCAGATCTTTTGCTCGTGCAGGAGCTGACACCAGAGTGGGCATCTCGATTCGACAGCGCCGAGTTGCGCGCTCTTCTGCCCCACCGAACCACCGTCGTGCGTGATGACGCGTTTGGGATCGGTCTCTACTCGCGGCTGCCGCTGCAAACAGAGACGTTCGACCTGCTGGGCATACCCGCCCTCCGCGCGCAGGTGCGTCTCGGCACGCGCGACCTTACCGTCTACAACGTGCATACGCTCCCGCCGCGCACGCGCGCCTATGCTGCGAAGTGGAACCGTATGATGGCGGCACTCACAGAACGGCTTGATAGAGAGCGCGGTTCTCTGCTCGTCGGTGGCGATCTAAACGCCACGCCATACACGCGATGGTACCGCACGCTCGTGTCCTCTCGACTTCGTGGGGCGCACGAAGACCGCGGCCGTGGGCTCGCAACCACCTGGCCCAACGGGCTGATGCCTTACCCACCCATTCGCCTCGATCACGTCCTCGTCTCGCGTGAAGTTGCAGTGCTCGATGTCCGTGAAGGGGAAGGTCGTGGGTCGGACCATCGGCCGGTGATTGCCGACATCGCGCTTCCGCGCTGATCGACGTGCGCACAGACGGCAGGGCTATGGCCCGCAGTGCGCAACTCACTCCAGCGGTGAAACCGACATGACCTGACCGGCTACGAATATGACCTCATCGACCCGCCCGACCTCACTCTGCGCGTCGAATTCCCGCAGATAGCCAATCAGCTTCCGCCCTCCCTTCAGCAACAGCGTCACCTGACTGCCGACCCTGTCGTGCAACTGATGGACGACGCGGCGATGCCGTCGCTGCTCGGCCGGCTGGGCACGCAGCACAACGATCTCACCAAGCTCGGGAGGGGTACAAAGCTCAGGTTCATCAGGATCGACTTCGCGCTCGACGAGCTCGTAGCGATCCCCAGGCCAAAAACGAATGATGGCAAGCCAGTCAACCGAAGCCTGCTCCATGATGCTGCGCGCGACTTCGTACAACGCATCCCAATCCCGAAAGCCGCAAAGACACGAGTTTGGGCCGCTGCCAACGAGGAATGTGCCCTTCGACTTCTCGTAGCGCAGCGCGAACTCCTCCTGCAGCTCGCCACCTTCGCTGACGGTAAGCCCGCGCACCGCCGAGGAGGCTTGTGCGCGGGCGGGGACGAACATGTTCAGCATCTCGCACATCAGGGAAACAGTCTAACGCAGAGACGGCATGCTGCGAATCACGCCTTGCACGTGAGCAGCGGCCGCATCCTCGCCACGGGCCGTGCGATCCCAACGTCAGCCTGCACACTCACGACTGGATCGATCGCTTTGTAGGCAGCCGGTGCTTCCTCGATCATGCGCTCCTCCTCCAGCGTAATGCACTCCACACCCCACTGCGTCGAGTTGCTCGCGAACACAGGCGCGAACAAGCGCATCCGCAATCTTGCGAAAGAGAGCCTGCGCAAACGGCAGGCCCCGGTAGCTAAACGGATGCGCGGCTGACGGAGCATCGCGCGCTCACGTCTTGCGCACCCAGTAGGTCTGGCGGTGACCGCGGGCTTCGTACATTTGCTGTATGGCGACCGCCTTCGCGCGCGAGCGGAATGTGTCGATCATCATCTCGTTAGCATTGTCATCGAGGCGCCAGAGCTCCCACTTGGGTAAGGAGGTGACATCGAACTTGGCATCGATGTGCAGCACATCTCGCTCGTCGATCGCAAACGTCTCGAACAGATCGAGCACGGACTCGGTAAGGTCGTCTTGGGCGAGCTTGTTGACGAGCACACCGTTGTCCCCGTGGATTGTCTCAAGGGACTTGAACATGAAGAACGCTCGACCCGTGGCGGGACACGCGAGCTGTGCCCCTTCGTGCCAACCAATACCGTCGATCACGAACCGTACAGGGGCTTCTAGCCCAGGCCAGCGTAGCCAGTCCGTAAGCCTTCCCGGCAACACCGCGAACGGGATGTTATCAGCTCGGAAAGTCTCACCCTCGACGAGCCAGCGAAGGTATGCTCGCAGCTCGTGATCTAGTAAGCCGCCTTTGTCGTTCATACCGTAGATGCCGTCGAACACTGTGGCCGCCGAGCCATGTCGCAGGAATGGACTTCCCTGTCCGGCGTTCTCGGGCCAAACCGACCGCGCCCAAGCTCCCACCTCGCCGCGACTGAGGCGGCCATCGAGCGCGCCGCGCAGTTGATCGATCATCTCGAGCACCAGTTGTTGTTGGCTGGCGTGTTGCTCTGCGTCGATGGGTGCCATCGATAGGATTGTGGGGTCAGTGGATGATATTGGGTAGGGCCTGTCGACCGCAACGCTCAGGTGCATGCCCGCGACCGTGCATTGTGGCGCGCCCGGATGATGAGCTCTTTGAGCCCCTTGATAACGGTCACCCGCCAACGGAGGTCTTCTCGCGCGACGCTCTCGAGAAGGCAGGTCTGCACTGGCAGGCCTAAGCGTGGCGGCCTCGACGGTGTTGGAACTCACCAGCAACTTCCGCTGGTGACCCGAGGTTGGGGTGACCGAGTCGCCCGCTCGCCGTGAAACGAATACGCTTGGGCGATGACCGATCTGAACGACGGCGAGAGCACCCGGGTCAAGGGGTCCGGTTCAGCCGTGTACACGCTGAAGAACACGGGTGGCGTCTTCTCGTGCACGTGCCCAGCGTGGCGCAATCAGTCCGAGCCGATCGAGCGGCGAACGTGCAAGCATCTGCGTCGTGTGCGCGGCGACGAGGTCGAGAGCGCACGCGTGGGCACGAGCGCGCCCGCGGTGGGCAAAGCAACGGTCCGAAGCGGAGTGACGGCGGGAGATACGAATGAGCCACCACTCTTGCTCGCGCATCGTTGGGAAAGTGATGTAGATCTTAGGGGCTGGTGGCTAAGCGAGAAGCTCGACGGCGTGCGAGCCTACTGGAACGGTCGTCAGTTTATCTCGCGCCTGGGCAACGCTTTCCATGCGCCGGATTGGTTCACGGCGGGCCTTCCCAGCACTCCCTTCGACGGAGAGTTGTGGGGTGGTCGAAAGCAGTTCCAGCGCACGGTTGGGATCGTCAAACGGCAGGACAAGAGCCCGTTGTGGAAGGATCTCAAATACGTCGTGTTCGACGCGCCCGCAGAGCGGACTCCTTTCGAAGCGCGCATCCAGCATTGCAAGGAAACGCTCGGTCCGCTCGAGCTCCCTCATGTGAGCGTGCACGAGCATCACGTTTGTTGCGGCCTCGACCACCTGCGCAACGAGCTCGCGCGCGTGGAGGGGCTTGGCGGCGAAGGCCTCATGGCTAGGCGACCTGGCTCACTCTATGAGATTGGGCGCAGCACTACCTTGCTCAAGGTGAAGACTTTCCACGATGCGGAGGCGCGAGTGGTTGCGCACTCGGCAGGCGCAGGACGGCACGCCGGGCGCGTGGGGGCGCTGGTCGTAGAGCTAGAGAACGGGACACGCTTCAATGTCGGAACCGGGCTCTCTGACGCCGAGCGAGAGGCTCCGCCTGCCGTTGGGAGCGTGATCACGTTCCGGTACCAGGAGCTTTCCGACGGCGGCGTACCCCGCTTCCCTTCGTACGTGGGCGTCCGCATCGATGCACATTGGAAGACCAATGCGCCCGCGCTCGGGGTGGTGGTCGCCGCGATCGAACCATCCACCGCGGACGGCCAAGCCCCAGCGAGTGCAGAGAAATCACGAACGCAGAGTGAAGCAACAGGAACAGCTGCGAGGTGCTTCGAATTCGTCGATGCGAAGAGCAGTAAGTTTTGGGAGGCGACGCTCGACGGTGACGTGTTCTCCTCGCGCTACGGTAAGATCGGCGCCGCCGGAACGACCACGACCAAGCGTCTAGCGTCTGCCGCCGCTGCGCTCAACGAACATAGCAAAGCTGTCGCCGAGAAGTTGAAGAAGGGCTACGTCGAAAATGCGGCGTCGCAGTCCGCGCCTGCTGCATCCAGAAAATCACAAGTCTCAGGAGGTGAACCGATGAATGAGGAGATCTTCTGGCGCATCATCTCTCTCTTCGATTGGGAGAAGACTGGCGATGACGAGGCCGTGCTAAGGAAGGCGCATAAAGCGCTCACGGCGATGCCTGAATTTGATATCGGCACCTTCGATGACATCCTCGCGCAGAAGCTGTTCGCACTCGACACGCGTGAGCACTGCCGCCACTGCTATGCGGGCAAGCTCGATCCTGACAATGGCGATGACTACATCTCCGCGGACGACTTCCTGTACAACCGCTGTGCCGCGGTCGCGAACGGTCGCGAGTTCTACGAGGAGGTCCTGCACGATCCGAGTAAGATGCCGCAGGGACTGGAGTTCGAGTCCCTGCTCTCGCTGGCATCGGAGGCGTACGAGGACAAGACAGGCGAAGAGTATGACCATTCGACGCCCGTCTCCTACGAGAGCTTCTCGAACAAAGACGCATGGCGCCCGACGCAGAACACGCGCGAAGGTAAGTTCACGGGCGAGCACGTTCCACCGGGCAATCGGCGGCCGACATAAGGTATGCGAGGAGAGTAGGCATCACGAAGAGCTTGGGTGTATTTGAACTGGATGGTTTCTGGGACAACGGCGCCTACGCCATACAGGCCTACGTGGGTAAGGAGTCACGAATGAAGACGTCGCCTCGGTCGAGCGCGAGCTTGGGTACAAGCTTCCCCGGGCGTACGAGGCGCTCATTAAGGCTCAGAACGGGGGGGATTCCTACGCGCATAAACCACAGGACGCACGCGAATTCTGGGTGGACGAGTGGGGTTTCTTCATGCGCGTGATCGGGGCCGCTCATTCCAGCGGTGTGCACTACTTGACCGAAATCGCGTAGGGCTGCGCTCAAGAGCACAAGCTCACGGTCGAATGGCGAGGCTCGCATACGCAAGCCGATCAAGTCAAACCACGTTCGAAGGTACGCTTTGGTAAACGCGCCGTCTTTGCCGCATGCTGAAAGAACGTACGCGGCGACCGCGCTGTAGCATACTCAGGTTTCAGCCCGCATATCGACTGCGAGGCAACAGCTCATACATCGAGCAGGGAGTAAGATCATGCCCGACGACGAATATGAGGCTTCCCTCCTTGAGGATTACATCCGTTTCGATCGTGAGGGAGTAAGTCTGCAAGTGGCAGTGGTGGAATGGGGCTTGCCGCACACTCCGACGCTGCGCTGGCACGTCTTTCAAACGTGGCGACGTTCGCCAGAGCCCGACGAACTGGAAGAAGCCAAGCAGCGAGCGCTGAAGGATGCACGGTTCTTTCGCACATGCACGACGTGTAGCCTGCTCCACAACGTGGGCCACATGCACGACGCTCTCATGTGCCAAGGATGCGCCGAACTGCACCTAGGCGTGATTCACTGACGCACTCCGCTGGAAGACCGAAGTAAACGCCCACGCCCGGTCTGTCGCGATTGCCGTGGGCGAGCCAAAGCCGGCTGGTCACGGCGCCATGGCGCGACGTCGTTACCGGCACGCGTGGGCCGGCGTGCGTGGCGCCCCTTCCGGCCGTGAGAGCGTGCGCGGCGCCGTGCGGCGACGAGGGATCTCCTCGCGAAGCCGGGCACGTTGAAATTGCAGCTCTCTTCATCGCATCGCGGTGATACCTGGCGGACCCTGCGGGGGCGATCCAGATGGCGAGATGCGCCCGAAGCCGCTCGAAGCTGGTCCCGCGCAGAACGCTGCATGCATATCCTCGAATTCACGCGCGTGCTCGGAGCGGGAGCAAGTCGCTGCCGCGGTCCTATACGGTGCCAACGAGGCGCGAGATGCGGCCTTCAAGGCCGTGAGCAAGCATACAGTGGCCAAATGCGGCCGAGAGCAAATCAGGGAGCGAACCGTGAGTACCACCAGCACTGAACCGATCGTGGGAATCGACCTCGGGACGACCTATTCGCTGTGCGCCATCCTGCAAGCAGGTAGACCTGTGGTGTTGCCGAATGCGCTGGGGGAGTTCCTCACGCCGAGTGCCGTATCGGTGGACGAAGATGGCCGGATATTGGTCGGCGCCGCGGCGCGCGCGCGGGCCTCGACGCATCCGGATCGAACTGCGACGGCATTCAAGCGAGATATGGGGACCGATCGCATCTACACCCTCGGCACCCATACACTGCGGCCCGAGCAGTTGAGCGCGCTGGTGCTCGGGGAACTCAAGCGCGACGCCGAACACGCGCTGGGTCGACCGATCACCGAAGCCGTCGTCACCGTCCCCGCGTATTTCGGGGATGCTCAGCGTCAGGCAACTCGCCTCGCTGGCGAACTCGCGGGGTTGCGCGTTGAGCGCATCATCAACGAGCCGACGGCCGCAGCCCTCGCCTACGGCTTACACGCGCGCGACCAGGATATTAGGGCGATCGTGCTCGACCTCGGTGGAGGCACGTTCGATGTAACGGTGCTCGAAATCGTCGAGGGGGTGATCGAGGTTCAGGCATCGGCCGGCGATGCGCGGCTTGGCGGCGAGGACTTTGCGGCCCTCCTCGCGGACGAGTTCTTCCGGCAGCTGCGCGAGCTTCATGGCGTCGAAGTCGAGGCAGACTTGCTGGTGCGGGCGCGAGTGCGCGAAGCCGCGGAGCTCGCGAAGAAGCGCCTCTCCAGCGCCGACGCAACAACCGTGGCGTTGGCTCGATTGCGTACGCGCCATGGGGTGCAAGACATCACCCTGGAGGTCACGCGAGCGCGCGCTGAGCAGCTCTGGCAACCGCTTCTCGAACGAATCCGTGGCCCCATCGGGCGCGCTCTGAGGGATGCATCTCTGCTACCTTCTGCACTGAACGAGGTGCTGCTCGTGGGGGGCGCCACCCGCACTCCTTGCTTCTCCGATCTCGTGGCTCGCACCTTTGGCTGCGCCCCAAGTCGTCAACTGCCGCCTGACGAAGCCGTCGCGATGGGCGCCGCCGTACAGGCCGCGCTCAAGCAGGGTGACCAGGCCGTGGAGGATCTGATCGTCACGGACGTTGCACCCTTCAGTCTCGGACTCGCGAGTGTCACGCGCTTTGGTCAGCGTCACGTGGAGGGCATCTTCACCCCGATCATCGAGCGCGGCACGACCATCCCGGTCAGTCGCTCCGAGCCCTTTTACACGCTCGAAGACAACCAGGCCAAGCTTCGTGTCGAGGTGTTCCAGGGAGAGCATTCTCTCTGCAAGGACAACACGAAGCTCGGCGAGTACGTAGTGAAGGACCTGCCGCGCGCGCCGGCCGGCGAGTCTGGCGTGGATGTACGCTTCAGCTACGATCTGAACGGGATCCTCGAGGTCGAGATGAGTGTGCTTGGTACAGGGAAGAAGCACGTTGTGACGATCGAGCAGCGGCCAGGAGCGCTGACCCCGAAACAAATCGAGCGCGCACGCGCGGCGCTCCAGCGCCTCAAATTCCATTCGCGCGACGCGCTCCCCAATCGAACGGCGCTGGCCCGAGCAGATGCGTTGTACGCGGAGCTCACCGGACTCGAACGCGCCGAGCTGGGCGCTGCCATTGCCGCCCTGCGCGGAGCCCTCGAGACTCAGGATACGACCTTGATCGAAGCTGCTCGCGAACGAGCGGTCATGATCACCGAAGCCCTGCGGTCCCACGGGAGGTAGGCAAGACGTCCCGCACTATCGCGCACAGCAGACATCAGGGTCATGGCGCATGGGACGACTGCATAGTGCGTAGACAAGCCTGGGCGCGTTGCTTCACGTAGTTCCCCGCAATCCGATCTTCGCCGAGCAGGAGACCGCCGCGGTGTGCTCGCGCCAAGGCGACTCCGAACTCATCTGCGACCCGCTGGAGGTCGGCGCACGCGGTCGCCCGGTTCACACTCTCGGCGGCCCTGCAAAGCGCGGCGTCGCCGCGGTCACACAGGGCCAGTAGGTTGGGTCCCCAGCGCTGTTCACCTGTTGCGCTCGTGTGGTGGTGTCGGCAGCCTCCTCCTTCGTGTCGCGGTCTTACAGGACAAACCAGAGCAACAGTAGAACATACGCGCCACCCACCAAAATCCATGCATACGAGCTGAACCACGATGCGGGAAGGTGGTGTATAAAGAGGCTTGCGAGGGTCGGCGCCTCGGCGAGCAAGAGCGTCCGCACGCGCAGAGCCTCCTTGACGTTCCACTTCCGCAGGTACTTCATCTGTGCATCGGCGCGCGCCGGATCACCATCCCGATAGGACTCGGCGATGCAGACGAGCAACTCCTCGCCGAGCTTTGCGTGAACGCATACGAGATCGGTCAGGCAACCGAACAAGACCGGTTCGACGCGCGAAGACGGATCGCGCAGCGCCGCATATCGGGACATGAACCGTAAGGCTTGATCGCAAGCTTTGCTTGCGAAGGCCGAGAATCCGAAGCGGTTGCACCACGCTTCAAGTTCGGGAGGCAAGAGCTCTGCCTCGCGCTCGACGTGCTCGATGCCGGCGACGGCGACATCCACGGCGTCGCGAACCCGGCCGCGCAGAATGAGCACATTGGCGAGCGCCTCAAAATCTGGGTCGTGGACCACGCTCGCCTGCTCCAGCCAGGTTGCGAGCTCAGCGGCCGTAAGTGAGGTGCCGAACCGCCGCCGTAGCATGCTCATGAATGAGTCATGTCCGCGCGACACTGCCTCGCGCGCGACCGCCGCGGCCTCCTCCTCGCGCTCATCTTCCGCCAGCACGTCGATCCAGAGCGCGTATGCGACCGCTGAGCCGCTTTGGGTGGCAGCTTCCTTGGCGCATGATTCGCGCTCTTCGACGCTCGGGAGCTCGGCAAGCCGCGCGCGCAGCGTAACATCGGGATCGGGCGAGCTGGTCGCGATGGGCACCAGGATAGGCTCTCCAGCATCAGGCTCCGCGGGTCGCCCGCGCTCCAAGGCCGCACTCGCCGCGCCCCCCTGCGCAAGCTCAAGCGCCTCTCGAAGGCGCTTGAACCCTTCGGGGTCGCGCTCTGGAGAGTGCACCTTGAGCAGGCGAAGGTACGCCCTACGTACCGCTTTCTCATCTGCGTCGGCCTCAAGGCCGAGCAGTCGCCATGCTTCGTTCAGAACCATCGGGGAGGCGTGTAGCTTACCTCAAGCCAGGGCTCCCTTCGAGGGTCCTCGCCCTGGAGAGACGGCTTTGTGAGCGGGACGACGAACGGCTGCCTTCTCACAAACCCCGATTCCCTGGTGATCGTCGAGGTTTCATGATTTCGTCCACAGGGCTCGGTCCCAGCTGCGGCCCTCTCGTCAACCTCAGGTTCACCAGCCAAGCCTTCGGCGTCGAACACCGTAGACGAACGCGACGCGCCGTCGGAAGACCAAGCCTTTCAGGGCGCGACCTCCAAAAAACCTGATTACAAGGGCGCAACGCGGACGAGAAAGGTAAGGCTGCCGGATGCCTGCCCGCGCACGATGCTATGTTCGCCCTCGTGAACGTTGCAGTGATGTCACTTCTGGCGCGTGCTCCGGACGGAGGCCTCTCCCTCGAGGTGGTGCTGCGCGAGCACTTCACCGACGCGCTGCTCGCGCCACTATACCAGCTGTCGAACGCGTTCATGGCCGAGCCGTTCGAGCACTTCCTGCACCACGCTCGCACCAACGACCAGCTGCACATCTTTCGACGCGTGGCCGGGCAGCTCGTGGGCTTTCAGCTCTGGCGCGCGTTCGCAGGGCGCAGCGCGGGCGAGCGCTTCGTGCTCGGAGGTAAGCTGCGCATCTTGCCCGAGGCGCGGCGCCAAGGGCTTCACCTCGCGTCGGGGCTCTCGGTGCTGCTGTCCGAGCGGCAACGTTTTCCCGAAGCCGCCATCACGCGGCTCGGGGTGGCGAGCTTGTTCGGCTTCGTATCCATCGTGCGTCGCGTCGCGCGCTACGACTTCGTCAACGAAGCCTCCCGCCCCGATCTGATCGACGTGATCGGCGAAGTCACGCACGCGAGCCGCTACACGTTCGATGCGAGCACGGGTCTCGTGCGCGTCGGAATTTTCATCACGCCCGAACAGCTCCTGCGCTATCCCCCGTCTTACTTCGAGAGCCCTGCCGCGCGCGCTTACTGCGCGAGGAACCCCGCGTTTCGCACGAACGGCAGCTACCTCGCGTTCGCGTTTGAGGTCGATCGCGAAAACCTTGCGGCCCTTGCCTATGGCGCGGCCGAGGCGGTGCTCTGTTGCGGGAGCGACGCGCACGCCGCAGCGCAGCAGCTCCTCGGCGGTCTTTGAGGGGCGCGCCGATTCGCGCCCGGCGCGCGAGCTCGTCGAGGCGCGTGAAGCCGCCCACGCGACTCGGGTGTGTGCAATTCGTGGGTTTGGAAGAACGAACGCGTGAGCCGTGCCACCCCTATGCCGGTGCCGCTGCAGCACTGGCAACAGCATGCCTCGCTGCGCACCCGGTGGTGTCCACCAACGTAGCGCGGGCCGCCTATGACTCGGACCCCGATCGCTACTGGCGATATGTCCTTGATGAGCATGCCGTACGGTCTCAAGTGCATTAGCTACCAAGAGTCGTCCCGCGGCAGACGCGCTGTGATTCGCGTGCCTACTGATGCATCTGACAACGTGTCAGACGCTACACATGTCGCGCCGCCTCCCGGGTCCAGTACCAGCGACAAACGCCAACGTCGATTTGCCAGCCACCCCCGAAACGCGCGTCTAGCCGAGTGAGGCCCCAGCGCGGGGTGGCTTGTGCGAAGTTGATCCAGGAGTGCGAGAGCCTCAGGTGGCGAGCTTGCCCTTGCGCAGCATCGCCGACGACGTGATGCAGGCTATCGTCAGAACCCATACATGATCAGTTTGTAACTCTCGGCGCGGAGGCCATTTTTGCTTTTCGAGGCCGGCCTGGCGTGATGGACCAACCTCGGAGTTGGTCGAGAATGGAAGGACTCCTGCGCCAGTTTGGATCCTTGCCGAAGTGGTTCAGGTACTTTGCAATCCTGTCCCACTCGGCGTCGGCTTTG
>JBBSJC010000125.1:0-16495 GCA_038257655.1 Polyangiales bacterium | reverse complement strand
TATCCCATCCCCATCCGCATCCGCGCATTCAGCAGCAGTACGAGTTGCGGTGCAACTCGCGAGGCCGCACGCATTCTTGGGGATGACCGCCGAGCTCTCGTAACAAATGAGGGTACCAGCACCCGCGTCTCGATTCTCGAGCACGGCCAGCTCGTAGTCGACTCGATCGGTCGTGCTGTTGAGATTCTTGTCCCAACCGGTACGGGCGGCTCCCGCCGCATCGGCCACTGTGTTGCACTGATTGGTGCATTGGGTGAGGAGCGATACCTTACTGTTGTCGCAGCGGCTGCGACAGGACAAATAGTCTTGAAAGACGCCGAGTTGCGTGTTGCTCAGAGGCGCTGCGTAGGCGGTACTCGCGGCGACAAGCACCGCGACATACACGCCCAGCTGGAGAATGCGGGCTCTCATCGGCTCACCACCACGGCACTGTCGTAAGGAGTCGATTGAAGCGCCGCGTCGGCAGCGGGAGGCGCAAACATCTCAGCCCTACGCGTCAGAGAAAACGACACCGGCCCCAGCTCATTGAGAGTAAAAGTCACCGTCGCGATGCGGCCGGGCACCAGGGCATCGACGTCGCTCACGCCATACGCAAACAGCTGGTACGAGCCGTCCGGGCGCTTTTGGAAGTTCTGCTTGGTCGTCTCGTCAAAGAACAGCTTCTTGCCGGACGCCGTGAGCGAATTACCTTCCTCTGCTTCAGTGAGCTCCACCTTGCGAGTTGCATCCAAGCGCAGATCCGCAAGGCGCGGGTGCGGCTCACCTTCCGCTGGCTCGTAGTCGAGCGCGAGGGTCACCTGACGAATGCGACCGGCTTCGACAACCTTGCTGAGCAGAGAAAACTTGAGCGAACAGTCCTTGCAGTTGAGAGCCTCGCGGCACTGCCCCACCACGCATGACTTACCATCCGCACAAGAGCCGCAGGCTTGCCCGCACATCTCGCCACAGACCCTGTCCGACGCTGCGCAGGTATCCTTGCATTCAGCAGGAGCGACGCACTTATCTGCTGCGTTGCAGACCGTACCCGTACCGCAGTCGCAGAGTCCACCACACCCATCCGAACAGCTGGTGCCGTCGCAGACGGGCTTGCACTCACAAGTACCGTGGTCGCAGGTCGTGCTTCCGCCGCAGCTACCGCACGCTTCGCCGCATACACTGCCACAGGCGAACTTCGCGCTGGCGCAGGTATCGTGACACTCCTCGGGGGGGACAACGTTACCCTTCCCATCGGTCATTTGCCCTTCAGGGCACGGGCAGGTTCCGCCGCAACCGTCCGCGCCACATGCGTTGTCGTCGCAGGCTGGTGTGCAGACGCACTGGCCACCAACACAAGTTTCGTTCGCCGTGCACGGACCGCATTCGCTCGGATTGGGCGAATGGTCTTGCGAGGCAAGCTCGCCGTTCTTCTGGCTAGTGTCGCACGCTGCGAACGAGAGCAGGGCGCACGCCGCAAAAGCGGCATGAAACCAGCGCATGACGAAGACTTGTGGCGGAAGGAATTTGGACGTTTGCAACATGTTGTTACTCGTTGCGCCGCTGTTGCGGCTCATGCGGACGGAGAAGGCCACGCACGCCACTGTGGATGGCGCCATGAGCTAAAAACGCGACTGAAACTGCGCCGTTTGGAGGGAAGCGCGGCTAAGTGAATCGGCTCATTACTGTAAGATGGGACCTCAGAGCTCTAGGGGTCAGTCAAGGTGCAACGGATATCAGGCATTTAAGCGATTTGCTAGGGCTCACTTAGGCCTTCACCCCAACATGGAGCGAGGGACTACGAATCAGTTCGAGAAGGACTCAAGCTTCGGAAGGCCAATGACCACCACTTCGCCGGTCACACGGTCCAAGCGCACGCAGTGAAACTCGGACTTCGTGTCTGTGTCGGTGGAATCGCAGGTCAGTTGGTAGGCTCCTGGGCCCTTGTCTGGACCCATGGTCGAGCCATCCGTCGAACGCACCTTACTAAGGTCGACGCGTTTGACGTCTCCTGTAGACGTATCGATGCGCACGCAGAATAGCGTCGACGTCTCATTCGTATCGGAAGAGTCACATGCGAGCTCATAGTGGCCCGCCGCATTTTCTGCCCCGGACCTCGGTTGCGAGGGGCATGCAGCGCAGGCAACGCCCAGTGCCAAAACACACGATCGACTAAGTAAGCTCACGGCTGGGCCTGCGCTGCGGTTTGATCTCGGATCACCATGGCGTAGCCAGCACCGTCCGGCAGCTGGGCCATCCCGGCTCTCTGCAGGCTGCCGAATATCTCGCGCTCCTTCTCGATAGCCGTTGAGAACAGGGCGAATGGCGTGGGTGGATCACCGAGACTGGCGAGCATCTTCCGTCCGGCCGCCGAACGCGAGTCGACTTCGAGTACCTCGACACCCTCCAAGCTAAAGTCGAGGAAGCGCACGAAGTTGCGGTAACCACAGGCATCCGCCGTACAGCCCCCATCGCCTACGATAGTTACGGGAACCGCCACTGGCTCGGGGAGCCCGTCACATGCAGCGGGCCGTAGGCCCCCGATGGCGGCGCAGAGCGAACGGGCGAGAGCGTCTTGTGTTCGGCCCCGTTGGTAGCCCTTGCCATTGATGAAGATGGTCGGTGTACCTGATACGTTGCGTCGCTCTGATCGCTGTAGGGATGCGCGAAGCAGCTCCTTGCCTCGCTCTCCGTTCGCACACTCGCGCAGCAAACCCGCGTCTAGGGCCGCGCGTTCTGCGCAAACCGGGACGTTAGTCGGGACATGCTCCCAGTCTGCGTTCTGACAGGACAAGAACGTTAACCAGGAGTCGGTAGTTCCTTGGTCTCTGGCGCAGAGCTGGTAGCGATCGCCGCTCAGGTCGTCGTCGCCATAGGGCGACGTGGTGCGGGTTCCATCGTGTCTTGCCACGTAGTCGAGCTGAAGCGTGGCGCGGCCGCCGAACGCTTTGACTACTGGAATTAGCGCGGTCAAAGCCTTTGCGGAGAACGCGCACTTCGACATGGCGTAGACCTCGACAGTGAGGTCGGGCGACTTCGCCTCAGGCGAGCAAGACGACGCGGCCAGCGCAAAGGGGATGAGCGCAAGATGGGGTATAACTCGCACGGGAGTAACCTCGGGCATTGGCTCCGGGGGGGAAAGCCAACTAGCGGGGATGTACTCTGAGCAGGGGAATAGAGCAAGTGTGTACGTTTGCGTTAAATGTGATTCAGCGCGGCCGCGGTCGCCGTGTGATGGCACTCCAGACACACAGTAGAGCAAACAGTAGGCGTAGCCTTGCGATGCACGCGGCGCGCGGGCTATGCCATCAGTCGTTAACCTAGGAGATCACTATGGGAACCGCCTACATCCTCGACTCCGTTCGTACGCCGCGCGGCCGCGGCAAAAAAGACGCCGGCGCGCTGTCTTCTGTGCACCCGAATCAACTGCTCGCGCAGACGCTGCAGCAAATCGGCCAGCGCATCGGCGTCGACGTGAACGAGATCGAAGACGTGGTCATCGGCTGCGTGACCCAGGCTGGCGAACAGAGCGGTGTGCTCGCGCGTAACGCGGTGCTAGCTGCGGGCTGGCCCGACCACATCACGGGCGTGACGCTCAACCGCTACTGCGGCTCGGGCGCGCAGGCTGTCAATTTTGGAGCCTTTGGCGTGATGAGCGGCCAGCAGCAGCTCGTGATTGCAGGTGGCGTGGAGAGCATGTCGCGCGTGCCCATGGGCACAGGCTCAGATGGCTCACTCGATGGCGGCGACGTCACCTTGCGCAATACCGTGTTCCAGGTGCCCCAGGGCATCAGCGCAGACCTTATCGCCACGCGCGAAGGCTTCACCCGCGAAGATGTCGACAAGTTCGCCCTCGAGTCGCAGCGGCGCGCGGAGATAGCGCAGAAGAACGGCCATTTCTCCAAAAGCCTGTTTAGCGTCACCCATCCAGAGACCGGTGCCGTGCTGCTCGACAAAGACGAGTATCCGCGCGCGGGCACGACGCTCGAGGCGCTCGCAGCACTCAAGCCTGCCTTCGAGAAGATGGGCGCGTTCGCCATGGGCCCCGGCGGCGCCACGCTCGATCAGATGGCGCTCAAGCGCTACCCCGAGATCAAGGCGATCAATCACATCCATACGCCTGGTAACTCGAGCGGCATCGTCGATGGCGCTGGCGTGGTCGCGATGGCGAGCGAGGCGTTCGTCAAGGCACACGGTCTCAAGCCCCGCGCCAAGATCATCGCCACTGCCAGCTACGGCGATGAACCGGTGATCATGCTGACCGCGCCTGCGCCGGCTTCGCTGCGGGCGCTCAAGCTTGCGGGTATGACCGTCAATGACATTGACCTTTGGGAAATCAACGAAGCGTTTGCCACGGTGCCGCTTCAGACGATGCGCAAGCTCGAGATCGATCACGACAAGGTCAACGTCAATGGCGGTGCTATCGCCCTCGGTCATCCGCTGGGCGCCACGGGCGCGATGCTGATCGGCAGCATGGTCGACGAGCTCGAGCGTCGTAATCTGACGACCGGCCTCGTCACCCTGTGCATCGGCGGCGGCATGGGCATCGCCACCATCGTGCAGCGCGCGTAAGCTGCGCGCGTGAACGACCTGTTCGCAGGAGCGCCGTTGTCTGCAGCGCTGGGGCTTGCCGCCCTGGCGCTGTTGCCGCTTTTGCTGATGTCGATCACGAGCTTTGCCAAGATCGCGGTCGTACTCTCGATCCTGAAGAACGCGCTCGGCGGCTCCGACATCCCCTCCACGGCGATCGTCACGGCGCTCGCGCTCGCTCTGAGCGTGTTCGTGATGGCACCGGTTGCAAACGAAATCCAGAGCCGTCTGCTGGCCTCTGGCGGCTCGAGTAAGCTCAGCGCCGAAGGGGTGCTCGCAGCCACCGCCGAGCCCGTGCGCAGCTTCTTGGCAAAGAACGCTGGCGTCCGCGAAATACAAATGTTCGTGGACTTGGCGCAGCAAAAAAAGCTGAGCATGAGTCCAACGGACTTGCCCGTGCTGTGGCCAAGCTTTGCGGTCACGGAGCTGAAACGCGCCTTTCAGATCGGCTTTCTGATCTTCTTGCCATTTTTGGTGCTCGACCTGATCGTGGCCAGCGTATTGCTGGCGATGGGCTTGCACGGGCTGACGCCCGCCGCGGTAGCTTTACCATTCAAGATCTTATTATTCGTTTCGGTCGATGGCTTTATGCTTCTGAGTCGCGCCTTGATCCTCGGCTACGCGTGAGCCGCGAGCGCATATGCCGGTGGTGTCGCTGCTTTCGTTTTGCGCGACCGGAGTCGGCATCGGCATCTGGCTTGTGCACACCCCAGGCGTGTCTTCGAGCACTGGCGGGTCACTCGCGCTAGGAAGTAGCCCAATCTCGTGAAACGGCTCTTCCGCAGATCGGCCTATGCTCCGCATACCTCCGACAACCTAGTGCGCTGGCTGCACGATGGCGGCGTGGCGCTGCCCGCTATGCTCGCGGCGATCACGGCAGCAAAGTACGAAGTGTTGGTCGAGATGTACTGGTTCGCCTCGGATCGCACGGGCTTGGCCTTCGCCGCCGCGTTGATCGAACGTGCGCGAGCTGGTGTGTGCGTGCGCGTGATCTACGACTCAGTGGGCAGCATCACCATCGATGGCTCGATGCTGAGCGAGATGCGCGAGGCCGGCTGCGAGATCGAAGAGTTCAATCCGATCGCGCCCTGGCGCGCGCGCTTCAGCTTTGCGCGCATCAACCGCCGGGACCATCGCAAGCTCGTAGTGGTCGATGGCCGTGTCGCTATCACCGGTGGCATCAACATCGGCGATCAGTGGGCACCTAAGCATGATGGCGGCGGCGGTTTTCGCGACGACGCAGTCGAAGTGGTAGGCGGCGCGGCGCGCGAGCTACGCAGCCTGTTCTATCGCACCTTCCGCCAAAGCCCGATCCTCCTGCCGCCCCAGGAGATGGGGGATGGCGCCTGCGAAGTCGTGGTCTTAGCGAGCGACTTGCTCACCGAGCGCCGCGATATCTACAGCGGCTACCTCAAAGCTATCGCGCGTGCGACCCACGATATTTTGATCACCAACAGCTACTTCATTCCGACTAACCGCGTGCGCCGTGCGTTAGTTCGCGCCGTGCAGCGCGGCGTAAGAGTGCGCGTGCTCGTACCGCGCAACAACGACGTGAAGATTGCCCAGTATGCAAGCCGTGCCTGCTACGAAAAGCTGCTGCGCGGCGGCGTGGAAATCTACGAGTGGATGGGTGGTATCCTGCACGGTAAGACCGCGGCAGTCGACGACCTGTGGTGCACGGCGGGCAGCTTCAACTTCGACGCCCTATCCCTGCACAACAACTTAGAGCTCAACGTCGCCATCCTCAACCGAGAGGTCACCGCGGCACTGCGGCTTAAGGTCGAGGAAGACTTACTGGGGGCTGAGCGCGTCGATTTCGAAGTGTTCAAGAGACGCAACGTGATTACCCAGCTACTCGAGCGCTTCTTTCATCTCTTTCGCTGGCTACTGTAGAGACCTTAGTAGACGGCGCCCAGCACGTGCGGCGGGCGTCTTACTATTCGGCCGCTTCGCTGGTAGGGACGCTCGCCTCGACACCTACCGAGTCCGCAAGGATCTCGGCGATGTCGCGCTGGGCGATCTTGTCGTCTTTTTCCGCGTCCTTGAGACCGTCGGTAATCATCGTCATGCAGAACGGGCAGCCTGTGGCCAAGGTGGTAGCGCCCGTGTCGAGTAGCTGCAGCGTGCGCTTCTTGTTAACGCGCTCGGTGCCGTGCTGCTCTTCCATGAACATTTGCGCGCCGCCTGCGCCGCAGCACAGACCCTTACTCTTGTTCCAGTAGGCGACTTCACGCAGCTCAAGGCCGGGAATCGACTGCAGAATCTGACGGGGCGAGTCGTAGACGTCGTTGTAGCGACCGAGGTAGCAGCTGTCGTGGTAGGCGACCGTCTGCTTGACGTTCTTCTCGGGCTTGAGCTTGCCTGCGCGGATAAGCTCCATCAAAAAGTCCGTGTGGTGCACGACTTCGTAGTGGCCGCCAAAATCCGGGTACTCGTTCTTGAGTGTGTTGAAGCAGTGCGGACACGCCGTGACCACGCGCTTCTTTTCGACGTTATGGCTCTTCAAGGTCTCGACGTTGGCCTCGGCCACCATCTGAAACAGGTACTCGTTGCCCGCGCGCCGTGCCGGGTCGCCCGTGCACTGTTCGTCGGTACCGAGGATCGCAAAATCGACGCCGGCATGCTTGAGCAGCTTGGCAAACGAGCGCGCCACTTTCTTGGCGCGATCATCAAAGCTCGCTGCACATCCGACCCAATACAGCACGGGTGCGTCGGCGCGCGTATCACAGGTGGGGATGTCGAGACCGTCCGCCCAGTTAGCCCTGTCCATCGACGGATAGTTCCAGGGATTGCCGTTGGTCTCGATGCCGTTGAAAGGCTTGGTTAGCTGGGGTGGAAACTCGTTCTTGATCATCACCTGGTCGCGACGCATCTGCACGATCTTGTCGACGTAGGTGATCATCACCGGGCACTGCTCTTCGCAAGCGCGGCAACTGGTGCACGCCCAAATCACGTCGGGATCGATGATGTTCGGCACGAGATCGACGTCCGCGCCGGTCACGAAGTAACCACCCGCTGGCGCAGGTGGCGTCGTGTGCAGCACCTCGCGCTGAAGCTCGCCGTCGTCGCTCGGCTTTGTCGCCAGGGCGCCGGGATCGGTCACGCCGGTGTCGCCGATCAAGCGACCTTCGCTCATGTAAAGATGATCACGCAGAGCAAGCGTAAGGTGTTTGGGCGATAGCTTCTTGCCCGTGGTGTAGGCGGGACAGTTATCGCTACAGCGACCGCACTCGGTACAGGTGTATAGATCGAGAACCTGCTTCCAGGACAGGTCGGTGATCTTACCAATGCCCACCGCTTCTTCGCGTTCGACCTTACCTTCGAGGTCGGGCACCTTCGGCAATTTGCCCGCCGGCTCCAGACGCGTGGCAAACACGTTGGGAAAGGAAGTGATGATGTGAAAGTGCTTCGAGTACGGCAGCAAATTCAGGAAGATCAACACAAAGGCCGAGTGCCACCAGAACCCGAGCTGAGCCAAGCCGCGCAGCACGCCTTCGTCTGCGTTCTGAATACCGAGCGCGAGCACCGAGCTTATCGGCTCCGCCCAGTACCAGTGAGGCGCGACCCCTGCCATCTGCGATTCGAGCGCAAACCAGGCACCTGAGTACAAGAACTCTGCAAGCATCATCGTGTTGATGATGCCGAGGATGATCAGGCCCTCGATGCCCAGGGTCATGCGCTTCGAGCGCGTCACGACGCGGTAGTAGATGAACACGAAGGTGCCCAGAAACGCGAGCAGCGCCGAGATCTCTTTGAGTACGGTGTAGCCATCGCCGAGCAGCGTGCCGCGCGCCATCAAGCCCCAGACATCGAAGTGCGCATCAAAGCCGCGCACCCAGAGCAATACGCTGTTCAAGCCGAGCACCATGAACGCGCCGAAAATGAAGACGTGGGCGATACCCGCCACGCGATAGCGCTCGTTCTTCGGCATCTTCTGCTGGCCGAGCGCATACAGAAGCGTCTGCTGGACGCGCTGCACGAGGTCGTCGACCGTGTTGAGCTTGAACTCTGGGTCCGGACTGGCAGCTCGGATCAGCTGAAAGCGGCGGTACGCGGACCATGCAAAGATGGAGAGCGTGACGACGAGGACCACAGTCATCGCGATAGGTTGCATCGTTCCTCCAGCGGCTCCTACACCAAGGCCCCGTCCACAACGGCGCGGGTCTCAAGTCTCCGGGGCGCTGGAGTTATTCAATCCGTAGTGCGCAAAGTCAATTGTCGTTTAAGTCAATTAGCGCGGCAATTTGGCATCGAAGAACGCCCGCAGCTTGATCAGATTCTTCGGATTGCGCGAAAAACTGGGGGGCTGATAGCTCGTGGCAAAGCCTCTCACGTCCGCCCCGAACTCCGCGAGCATCGTGTCGCTGCCCACGATCTCTTGCACGGTGCGACCGCGGGCAGCGCCAGTGCGCAGACCCGCGACGTACTTGTCCAAACGTTCGTAGGAGTCGCCTAAGAACTCGCGCACGATCGCTTCTTCTTCTGCCAGCCGCTTGACACCGGGCTGACCTTCGAGCGCGCCTTCGCGTTCGGCCTGGGCTGCGGCCACGCGCAGCACGAACGCGTCGTCGAGAAAACCGATGTCATCGATGCCGTCGGGAATCAGATCGAGGGACTTGAACAGATAGTTCAGGCCGCCGGCTGCAGCCTCGCGCGCACCGCTTCCGGCATCGGCTGAGCCGAGGATCGATCCCAGAAGCTCTGCGTCTTCGCCCAGCGTTCTAAGCCAGGTACCGAACGCGTCGAGGTACTTCAGTTCGTTGTCGCTCATGGGCTCCTCCAGCCGCGCATGCTGCGCTTGTCTACTAACCTGATGCGCATTCTGACGTGGATCGCGCGAGCCGGGCCTAAGTTGACCGCGGCCGTTGTCCCTGAACGCCGTGGCGCGCATGATAAGCGCGGGCTCTCCGTGATTCAACAATCGCAACATGACTCGAAGTCAGAGCAACGCTTGAAGCCTGCCGTGTCGTTCCTGGTCGGCCCTTTCATCCTGGTAATCGCCTGCGTCGTATGTGGCTGCGCGACGGCAACGACCGATGCTGAAATCCCGCGCACGCTCGGAGGTGAGATGCGGCTCGGACGCTTCGTTCCGCCGTTTGCATACGAGGCTTACGTGCGCGGTGAGCTCGCCCTTGCCCGCGGCGATATAGAAGGTGCCGTCGCGCAATTCGAACTCGCCACGGCAGCGCCCGACGAAGATGCCTACTTACTGAGTCGTCTAGCGTGGGCCCAAGCGCTTTCTGGCGATAGTAAGGGCGCAGAGCGCACCCTGGCGCATGCGGCCAAGGTAGACGGTTGCTCCGAGCCCGTGTGGACGACACGGGCCAGGCTGGCCGAACGCACACGTGATCTTGCGCGGGCCCGCGCTGCTTTCGCCGAGGCAACTCACTGCGCACCCTACTCCGCCGCGGGCCCGATAGGCCTTTCGCGCGTGCTCGTGGCGCTAGGAGAACGCGAGCGCGCGCAGGCGGTGCTCGAAGCCTTTGCCCTGCGCGTGGACCGTCCAGAATCGTACGAAGCTGCCCTAGCGCTCGCGTTGGTCCGCGAGGATTCGATCGCCGTCGGCGCGGCCCTCGAGGGCATGCTCGCAACCGGCGCTCCACCAGCCACAACGCTTCACGCCGCGATCGAACAGGCGCTCGCCCTCGATCGCCCGCTGCTTGCCGCACGTCTGATGGACCACGCGAGACCCGCGGTTCCCCCAACGCTCGCCGCCCGTGTATGTCTGGCACGGGGGGATGTGGCCTGTGCACAGGGTAAGCTCGCCATGACGGCGACCGCGGCACTGGGCGGCGCGGCCGAAGCGACAGAGCTTCTGCTCGCCGCCGAGCTCTTCGAGCGCGCCGAAGTGGAAGCCAGCGTAGCCTTGGTAAGCTCACCCTCACCGCGGCTGTTTTTGCTGCGAGCGCGTGCCCGCGCGGCCCTAGGCCAGACGCACGCGGCGCTCGAGGATTTGGCGCAGGTACATGGCAGTGAGCACGCAACGGCCGTGCGGGCGCTGCTAGTCTCGCTTACGCGCAAGGCAGGGCTTTCGGGTCTAGCCCAAGAGCTTGCGCCCCAAGCCAGCGCTCAGTAGTCGCCGAACAGGTCGCGGATGCGCGAGTCGAGGGCGACCGCGATCTTGTAGAGCGAGCTAATCGATGCGCTCGATTCGGCACGCTCAATCTGCGACAGCAACGACACCGAAAGCCCGGTACGACGCGCCATCTGCTTGAGCGTAAGGTTGCGATCCTTGCGCAGGTTGCGAATCGTCTCGCCGATCACGCGGTGCAAGTTCTCTTCGGGCGTGCGTAGCAGACCCTTTTTGCGCATCACGCGGTCGACGACCACGCGGAACTCTTCGGGATTGAACGGCTTTTTGAGGTAATCGACCGCGTCGAGCTTCATCGACTGCACGGCCGTCTCAAGCGACGGGTAGCCGGTGAAGATCACCACGGCCACGTCGTTGTCGACCTTACGGATGCGCTCAAGAACGGACAAACCATCCATTTTGGGCATCATCAGATCGAGGACCACCAGGTGGTAGCCGCCGTTCTTGACCTCGTCTGGCGCCGACGACGGATCGTTGAGCGTCTTGACCTCGAAGCCATCCTTGCTGAGGAAGGTCTCCATGTATTCGCAGATAGCCTTGTCATCGTCGACGACCAGGACACGAATCGGTGCGAGCGGCTTGGACATGGGGGGAGGTCCTTTCCGTAAGTTCTTCCCCCGGCCCGGCATCAGTGCGATGGCGGGCCCGGAGGTCGAAGGTGGTCGGGGCGAGAGGATTTGAACCTCCGACTTCACGGTCCCGAACCGTGCGCGCTACCAGGCTGCGCTACGCCCCGAATGTTGTTCAGGCAGGGCGGAATCTAGACGGGGCCCGAGTGGCTGTCAAGCATCTCCCAACGCACAACCTGGTACACGTCTGGTGCTCCGCTCTGCTTACTAAGCCAGGGACCGAGGCGAAAAACCCCATCATCATCTGGGGTTACGTTGACACCGGAAACCGGTTTTCGAAGACGCCGAATGCCCGGCTCGCGAGCCTCCAATTTTTCGGCCACTTCGAGTCCCTCCTCACGTGTGCCGGAGCAAACCGCGAACACCAAGATCCCTCCCCTACGTAGTAACAGCAGGGCGTTGCGCAGCACCGCCAGCTGAAGCGCTGCCATGCGCGCGGGATCGACGTCGGTGAGGCGCAGCGCAATCTCAGGGCGTCGGCGCAGGGTGCCGAGACCGGTGCAGGGTGCATCGACCAGGATACGGTCGAAACCGCGCTCGAGGCCGCCTTCGCCCACCGAAAAGTCGATGCTCTCGCAAGTGAGATTGGCGCCCGGCAGCTTGAGCCGGGTTAGCTCTTGCGCGATCTGTTCGAGCTTGGCTTCGTGGATGTCCACGGCCGTCACGTGACCCTTGGGGCCCACGGCCTCGATCAGCTGGGCGGTCTTGCCGCCGCGGCCGGCGCAGGCGTCGAGCACGCGTTCACCTGGCTGAGCGTCCGCGAGCCGGCCCACGAGCTGCGCGCCTTCATCCTGCGAGGCGAACTGTCCTGAGCTATAGCTTGCAAGCTTGCGCGGATCCCCGATCCCCCAGGCGCACAGCGCGTTCGGCACCACATCGCTCACCAGGACCTGGGCACGCGGGACTTCGGCCTCGATCGCGGCGCGCACGCTCTCGAGATCGATGCCCTTGGGCACGCGCAGACCGAGCGGTGGCGGTCGTTCGTCAAGCGCCAGCGTGCGGTGAGCGCGCTCGGGTCCGAGGCCCGTCACGAGCGCGCGCTCGATCCACGGGGCCACGCGCAACGTGGTCGGAGGCTTTGGGTCGTCGGGCCGTTCACTCACCACGCGTCGCAACACGGCATTGACAAGCTTACCTAGCCTATCGCCGCGCTTGGCTTTCACTAGATTGACGGTCTCCTGCACGATCGCAAATGGCGGTACGCGGCCCAAAAACAGGGCTTGGTAGGTGGCCGCGCGCAGGGCGGTGTGGGTAAACGGGTCGGGCCTGCCGCGCGTGAGGTACTTATCGAGCACCGCATCGAGCTCCGGCAGCGTGCGCAAGGTGCCGTAGACGATTTCGGTTGCTAGCCGTGCGTCGCGTTCGGACAGCTGAGCTTGTGCAAGCTCGGCATCGAGCGCGCGCGAGGCGAACGCTTGATCGACGAACACGCGCGCAAGCGTGATGGTGGCGACGCCGCGCGCATCGCTACGGCGCTGAGGAGCCCGGGGCGCATCGCTACGGCGACCAGGAGGGCGGGTTGATTCAGCCATCGCTCACTCCCCTGACACGCGGTGCATGATCTGGGGCCACTGGCGCTCGATATCGTTCTTGAAAGCAAAGACCATCAGCATGATGAGAATCGTCAACCCCGCAATAGATGCATATTCACGAAAGCGTACAGACAGCGGTCTGCGCGAAAGCAGCTCGACGGTGAAGAAGAGCAAGTGGCCACCATCGAGCATGGGAATCGGTAACAGATTGATCAGGCCGAGATTGATGCTGATGAAGCCCATCAAAAACAGGTAATTCAAGGCGCCACCGCGGGCGGCTTCACCTGCTGCATCGAAGATGGTAAGCGGGCCGCCGATCGACTTCATGCTCAGGCGCCCCTGCATCAGACGAAGAATCGAAGTGGCCGTCAGCTCGAGGACCTCGCCCGTGGCGCGAAAAGACTCGCGCAGCGCGTACGAAACCGGGCTTGGGTTTTCGATATCCGCCTGCGGCAGCGTGGGCAACCAACGACGTACGCCAACGGCGTAACGATCGTAAGCCTGACCGTACTCGTTGGTGCCGCTCTGATGCTCGAGCCGATACCGTAAGGTCACGGCTTTGCCCTGACGGCGTACGACGAGCTCGTGCTCGTCTCCACGGCCCGCTTCGAGCTGCTCGAGAAACTGCGTATAATGTCGCACGGGCTCGCCATCGAGTGTCACGATCCGATCGGCGACCAGCAAGCCTGCGCGCGCCTCGGGCGAGTCCTGTAGCACGTGACTGATGTAGAGCTCGGCCGACTCGAGCCCCGCGCGAGCAAGCCCGTCAGCATCGCCAGGCTCAGGAGTGAGGGTTGCGACGCGCGGTGTGTACACGGAGACGCCGAGCACGTTGCCGAGGGGCCCTGCAACACGTTCCGGCCGCAAGACCGTAAGGGGAATCAAGGAGCCGCGATTTCGATCGAGCGTGCGCTCGAGATCGGTAAAGCGCTCGGTCGGCTTGCCACTGGCGGAGATCACCCAGTCGAACGTACGCAGATCGGCAGATTGTGCAGGGCCTTGGGGGTCGCTTACCGCGATTACGGACAGCGGCTGACTCGATGAGATACCGATGCGCCCGACATCTTCGGACAAATCGAGCGGCCGCTCCAGATGCTTCCGTGTCGGGGTAATCGCGCGCTCGAGTACTTCACCATTGCGCTCGATGGTAAAGCGTAAGGTGCGTCCGGGCTGGGGCGACACCACGCGCGTCAAGTCCTGGAAGGTCTCCACGGTTTGTCCGTCGACCGCCATGATGCGATCACCGGGGATCAATTTCCCGTCGGCCGGTTGACCGGGAAACACGTCACCGACAATCGCGGGAGCAAGCGTGGTCGTGCCCAAGAAAACCACGAAATACAACAATACTGGGAATGCGAGGTTCATCGCCGGGCCCGCGCACACGATGATGATTCGGCGCCAAAGCGGCTGCGCATTGAACGACGCTCCAACCTCTTCGCTGGGGACCTCATCGTGGGGATTCTCACCCAACATACGCACGTAGCCACCGAGGGGTAGCGCTGCAATCACATACTCAGTGCCGGCGCGGGTGAAGCCTGCGATCCGTGGGCCAAAGCCGAGGCTGAAGCGCAGCACGCGCACCCCGAACAGCTTGGCCCACATGAAATGCCCCGACTCGTGGACGAAGATCAGCACGCCGACGAGTACGATGAAATAGACGAGATCCATGGCGCAGGGTGCAACGTAGCAACGGCTGGCGCGGGTGCAGGCCGAGCGCTACCGAGGGAGCGATGAACAGCGAATATCAGGCGCTGGTAGCAAAAGTAAGCGGCTTTACCGAGCCGGTGAGCGCGCGGCGTGGCTCCGAGATGGCGTGCCGCGCGGGATGTGACGGTTGCTGTCACGCCTGGCTTGCGCCGTGCGAAGTCGAAGCCCATGCGCTTCGTGCGCAGCTCGCGACGCTTCCGAGCGAAACGCGACAGGCGGTAGCAGCCCGCGGGCAGCGTGAGCTTGCGCGCGAGGCGGACGGTCAAACGCCCGCGCGCTGCGCGATGCTCGAACCTGACGGACGCTGCGCCGTGTACGAAGCGCGGCCGCTCGTGTGTCGCACTCAGGGTCATGCGCTTCGTTATCCGGCCGGTGTGATCCCAGCATCGGCCGTCCGCAAGCGTCTGCCCAGCGGCGGCGAAGTGACGGCATGTGTGCTCAATTTTACGCAGGAAATGCCAGCGCCGGCCGACACCCTCGATGCGGAACGTATCGATCAACTACTCGCGATCGTAAACCTGCGACATTGCCAGACTCGCGGGCTCGACCCACTTTCCAGGCAGCCGCTAAGCGCCATTGCAGCCGAAACTGATGTGCTAGCTTGCATCGAGACTGAGCGATGACCCTGCCCCCTTCGAACCCACACGTGACCGCGACCCTAGCTGATGGTAGTCGCCTGGAGCTCGTGTGGCATGCGAGCGACAAGGCCGGGGGCACGAAAACCGCACCTGACCTTTCAGCGGCATTGGAGCTGGCCCGGGCCGAGCTGGAACGCGAGCACGAGCGCGGCCACGAATCATCCGCCGCACGCAAGCCTGCACCTGCGCTGATCGGCGAGAGCGCACCGATGCAGCAGATCACGCGTATGATCGAAAAGGTTGCGCCCGCGCAGTGCACGGTCTTGATCACCGGCGAAAACGGCACGGGCAAAGAGCTCGTCGCCCAAGCGATCCATCGCGCTTCGCCGCGCGCGCACAAACCATTCGTCGCGGCCAACTGCAGTGCCTTCAACGACAACCTGCTCGAGAGTGAGCTGTTCGGCCATCGCCGCGGATCGTTCACCGGTGCGCATGGGGATAAGCGCGGTTTGTTCGAAGAAGCAGACACAGGCACGTTCTTGCTCGACGAAGTGGGTGACATGACGCCTGCGCTGCAGGTCAAGCTGTTGCGCGTGCTGCAAGAAGGCACGTTTTTGCCGGTGGGCGGCACCCAGACTAAGAAGGTCGACGTACGGATCATCGCCGCGACAAACAAGGATCTCGGGGCGATGGTCAAGGCCGGCACGTTCCGCGAGGACCTGTATTACCGTTTGCACGTGGTGGCGTTGCGTACGCCGCCGCTGCGCGAACGGGGTTCCGACGTCGACGTGTTGATCGAGCACTTCATGCGGCGATTGGCGGCACGGCACGGTACGACCAAGACGCTGGCGGACGCCACCTTACGCAAGCTGCGGGCGCACCGCTGGCCCGGCAACGTTCGCGAGCTGCAAAACGAAATCGAGCGGCTTTGGGTATTGTCTGGACCGGAGCGCGAAATCACACCTGAGCATTTGAGTCGCGCGATCTACAACGCGGGCACGGCGGCTGTTCAGCCGATAACCGCCGCTCACGGCAAAGAAGCGGAGCTTGAGAGCGAAGGAGAAACGCTGGCCGTCTCCCTTGAGCGCTTTGAGCGCGGGGTGATCGAGCGCGCACTCGAACGAGCTCAGAATAACCGCACGCGCGCGGCGTTGGCGCTCGGGGTCAGTCGCAGGAACTTGATTCGCAAGCTGCAAGCGTTGGGACTGAGCGGGCAAGACGAGCTCGACGCGGTGGAGTGAAAGCGTCTAAGGTATCGCGCGCCAATAACTGACCCGTTTCAACGCCGGTGCATCCCCGTCGTCAGCGCTGAAAATTCTCCAGATACGGGGAGTATCCTTGCGAATTTTCATCACCGACGACGGGGCGCCTCGACGCCGATCCGGATCAGTTATT
>JBBSJC010000124.1:0-16557 GCA_038257655.1 Polyangiales bacterium | reverse complement strand
GATCGCAAGACTGTCGATCTTGAGGTCGGCGAGCGGACCTTGCGGGCTCATTGAATTGCGCGGCAGTGTCGGCGCTCGCTCGCTCGTCTGCGTGGTCTCGCGGGCCTCGCGAACACGGGCTTGAATACGATTGCGAGGGATGTCCAGCCATCGCATCAGGCGCGCCAGCACCTCAACCGCGCCTTCGACCTCTTCGGCCACGACGTCGTCCGCGCCGATCTTCACGAGCTCCGGCTTGTCGGCCAAGTAGTGCGCGCGCACCAGGATCGGCACGTGGGGCGCCACGCGTTTGGCGGTGTCGACGACACGTTGTACCGCCTGGGCATCGCTTATCACGAGCACGAGCGCTCTCGCTGCGCTGAGCCGGGCATGGCCAAGCGCCTCTTCGCTTGTAGCGTCGGCATAGTAGACCTGCTCGCCTGCCGCGCGCGCGTTGCGCACGGTATCTGCGTTGAGCTCGAGCACGACGAAGGCTATTTCCGAATCGGTCAGCGCACGTCCGATCAAGCGCCCGGCCACGCCGAAGCCCACTATCACGACGTGACCGGACAGCTGCCTCCCCTGACTGTCCAGCCCGTCGATGCCGCGCACGCCGATCAAACGTTCGAGCGGCGCGAGCAGACGCTCACCGGCGCTCACGTGGGGCGCGACGCGCACGAGCACGGGCGTAAGGAACATGCTGGCGATGCCCGCAGTGAGCAGCGGCGCCATGTCCTCAGCGCTGGCGACGCCATGATCGACGCCCAGTTTGCCGAGCACGAAACCAAACTCTCCAAACTGAGCGAGACCGACGCCAGCAAGCCAGGCAACGCGCGCAGGAAAGCGCATCACCACCGCCGCTAAGGTCGCGAGGAAGCCTTTGATCACGATCAAGCCCACCAGGATCGACAGCACGAGCACCGGCATGTCGAACACCACGCGCACGTCGAACAGCATGCCGAGTGAGACGAAAAAGATGCTCACGAACGTGTCGCGCAAGGGCAGCATGTCACCAAGTGCCCGATGGCCATAGTCAGTGTCGGCCACCACCATGCCGCCTAGGAATGCACCCAAGGCGAGCGACAGACCTAACAATGAGGTCAGCCACGCGGTCCCGGTGCAGAGCGCGAGCACGGCGAGCAGAAAGATCTCGCGACTGCCGCTCTGGGTGACCCAGTGCAACAGCTGAGGCGCAGCGAAACGCGCAACAGCGAACAACACGACCCCGATCGCCAGCGCCTTACCGAGTGCCCACGAGAGTTCGGTCGTCAAGCGCGAAAGATCGCTGTTCGCGGCGAGCAAGGGCACGATCAACACCATGGGAATCACGCACAGATCCTGAAAGATCAGGGTGCCGACGATGAAGCGACCTTGGGGCGCGTCGAGCTCGCGTCGATCGCTGAGGGCGCGCAACACGATGGCGGTGCTGGAGAGCGCAAACAGGAAGCCGTAAAAAACGCCGCGTCGCACCGGCACGCCAAACGCTGCTGCAATCAGCGCTGTGCACAACACGGTCAACCCCACCTGCACGACGCCGCCCAAGGCCACCTGACGCATGATGTGACGCATGCGCTCCAGCGAGAACTCAAGGCCGATCGTGAAGAGCAGCATGACGACGCCGACTTCAGCCAGCAGGTTTATCGTGCTCACCGACCGTACCAGACCAAGCCCGTAGGGCCCCACCAACGCCCCTGCCAAAAGCAGTCCCGTCACAGTGGGCAGCTTGAGCCGCGCCAACAGGACCATGACCAACACAGCGAGCCCTGCGATCAGGGCAAACTCGTCCAGAAGCGGGATGTGACCCATGCCGGGCCCATGATATCCTTACCTGTCCCATGCAAGCCCAAGCGCGTCTCATCTTATGCACCGTGCCGAGCGAAGAGGTCGCTGAACGGCTCGCGCGCCCCCTGCTCGAGGAGCGGCTTGCAGCCTGCGTGAACATCTTGCCCGGCGTGCGTTCGATGTATCGCTGGCAGGGCGAAATTGAGGACGATCGCGAGCTGTTGCTTATGATTAAAACGGACGCGCGTTGCTACCAGCAGGTCGAGCAGCGCATTCGTGAGCTGCATCCGTATGAAGTTTGCGAAGTGCTCGCGCTGGACGTGGTCGCTGGCAGCAAACCCTACCTCGACTGGTTGCTCGGTGAAACGCGCGCGGCGGAGCTAAAAGCTTAACAGGCTTGTTTTCCGCCGAATGCGCTTCACCAGCAATCGATGCCTGCCAAAGGCCGCGTGTCTAGCGTTGATCTTTTGAGCGCAGCGCTTTCAAGTTCAACGAGCCCAGTAGCTGGCGGGCATCAGGGATAAGCGCTGAGCGCGGCCATTTCGATAGCAGCTTGCGCAACTGCGCACGCGCCCCGTCCAGGTCGCCCAAATCATCGAGCGTGTGCGCAAGCAGCCACGTGGCGTCCGCGTGAGCTTCCTTGTCGCTGGTTTGAGCGAGCACGAGCTCGAGCTCGAGCTTGGCCTGAGCATGCTTACCGAGCTGACGCAGTGCATGGGCAAGCTGCAGATGAACTTGCGGAACGTGCGCGGCCGATTCGTTCAGCCGCACAGCATCCTGAAACGACTCGGTCGCCTCCGCATAGCGACCGGTTCGCAGTAGCTCGAGCCCCTGCTGATAGGCTTCTACGCTGAGCTCCGCGTGAAAGCGTGCGACGACGTCTCGCAGAAACGCGCGCTCTGCTGGCGACAGCAGCTCCTTGTTGAGCTCGTTCCAGCGCTCGATCACTTCGGCGCGCTGCTTATCCTTGATCAGCTCGTAAAACTGCACGGCTTTGGATTCGGCCTGCCCGCGCTTTTCGGCGCGGCGCACTTCTTCGTCGAGACCCGTGCGTAAACGCTTCACCTCTTGGGTGAGGTTTTCCTTCTCACTTTCCATCTCGCGAATGCTCACGTCGAGCAGCAAACGAAAGCCGAACAGCGACAGGGCGCCCAGCAGCGCGTAGGCGACTACCGAGTTCCACCAGGTGCGGCGCTCGTGGGTCGCCTGACGCTTGGCAATGGCCTTAATGTCGGCCCCCAACGCATTCGTCAGGTTGTTCGTCTTGATGATGAGACCACGAGATTCGATAATCTCCTTCTTGATCTCTCGAATCTCTTCGTCAACCTCGCGCATGACGCGGGCAGATACTCGTCATCTTGCGCATTTTCAAGCGGCGCCTACCTGGTCAACCTGCTGGGTATTGACCCCCCTGGTAGCCGCGAAGCCGACCTGCTATAAGGGCTCGTTCAATGGGACGCGCTGCGATCGGCCTCTCGGCCCTGCTTCTGTCGCTCGCCGCTTGTATGCAGGCGGCGCAGAGCTATCCGCTCGTCACCGCGTCAAACGCGCACGGAGCGACGGGCTCGGTCGAAGTCGAGCGGATCGAAGGCGGGCAGAAGCTCGTGATCATCGAGCTCGACAAGCTGCCGCCACCTGAACGCGTCGGTGTGGGCATGCGCGAGTTTGTAGTCTGGGTAATCGCCGAAGATGGGTCCCGCGAGCGCGCCGGCACCTTGAAATACGACAGAACCACCCGGGCCGGAAATATCATGGCCACCACGGCGCGCTCTCGCTTCACCGTCCGGGTCACGGGCGAGCGCGACGCCAATGTCACGACGCCAAGCTCGGTGCTGCTCGCCGAACGCAAAGTCGTGTTGAACTGAGTTCCAGCTTCTCGAGCTGTTCACCAAGGAAACGCACCGATGTACGAAACCTCGGATTTTCGCAAGGGCCTCAAAGTTCAGATCGAAGGTGTGCCCTTCGAAATCGTCTACTTCCAGTTCGTGAAGCCCGGCAAAGGCCAGGCGTTCACGCGCACGAAGATGCGCAACATGATCAGCGGTACGATCCTGGAGCGCACCTTCAAGAGCGGTGAAAAGCTCGAGAAGGCAGACCTGGAAGAGCGTCAGATGCAGTACCTCTATCCAGAGGAAAACTTCTACGTCTTCATGGACACGACCAGCTACGAGCAGCTGCGCATGACGGCCGATCAGTTGGGCGAAAACCGCTTCTACCTGATCGACAATCTGATGTGCTCGGTCCTCGTCTACAACGAGAAGCCGATCGGCGTGACGCCCCCCAACTTCGTCGAGCTAGAGATCGTCGAAACCGAGCCAGGCTTCAAGGGCGACACCTCAGGCGGTACCACCAAGCCAGCCAAGTGCTCCACCGGCCTTGAGATCCAGGTACCACTCTTCATCAACCAGAATGAGATCGTGCGCATCGATACCCGCACCGGTGACTACGCGGAGCGCGCCAAGAAGTGAGTCGAGAGCGCGTCGCCCTCGCTCAGCTTTCGGCTCTTTCGCCCCGCACGCACACCCGCGTCGCGGGGCGAGTCGTTCATGCCGACGAGCTTGGGGTCGTACTGTGTGACGCCTCGGGCAACGCTCGCATCGCCTGGTCTGCTCCGTGCGCCCCGGGCGCCCTGGTCGAGCTCGATGGCGCTTGGGATGGCGCGCGCTTTGTCTGTGACAGCGTGGTCCAGAGCCGCGTTCCGATGCGCTCGCCATTCGCGCCAAACAGCGAGTTTCAGCGTCTGCAGGCCAACGAGCGCCGAATCGCGACCCACCTCACGCAACGCGCGCGGGTCATGCGCGCGATTCGCGAGTACTTCGACCACCGAGAATTTCTCGAGGTCGAGACGCCACTTGCCGTGCCCAGTCCCGGCCTGGATCCGCACCTGGACGCCTTGGGCGTGAGCTGGCGTGGACCTGAGCGTTATTTGATCACGAGTCCAGAATATCAAATGAAGCGTCTGCTCGCGGGTGGGCTCGAGCGCATCTACCAGCTTGCCAAATGCTTTCGCGCGGATGAAATCGGTAGCCGGCACCAGCCCGAGTTCACAATGCTCGAGTGGTACCGCGCCTATGCCGGCGTGGGCGAAGTCATGCACGACACCGAGCAATTGGTCGCCCATGTAGCGCTCACCCTACACGGACGGCCCAGCTTGTTCTCAGGCGCGCGCGAGATCGACGTCACGCCGCCCTGGCCCCGCATCACGTTGCGCGAAGCTTTCCAGTGGTTCGCAGGCATCTCCATGGACGAGGTCGTAGCGGACGACGATCGCTTCTATCGCTTGCTCGTCGAGAGCGTGGAGCCTGCGCTCGAAGGCGTAGGAGCGGCGTTTTTATGGGAGTACCCCGCGAGCATGGCCTCGCTCGCGCGCAAAAAGCCCTCCGATCCGAGCGTAGCCGAGCGCTTCGAGGCATATGTGGCCGGTCTCGAGCTATGCAACGGCTTTGGCGAGCTGACCGACCCACAAGAGCAACGAGCCCGCTTGCAGCAGGACCAGGCCAGCAGACGTGCCGATGGTAAGGTCGTCTACCCGATCGACGAACGGTTCATGGAAGCCCTCGAAGAGGGCATGCCCGCAAGCGGCGGCAACGCGCTCGGAGTCGACCGTTTGGTCATGTTGGTGCTCGGCGCCGAGCACATCGAGGATGTGTTGGCGATCCCCGCGAGCCGGCTCTAAGTCTGTTCTTTCGTGATCGTGATCGCGATCGTGAACGGCCTGATCAATCACGCACGATCACAACCACGCCCACGATCACGTTTTCACACGTAGACGCACTACTCGATCGGTTGGCTACGGAGCAGCCGGCACTGGGGACGCCGGCGCATTCTCAGGCTCCTCGGCAGCCTCTGCGGGCGCGTCCTGTGGCTGTGCTGCGACTACCTCGAAATTGTGTTTGCGCGAAAGCTCCTGCTCGGCGAGCTGAATCATGTTGCGATAGTGGCGCTCGAGTCTGACGATCGCGCGCTCGTACTGCAGGCTCGGGTCAATCCGCATCGCCCAGTTGAACGCGCGTTGCGCCGCCTGATAAGCGGCTTCGTCCAACCCGTTCTCGCCCGGCGAAAAGCGCCGCGCCATGCCCAGGTTGTACCAGACGCGGGCCTGCTGCTTCTTTTTGCGACCGCCCAGCTGGTCTTTCGCTGTCTCTAGTAGCGCGCGGCCCTCCGCCCACTTGCCAGCTTCGATGCGTCCAATAGCCACTTCGACCTCGGGCATGTCGACGCGATAGAGCGTGACCCGCTCGTTCACGCGCAGCGTATCGACCAGCTGCTCCACTTCGTCTGCGATCATCTCCACGATATCGAGCCGCGCGCGCTCGGCGGACTGGCTGACGATCGTGCGGCCCACGCGCTCCCGCTGCAGGACGCGTGCCGTCGGGCCCTCATACACGGTCACCGTGGCAACCGCCGTGACCTCGGGCGCCGCCGACGTAAACGGTTGGTACTGGGTGGCGCAATTGTAGTAACCACAGCTCTGAATGGGCGCTGTCTCCCAATACTGCTGAAGACCTTCGCGCAGCTCAAGCTCGACCAGCACCACCGCGGTGGTAGCGGGGATATTGCCTGCCAGACGCGCCGGCTCAAGCTCCGATATGTCCACCTGACGCACCTCGCTCTTACCATCTTGGGCAAGATGTGCGGCGAGGCGCTCCGCGATGCGCTCGTCCTCGTCGAAGTTGCCGCCGGCGACCCAAATCTGCGGAAATACGCGCACCGGCACGCGTGCCGCAAACGTAACGGGCACACGCACGAGCGTGCTGCGCACACAGCCGCCGAGCAGCGCCAGACACACCAGTGCCGAAAGCATTCTAAGAGCACTAAGCACGGGTGGCCTCCTTGGCTTGTTGCCACAGCGCGTCGAGCTCCGCGGCGGACAATCTGCTCGGTGTGATCGTGCGCGCTCGGCTCTCCGCTTCGATCCAGCGCACGCGCGCGGAAAAGCCCTCGACAGTTCGCCGTAACGCGGCCTCCGGATCGACCGAATGTTTGCGCGCCACGCTCACCAGCGAAAACAATACGTCGCCGAGCTCGGCCTCGATCCTAGCGTGGTGCCCGTCACGGATCGCTTCATCCAGCTCCGCTATTTCTTCATCCACCTTCGCGCGTGGACCTTGTGCATCGGGCCAGTCAAGGCCGAGGTGCGCGGCCTTTTCGCCGACGCGCAAGGCACGTAGCAACGAAGGCATGGCCACCGGCACGCCGTCGAGCACGCCACGGTCCTTCTTCTCTTTGGCTTTGAGCGTTTCCCAGTGCTCACGAACTTCGTCAGCATCCTTGACCTTTTGGTCGCCGAATACGTGGGGGTGTCGACGCACGAGCTTGTCGCAGATGCCGCCGATCACGTCATCGATACCAAAGGCACCTCCGCTCAGCTCGCTTTGAAACACGATCTGCAGTAGCAAATCACCTAACTCTTCGCGCAGGTCCTTGAGGTCTTTGCGGTCGATGGCATCGACGACCTCGTGGGCCTCTTCGATCACGTAGGGCCTTAGGCTGTCCAAGGTCTGCTCGCGGTCCCACGGACACCCTTCTGGAGCAAGCAGCTTACGCATGATCGCGACAAGCTCGGGCAAGCGTTCACCGCGCTGCAATAACGTCATGAGACAAGTCTGACCAAGGCCTGAGCAATGACAAGCATGGCCTTAGTAGTCGGGGCTGCGAGGCGCTGCATGACCTCAACCATGGCTTGTGGGCCTCCCTTGTACGTCCTAGCCCTGCGTGTTACCGCCAACGCTCGATGTTGCTAAACGAAATTCGCGGGCAGAATCAGGCGGTGCGCACGCTTCAGCGTGCCATCGAGAGCGGTCGCTTAGCACACGCGTACCTGTTTGAGGGGCCCAGCGGCGTCGGTAAAGAGCGCGCCGCAGTGGCTCTCGCCAAGGCCGTGCTGTGTCAAGACAAGCCCGGCAAGGGCTGCGACCGCTGCAGCAGCTGCCAGCGTATCGAGAGCGGCAATCATCCGGATGCGCGCAGGTTCCGTCCCCGACAAGAGGGTAACCGCAACATTCAGGTCGAAACCTTACGCAGCGAGATCTTACCAGTCGCACACTTTGCTCCGTTCGAAGGCAAGCAGGCGTTTCTGATCTTTCCCGAGGCCGACGTCTCCTTTCCAGAGCAGCACCCCGAGGCTGCCAACGCGCTGCTCAAGACGCTGGAAGAGCCCCGTCCCAACGTGTGCTTCGTGCTGCTCGCCGAACGCGCCGATCGTTTGCTCGTCACCATCCGTTCGCGCTGTCAGAGCCTGCACTTCGGACGCTTGCCTCGGCTGGTGCTCGAGCACGTGCTCGAATCGGCCGGCATCAGCGAAACCTTACACGGACCCGCGATAGCTCTTGCAGATGGCCGCGCCGATCGCGTGCTTGCCCTGTGCGAAGGCGGCCTTGCCAAGTCGCTACTTGATCGCGCATTGCGCATTGATGCGGCGCTCACGCGCGGAGACACCGGTCGCCTGATCGAGCTATCGGAAGAGCTCGCAAAGAGCGATGACCTCGCCCTCACCTTCGATGCCCTGGCCACGTATTATCGCGATGTGGCAGCTGTCGCCCTGGGTGTAGCCCGCGACAAGCTTTATTTCGATGACGCGAGCGGACAACTCGCGGAGCAGGCGCAAAAGCTCGGCCCACGAAAAGCCGCAGAACGCGTGCAAAAGCTGGGCACACTGGGCGATCTGCTCGCTCGCAACGCCAATACCCAGGTCACGCTCGATCGCCTGTTGCTCGACCTGCGCTAACCTGCGCGCTCCATGTCCGCGTTCTACGTCACCACCCCCATCTATTACGTCAACGACCGGCCCCACATCGGCACGGCCTACTCCACGATCGCAGCCGATGTGCTCGCGCGATATCACCGCCTGCGCGGAGAGCCCACGCGCTTTCTGACCGGCCTTGATGAGCACGGCCAAAAGATCGAGCGCCGCGCCCAGGAAGTGGGCATGGATCCCCAGCTATACGTCGACGGCATGACCGCGCCCTTCAAAGAGGCGTGGAAAGCGCTGTCGTGCGACTACGACGACTTCATCCGCACCACGGAGACACGTCACAAGGAGCGCGCACAAGAGCTCTGGCTGCGCTGTCAGCAAAAGGGCGACATCTACGAGGCCGAGTACCAGGGCCACTACTGCGTCGCGTGTGAGGCATATTATACCGAGAAAGACCTGCTCGAGGGTGGCCTGTGCCCCATGCACAAGAAGCCGGTCGACCTACTCAAGGAAACGACCCAGTTCTTCAGGCTGAGCGCCTACACAGACAAGCTACTTGACTACTATGAAAAGCACCCCAAGTTCGTCCAACCTGAGGGTCGCTTCAACGAAGTGAAGAGCTTCGTGCGCGAGGGCCTGCGGGACATCTCGATCTCGCGGGGCACCTTCAAGTGGGGCGTGCCCGTACCAGGCAAACCTGACCACGTGATCTACGTCTGGTTCGACGCCCTTACGAACTACATGAGCGCTCTCGGCGGCCCGACCCGCGCAGGCGAAACAGCGCCGCTATTCGAGCAGTTTTGGGAACCCAACGCCCAAGTCGTGCACCTGGTGGGCAAGGATATCCTGCGCTTTCACGCGGTGTACTGGCCTGCCTTTTTGCTGAGCGCCGAGCTTGCGCCCCCGACGCAGGTGTGGGCCCACGGCTGGCTTACCGTCGATGGTCAGAAGATGTCCAAGAGCCTCGGCAACTTCATCGCTCCGGGGCCTATCGCAGACGCCGTAGGCGCCGATGTGCTGCGCTACTATCTGATGCGCGACATCGGGTTCGGCCAAGACGGTGATTTCAGTCACGCAAACCTGTTCGCGCGTTATCACGGTGAGCTCGGCAACGGCCTTGGCAACCTGTTGCAACGTGTGGTCTCGAGCATCGTCAAGAACAGCTTCGGCGGCAGCGTACCCAGCATTGATGTCTCCGCGCTGACCGACTTGGACCGCGCCTTGATGACCCGCGCTCAAGACAGTGCGCGCGTTGCCGCATTGCAGCTCGAAGAGGTGAACCCGAACCGCGCGCTCGATGCGATTTGGGAGCTAGTCACAGCTGCAAACAAGTACGTGGATCAGACGGAGCCCTGGAAGCTCGCGAAGCAAGGCGATCTCAAGCGCCTGGGCGAAGTCGTTTACACGGTGCTCGAAAGCTTACGGTTCCTGGGCGTGATGTTGTGGCCGTTCATGCCCGAAAAGTGCGACGCCCTGCTCAGCCAGCTCGGCCTCGATAAACTCGTGCCGAGCGTCGATCACGACCTGTGGCCGGCCGTGTTCGGAGGGCTGCAAGGCGGCACGCAGACGCGTGCAGCCACGCCGCTGTTTCCGCGCTTCGACAAAGATCAAGAAGCCGCAATCCTCGCAAAGCTAAGTCCCAAGGTGGTCATGGAAGAGAAGTCAGAAGATAAAGCGGCCGCAGGCGGCGCTAGCACAGTGCCTGCAGTCGCAACCGCGGGCGTCACCGCCACTGTGCCCACGCCTGCAACCGTCCAAGAGCTCGCGCCCGCCAAGGACAACATCGTGATCGATGACTTCGTGAAAGCCGATCTGCGCGTCGCGCTGATTCTGCTCGCCGAGCGCGTGCCCAAGTCAGATAAATTACTGCGACTCGAAGTGGACCTCGGTCCACTCGGCAAGCGTCAGATCCTCGCTGGCATCGGTAAGCACTACGCACCCGAAGACGTGATCGGCAAGCGCGTCGTGGTTCTTGCGAATTTGCCTCCGCGCAAGATGATGGGTCTTGAGTCCCAGGGAATGGTGCTCGCAGCGGGCGATGGTAGCGCCCTATCCGTGTTGAATCCGCAAAAAGACCTGGCGCCCGGTAGCGCGATCTCGTGACACGCGACCAATCATAAGATGTCCTGGCTTTTGCCGCCCCTGCCGCCAAAATTCGAGGCCGCTATCCGTGATGTGCACGGAGAGCGCCCGGAATCGCGCGTGGCGGCAGCCGAACGCCTAGGCCGCGCCAATGACAGCGAACGTGCCCGTGCGATCGAAGGCTTGCGTACGCTGTTGTCGGATAAGCATGCTCGCGTGCGTTGTGCGGCACTAGCAGCCCTCGGCCAACTCGCGGAACCATCGGCCCTCGACGAAGTCGTCGCGTGCTTCGAGGACCCGGCCTGCGAGGTGCGCGAAGTGGCCGCACTCACCACGTCTCAAATCGGCGGAGCTGCCGCCGTCAAAGCATTGCGCCAGGCGCTGTGTAGCTCGGCGCCCGAGGTGAGATTCCAGGCCGTCGCGGGGCTGTCCGAGATGCAGCCTGACGCCTGCGAGCGCGACCTATTGCCCTTGCTCGACGACCCCGATGCCGAAGTGCGGGCCCAGGTTGCCGCAGCCCTCGGCTGTCTGGGCCATGGCCATCTCAGCGGCCATCTGGCGCGTCTGCTCACCGATGATGCGGCGAGCGTGCGCATCGAATCCGCGCTGGCCCTAGCGAGCTTAGGCGATGCCCGTGGTGAGCGCGTGCTGCTCCATGCACTCGTCAACAAAGAGCGTCTGATCGAGGTAGCCGACGCGCTGGCGCACCTGCAATGTAAACGCAGCTCCAATGCGCTCGCCAAAGTGGCATTGGCGTTCTTCACGCAACCGCATGTGCGTGCCGCGACGGGCGCGGCTTTGGTGAGGCTGGGCGACCCGCGCGGTATCGTGGCCTTGCGTCGCGTGCTTACAGGCTTTCGACCTGACGCGCGCAGTTTCGCGGTCAGCCTGGTCGCCGATCTGGATGCGGTCGAGCTTGTGCCCGAGCTGGTACGATTATCGTGCCGATTTAGGGGCGCCGACCCGTTCGCCACGGTGGAAGCGCTCGGCCGCTTTGCAGGTCGCTCAGAAGCAGCTAAACACGCGCTCGAGCGCACCGCGCGGCGCTCCGATGCCTTGGGCGAAGCTGCCCGGGCTGCGCTCAAAACTTGTGCCAAAGCTGCGTCCAACGCTTGACCGAAGCACAAACGTCCGTACTATTCGCGACCCTCGAAACCTCGACGCGGCCCGCCCAGGAACGTCATGAACAAGAATCTCGGCCTCATCGGCAAAAAGCTCGGAAACACGCAAATCTTTGACGATGCAGGCATGGTCCAGCGCGTCACGGTCGTCGAGTGCGGCCCCTGCACAGTCCTTGGCAAGCGCACTGAAGAGCGCGACGGTTACTCCGCCGTGATCTTGGGCTTCGGCGAGAAGCGCGAGAAGAGCGTTAATAAGCCCGAAGGCGGTTTCTTCAAGAAGATCAACGTCAAGGCCGCCCTCGTCGTCAAGGAGCTCAGGCTCGGCGCCGAGGATGTCGCCAAGTACGAGGTCGGCCAGGTGCTCAAGCCCTCCGAGATCTTCTCGACTGGACAGCTCGTCGACGTCTCAGGCGTGAGCAAGGGTCGCGGTTTCACTGGTGTCATGAAGCGCCACAACTTCCACGGCTCACGCAGCGCCTCGCACGGCACGCACGAGTACCACCGTCACGGTGGCTCTATCGGCACCAACATGACGCCCGGCCGCGTTTTCCCCGGCCTCAAGATGCCCGGACAGCACGGCAATCAGAACATCACGATGATGAACGTGCGCGTGGCCAAGATCCTCGACGCCGAGAACATCGTGCTGATCGAAGGCAGCGTCCCCGGCTCGCGTCAGGGCATCGTCACGGTGCGCGGCGCGAACAAGGCCAAAGCTCAGGCCTGATGAGCAAGGGCAGAAGGCCTCAAGATTCCTTCGGCGATAAAGCCAAGAAGGAAGGCTTCGCCGCCCGCTCCATCTACAAGCTCGAAGAGATCGACAAACGCGCGCAGCTGCTTAAACGCGGCATGCGCGTTTTGGACTTGGGCGCATTTCCGGGCTCGTGGACGCAATACGCAGCCCTGAAAGTGGGCCGCGAAGGCCACGTGCTCGCGGTCGACCAGCAAGAGTGGCAGAACGGGTTCGGGCCCAACGTGGAAACGCGTCAGTGCGATGTGCTGGCGCTAACATCCCAGATGCTCGGTGGGCCAGCGTCGTTCGATCTGGTCATTAGCGACATGGCGCCCTGGACCACGGGCACACGTTTCGTCGACCAATGCCGCAGCTTCGACCTGTTCATGCACGCGGTGGATATCGCCGAAGGTACGCTCGTCGGCGGCGGCAGCTTCGTCGGGAAGATCTTCCAGGGTCCTGACTTCGACAAGGCCAAGAAGCACGTGGAGTCGCTGTTCACGAAGACCCGTGTGCTCAAGCCCGAAGCGTCGCGCAAAGAGAGCTACGAGATCTTCGTGGTGGGCTTGGGACTGCGCTGCTGAGCCTTTAGGGCGCGAGCATCACCGCACCAGGCGCTTGTTGAGGCGTGCTCGATCAGACTGCGCGACCGGCGCACACGCTCACGGCATCGCAGCTCAACGTGTACGGGGAGCGCGCTTGACCGCGCTGAGTTTTTCTTTGGCGCGAGCAGCCAGTGGCCCCTTGGGCTCGAGCTCTATGCAGCGCTGATAGTGTTTTGCTGCGCGCTTAAGGTCGCCGCTCGCTGCGAGCATGCCTGCCAACACGTAGTGGGCGGACGCAAGCTTCGGATCTAACACGATCGCTTCTTCAAGGGACGTTTGGGCGCCGGGCCCATCGCCGGCTGCGTGTTGAGCCAGCGCCAGCTCCGACAGCAGCGCCGCGGTGGGTTGGCCGTCACCCGCTTCGATCGCGGATCGCAGGGCGCGCACCGCTTCATCCGGATGCGATGCGCGGCGTAGACCGTTGCCTATCGCGAGTAGCGCAGCGCGATTGCCTTTGGCTCGCTGAAGCCCCGCGCGCAGGGTCAAAGTAGCCCCCTGTTCGTCGCCGTTTTCGAGCAGAAATAGCCCTTGGTTGGCGCGCAACATCGCGTCGTCGGGTGTCAGCGCGATCGCGCGTTCGTAGGCCTCGCGTGCCTCTGCAATGCGACCGGCATCTTCGAAAGCGAGCGCCAAGTTGGCCTGGGCCGACGCCAGCCTCGGGTCGAGCTCGGCGGCGCTCATGAGCTCCGTCAGCGCCTCGGTATCCTTGCCGGCATCGCGCAGCACCAGGCCCAAGTTGTTGTGCGCTTCAGCCAGCTTCGGGTCGAGCTCGATCGCTTTCCGGTAGGCGCTCTCGGCGGCCGCTAGGTCTCCCAACGCCTCTTCGGCAAGACCCAAGCCGAGCTGCGCCCGAGGATCACTGCCATCCTCGCGGATAGCCGATACGAACTTTACCTTGGCGCCTGCTTCGTCGCCGTTAGCGAGCAGCCCTTCGCCTTCCCGCACGCTGGCGCTCGCTCTGGGCAGGGCACGTGCTTTGGCACGAGGCTTAGCGGCTGGGCTCGGCTCGTCCTGCGCGGACTGGGGCCGCGCTGGGGTTGCCCCGCCACAAGCTGTAATGAAGATCGAAGTAGCGAACAACCAGGAAACTTTATGCTTCGCGTTCACGACTCGCTTCAATCGCATCGAAGAGCTTTTGTCGCAAGATCTCACTTTGCTCGCCGTAGAGCTTGCCACCGCCGTTGCGCTCTACGTAGAACACGTCGGCCGCCTTCAGGCCCTCGGTATTGACCTTCGAGAGCGCGATCGTGAGGCCCTCCTGGCGCAACGTTTCGGCGATCGTGTGCAGCAAGCCCACGTGATCTTTCGCGTACACGTCGACCACGCTGAAGCGCGGCGAGACGTGGTTATCGATCACGACTTTTGTGCGCACATCAGGGCCTTTACGCTTGGCCCACGCAGGCAGCCTCGGACGTTTGGCCAGCAGTGCGGCGCTCGTCGTGCGGCCACACAACACGGCATCGATGTCTTCGGCCAGACGAGCTACCTCTGAGCTTGTCAAAGGCTCGCCAGGATGGCCGGAGGGCCGAACCTGCAAAAGCTCGATAGCTTCCGGCGGTGCGCCCTTCCGTGGCCGGGAGAAGATCTGCGCGGCTGTAATTTCGATGCGATTGGCAGACAAGGCGGCCGCGATATCGGCCAGCAAGCCTGCCCGGTCATCGGTGAGCACGAGCAACTCGGTGACGTCTTTGCTCGAGCCCGGAAACGTCGTGACATGTACCGGCCTGTCGCCCCGATCGCGCGCCGCGCGAGCATGGGCGCGGATCACATCGACCGGATGCGCCAGCACATAACGCTCGGGCATTTCATCGACGAACGCTTCCAGGCGCTCCTGGCCTGCGTCTCCGACGAAGCCCACGCGCGCGCTACGGCGGATGTCTTCGGCGCGATGCGTGCGGTCGCCATCGCGGCCTTCGAGTACGCGCGTCACCGCCACGTACAGGTCCTCGAGCATGCGCGCCTTCCACTCGGTCATCGCCGCAGGGTTGGTGGTCGCCACATCGGACACGGTCAGTAAGTACAAGTCACGCAGGCGATCGACCGAGCCCACCTTGCGCGCGATCTCTTCGATCGTCGCTGGATCGGAGGTGTCGCGACGCGTAGCCCAATGGTAAAGGCTGAGGTGCTCGCTGACGAGCCACACCACGTGATCTACATCGAGCGGGCCGAGGCCCAGGCGCTCGGCGATCGGGCGCGCGATGATAGCTCCTTGTCGTGAGTGATCCTTACCGTAAGCCTTGCCGATGTCGTGCAGCAAGAGCCCTAGAAACAGCGGCAGTGGGCGCACGGTTTCCGCTGCAAATTGGCTCGCCAAGGGCTGCTCGAGCGCAAAGTCTCCACGCATCAACGCACGCAGACGATCGACGGCCGCGATCGAGTGCACATCGACCGTATACACGTGATAGACGTCGTGCTGAACGCGACCGGTGACAGGCTCGAACTCGGGAATCATCGCGAGCAACAGTCCAAGCTCGTGCAGCTCGCCCAAGATCGAATTCTGACGCAAGGGCACTTCGCCCGCGTGACACAACAGCTTGCAGAAGATGGGCGATGCGACGCGCGAGCGCCGGAGCGCGTGACACCAACTGGAGTCGCTGGACGAACGCAGGATGTCATCCCGTGTTTCTTCGTTCGCCGAACGCCAATGACGGGTGACCTCGGCATAGATCTCAAGCGCAAGCTCAGGTCGCGTATCGAGAACCCACGACTTTGCAAAGCCTAGCTCGTGCTCGACAGCTACGATGCCGGCGGGAAGGTCCGTCAACGGCTCGACTTTGGGCCGTTTGCCAGGACGGGCGCGCTTGAGCAAACGCTCTGAGATCGTCGCCACGCTGCGAGCGTGCCGATAGTAAGCTTGCATGAACTGCTCGACGGCCAGGGTCGCGCCATCGACGAAGCCAAGGCGCAGCGCGATCTCTTCTTGGTCTTCGAACGTTAAACGATCCTGCGTGCGTCGCGCTTTGAGATGGAGCAGGTTGCGCACGCGCCACAACATGTCTTGGGCCGCTCGGAGCTCAGCCAGCTCCTTGTCGTCGATTGCGCCGACTTTGACCAACGCCTCCAGGCTGGCGACAGGCCAACGCGCGCGCGCAGCCCAGGTACCGACGTCTAGATCGCGCAAGCTACCGCGACCGAGCTTGAGCTCTGGCTCGAGCAGGTAGAGCGAGCCTCCAAAACGCTCATGTCGCTCGTCGTTGTCCTTCTCGAGCGCATCGAGAAAAAGATGCACAGAAGCGCCAAACAGCTCTGCGCGAGCGCGCGTGAGCAGCTCGTCGACAAGGACGGTGTCGCCGCCGATCCGGCGCAAATCTAAGATGGTGGTGGCTGTGCTGACATCCTGGGGTGCGAGCGCTAGGGTCTCTTCTATGCCGCGGACCGCATGCCCGACTTTGAGCCCCGCATCCCACATCGGGTAAAGCAGACCTTCGGCCAGCGCCGCCAGGTGCGGATCGTCGGGGTCATCACAGAGAAAGATCACGTCGACGTCGCTCTGCAAGCTCAGCGTGCCGCGCCCATAACTGCCCACGGCAACCAGCGCGATGCGGCCCTTTGGGGTGTGCCCCT
>JBBSJC010000123.1:0-16594 GCA_038257655.1 Polyangiales bacterium | reverse complement strand
GAGCGGCTCTGGCAAATATCGCTGATGGGTTCCGCGTGCTCGATCATCTGCGCTAGTAAGGGCGTGCGCAGGCTGCGCAGGTAGCTCACGAAACCCTCAGGATCGAGGGGTGGTCGGGTTCCGGCTACGCCGCCGGCGGTCACAAGCCAGCGGCCCCCTTCCACCGGCGTCAGCATTCCCCAGCGCGGGATGGTGGGCACGACCGGATCCACCATCGCGCCGCGCCACCACCAGCCCTCGGCGAGCTTCTCGCGCGGCGCCGCTTTGTACATGCGGGTGACGTACGTGGCGCGCGAATCGATTACCTCCTCGTCAGGTGTCGGGATCTGCAGCGCGGTCAGCCAGGCATTGCTGCGGCTGCCGCGTCCGCTCGCATCGACTACGAGCTCGGCTGGAAGTGTCTGTGCTTCCCCGTTCAAGCTGCGGACGCGAACGCCGGCGACGCGCCGGCTACCATCGTCGTGGAGCGTGAGACCCTCGACGCGGGTTTCTGCCAGCCAGCGCACGCGCGGCGCGCAGGCCTGAAAGCGACGACGGATCGTGGTCTCCATCAGTGGACGCGTGCATGCGAGCACCGACTGGTGGGCGCGAAAACGCTTGCCCCAGCCCCATTCCGTGTAGCGCACGTAATCAAAGCCGGGGTCCAGTGCGAGGGCGCCTTGCGCTTGCAGCTCAGAAAGTAAGCCCGGAAACAGCTTCTCTAGCTCAGTGCGGCCACGCAGCAGCACACCATGGGGCTGTGGACTTTGCGGCACGCCTTTGCGCGGCCGACAGGAGCTCGCCTGCGAGTCGTTGCCATTTGCCAAATCCGGCTGCGAGTCCGCTCCACCCAACGCGCTCGGCAGCGAATCCGCTTCGACCACACTCACGGCGAAACCGCGCTCAGTAAGCACGCGCGCTGTGCACATGCCGGCAATACTTCCCCCGATAACGACGGCGCAAGGCTCTCGCAGCGCGAGGTGGTTGGACATTCAACTAACTCCCGAGGGTGAGGCGCGCTGCGTCCTCTGATAAGCTTGCTTAGCACTTAAGAGGCCGTCCGAATACTCAGATCGTGAGCGATTAAGATGGCTTCGGAACGGGCTGGCATCAGAACTGTCCGCAATGATGTGCGTAAATGATGTGCGTAGACGCGTTGGGGCGCACTCAGGTCGCAAAAAGCGTGTGACTGCGGAACGAGCACTCACCGTTGGTGAATGAAGGCGTTCTGGCACAGTCCGATCGTGAGAACCGCGCCGGAGAAATCGAGCTATGGATAATCAGACTCAGGCAACCAGCAACTCTCGCGCTGCGAGCGCATGGGCACGCATCGCACGGCTTGCCCTGGCATGCTCGGTCGCCCTCAGCGCCGCGTGCGCGACCGCCGCTCAGCCGTCGCTCATTCAAGAACCGTATGGGTCGCAACGACGTGCCCAACATGACGTCGGCCAGCAACAGGCGATCGGGTCGGCAGTAAAACCACGTCAGGTGGTCCCCGCGCCGCCTCCGGCCCAGAGAGTGCCGAGCACGAGTGGTGCTCTGACGCCGTTTACTCCCACGGACTCTCCGCTCCTGTCGGCGATTCCCAAGGGCCCACAGGGTTCAGCGCCGCCCGCGCTAGATCCTCTGCTTTCACCGCCGCCGGTCAGGACCTACCGGCCCAGCGCGAGATGGTGGACGCCCAGCTATGAGCCCTATTATAGCTATGGCTACCCGCACTGCGGCTACACCGGCTACGGCTGTCCCGCCGTGGTGGGTTTTGGCTACGGCTATCAGCCTGGCTACGGCTATCAGCTTGGCTACGGCTATCAGCATCGCGTCTGGGCCGGCCGTTCGTTCAACTACGGCTCGCACCATCGGTACAGACACCAACACCGTAGAAGTCGCCGAGCGGATTCGGAACGCCTCGGTCGCATTCCCGGCACAGTCCGTGGTGCGCGCGTCCGGCGCTGAAAACTGCCGGGGCAGGCGTTCTCACCTTACTGTCCGCACATGTCGGCGCGCGACTCACCGTCGATGACTCTGCGAGCGGCGACTAGTCTCCTTCGCTTGCTTGCGCACGGGTCCGCTGGGCTATTGGCTGCTTGGCGTGCAGACCAGACCGAATACATGGCCACCTGGCAGTGCTGGGGGGCCATGGAATGTTTCCACGCACCATCGGTTGAACACGCACGGGGCAAGCAGCCTTTCCAAGAGCCAGTGGGTAACTGGTTCTTAGTGGAAGTGCGACTGTTTATTGGGCAGTTTGAGGGGCGTGAGGAGCAGGCATGGTACGGATAGAGCAGCTGGCCATTAATTTTCCCCCACGTGCCGTCGCGGCGCGCTATCCCGAACAGGTGATTTGGCGTTATGCAATTTTGGTTGGGCTACTCTTCGGGGTTGCCTGCAATTCGACCACCAGCTCCAAGGGCGCAGCGCCAGCCGCACGCCCTCCCTCGCAGGTCTTGCCCGAGGCGCGAGCCCTTCCAGATGAGCTGAAGTCGCTGAAAATCGCAGAGGCCGATCCGCGAGAGGCGCGGTTGGCCGCGGGCATCAAGGCGCTGCTCGAGCGCGAGCACGTCCGCCCGCACACCCTCGACGACACCATTTCGAATAAAGCGTTCGCGAGCTACATCCAGCGACTCGACCCCGGCAAGCTGATGCTGCTCAAACAGCATGTGGCGGTCCTCGAGCGCGATGCTTCGAACCTGGACGATCAGGTGCGCGCGGGCGATTTTCGTATGGCCCGCACCGGCGCGGCCCTGCTTGCCCAACAGCGGCAGAAGGTTTCGGTCATCATCGCCGAGCTGCTGCAGAAGCCCTTCGATTTCACGCGCGACGAGTCCTTGGAGACCGATCCGAAGAAGCTTGAGTACGTCGCGAGCGATGCCGAGCTGAAGGACCGCTGGCGTCTGACACTCAAGCAGCAAGTGCTAGAGCGGCTGGACAGCATGGAGGAGTCCGCCAAAGCGGTCGCGAAGCTTGCTGAGGATAAGGAGGCCAAGCAGGATCCGAAGGCCGTGCTCGACCCTCCCCCTGCAACGTTCGAAGGCCGAGAAGCCAAGGCGCGCGAAGAGTTGAGCAAGAGCTACGCGGGGCGTTTTTTGCGTCTACAAAAGCAAGAGCCACTCGAGACCGCCGAGATGTTCATCAACGCGTTTGCGAGCGTATTCGACCCGCATACGCTCTATCTCGCGCCCGAGCAGCAAGAGAACTTCAACATTCAGATCAGCGGCTCGCTCGAGGGCATCGGCGCCGTGTTGAGCGAGGACGATCACTTCATCGCGGTGCGTGAGGTCGTGCCGGGCGGCGCGGCGTGGCGTCAGGGCGAACTCGAGGCAGGCGACCTGATCATGGCGGTCAAGCAGGCCCAGGGCGAGGCGGTCGCGGTCGCAGACATGCGCATCAACGAGGTTGTCAGCATGATCCGTGGCCCCAAGGGCAGCGTCGTCACGCTCAACGTGAAAAAGCCCGATGAGCGCGTAAAGCTTATCCAGATCACGCGCGACGTCGTGGTGGTCGAAGAAGCGTACGCGCGCGGGGCGATGCTCGACCTTGGACCGAACCACGCCCCGGTCGGCTACATCTATTTACCCAGCTTTTATGGCAATACCCGCGCTAGCAAGGGGCAGACGCCAGAGCGAGATGCGACCAGCGACGTGCGCGCCTTACTCGAGCGCTTCGCTACGAAAAAGGTGGGCGGGGTCGTGCTCGACCTGCGAGGCAATGGCGGCGGTCTTCTCAATCACGCCACCGGTATCACGGGGCTGCTCGTCGATCGCGGGCCGGTGGTCGCAGCCCGCAACGCCGCCGGACAGATGCAAGTGCTCGGTGACAACGACGCGGGCGTATCGTTTGCAGGACAGGTCGTCGTGCTCGTCGACCGCTTCAGCGCATCGGCGGCCGAGATTTTGGCCGGTGCGCTGCAAGACTACGGACGTGCGCTCATCGTGGGTACCGGACCCACCCACGGCAAAGGAACAGTACAAGCGATCGTCGACCTCGATCGCATGATCGGCGGCGGCGCTGCGGAGCCGCTAGGTGTGGTGAAGCTGACCATCCAGCAGTTCTTCCTGGTGGATGGCGAGTCCACGCAGTGGCGCGGCGTGCAGCCGGACGTGGTGCTGCCAGACCCGATGGCCCACGTCGAATCCGGGGAGCGCTACCTCGACAACGCGATTCCGTGGAGCCAGGTGTCGGCGCTGCCGGCAACGCCCTGGCCGCATGCGGAGTGGACCTCCGCGGCGCTCACCGAGACCAGTCGCGAGCGGCAGGCCAAGCAGCCCGCATTCGCGAAGATCAAGGCGCGTGGCGACTACCTGCTCAAGCGCCGCGAGCAGACGGTGCTTCCGCTGCAGCACGAGGCGTGGCTCGCGCAGCGCGAGAAGGATCGCGAGCTGCTCGAAACGATGGATCCCAAGCTTGACGAAGGGCCCGATCGCTTTGAGGTCAAGCTAGTTGACTATCGCCCCTCCGTCCCCAGCGACTCCGAACGTACGCGCAAGGCCAGTGGCGAGCGCATCGATCGCTGGCAGGAGAGCCTGTCCCACGATCCATGGCTTGAAGAAGCGCTCTGGCTTTTGTCCGATATGGGCACGACGCGGCCGCAAGCGAAAACCGGTCTGGCCTCGCATAACAAGCCGGCCAATCACTAATCCGGTGGACTAGCTCGCGACGTTGGTGGGCTCGGCGGCCCTTCTGGGCGTATCATGTCGCTGCACTCACCGAGACAAATGAACCACGCCACCAACCGCTCGGTCCGCTTGAACGAAGACGCCTACAAGGGCACGGCGCTCACCACATTTCTTGAGTGGTACGTCACGGAGACGGGTCCGAAGCTGCTCAAGAACGCGCTGGAGCTGCTGCCGGAACAGTACCGCAGCTCAGTCGACCCGGGCCATCGGAGTCTCGGTTTGTTGTCCGCGACTTGGTACCCGGCTCCGATGGTGCATGCTCTGCTCGACGCGCTTTTTGGCCACTATACCCCCGTGCAGCGTCAAACCCTCGCCGACCGCGCGGGCCGTCACGTCATCGAGAGGCTGATCACGGGCGTGTACGCCGGTCTTTTCCGTGCCATGGCGAGCCCTGCGCTGTACGCCAAGTACTCACCCAAGCTGTGGAGCAGCTACTATCGCCTCGGCAGGCTGGAGGCGCACGTGGTCGACGCCGGCGAAACGCGGGTTCGCATCAGTGATTGGCCGGGCCACCACGAGCTCGTCTGTCTCATCAACACGGCCGCGGCGGTCACGATCTTTCAGCGCATGGGCTGCTTGCAGGTCGAAGCCATGCGCGCCTCGTGCGCGGCGCAGGGCGCCCGGTGCTGCGAGATAGTCGTCCGTTATGTCGCTGGCGTTCGCGGCTAGCGCACGCTCCGCCATGCGGCTTACACGCTCCACACTGTGTGCTCGTAGCCAAGACAGATCGCAAGCAGATCGAACACGCGAGAGCCGCTCGTCAAAGCCCTGCTCGCCGTCGTATGCGAGCAGACAGAACGTTCAGGTTTGTCTTGTGGCCGGACCTTACTTTCCCTGAGAATTGAGTTGAGGGAGCCGGTCGCCAAGGGCAACCGTGTGCGAAAGCCACGGACGCAAAACCACTGACCTAAGGGCTACGTGCCTAGGGTTTGAAGGGTCGCCGACACGGCACGCTGGGCTCCCCTCGTCATCTGAAACAAGGAGCCCATTTCATGAGAACGTTTGCATTGCTGTTTGTCGCCTTTGCCGTGCTTTCAGGCTGCGCTGCGTCTCAGGCAGCAGCACCCGTCGTCGCAGGTGCAAAGGATGACGGCGCTGCCTACGCCGCGGCGCTGGCCGAAGCCTTCGATGCCTACGAGGCGGAGGTAAGCACTGCTTCAACTCTCACCTACGCATCCCAAGCTGAAGCGGACGCGGTGATGCGCACGTTTGCGGCCATGCGTCTTGACTACCAGCTCAAGCACGCGCTGGCCCTTCGCAACCTTACGTTGTCTGGCTTTGCGGGCTACGCTCAGGCCAACCCCGATTTCTTCCACGCTCAGCAGCGCATGCACTGGGGTCGCATGGAACAGATTCAGAAGAACGTCGATGCTCTCGCACTTCGCGTTCAACCCTCAGATGTGCAGATGGCATCGCTCAGCGCCAAGCTGAGCGAGTAAAGGCCAGCGCCAAGCTGAGCGAGTAAAGGCCAGCGCCAAGCTGAGCGAGTAAAGGCCAGCGCGCGCTCAGGCTAGCGGTAGTGGTACTTGACCTGAAAGGCGAGCCACAACAGCGCGGCGCTGACAACGAGTCCAAACAGCGAGAAGCTCAGCACGTTGCCTACAGCTCCGAGCGCGATCGCGTACACGAAGAACGCCCAGCCGTGCCGAGTGCGCCCGAACAAGCCCGGCAAGGCGATCACGTCGAGCACCAAGACGCCGGCCGAGACAAGGGCGCCGACGATCGAGGTACTGCCTACCAAGGTCGCCAGCGCAGAGATGCCGAGTAAGAGCAGGACGCCGGCGAAATGGATGGGCAAAAAGAGCAGGGCGACCCACGGCAAAAAGCGCACGAAGCCTGCGCGCATGTTCGTGGGCAGCTGCACCTTCGACGTTGCGCCGAGATGCTGCTCGAGCGTCTGTTCGACACTGTCGAAGGCTGTGTAGGGCTCAAAGGCCTGCGGGTTCGCAGCGCTTGGCGTCTCGACCACCGAATTGACGGGCTCATTCATGCTCGCTCCTAGGCTCTCACGTCAGGTTTACGCGCGGGGGGCGCAATTCATCCCCGAGCCGTGCGGGGCACTGGCTTCTCAGTACGCAAAGGCGTGGTAGATCTCGGTTTCGTGCTGTCGTCTAGGCTGTCGACGACTGGATTGTAGCGCAGCAGCGATGTTCATCGTGGCAGCGCTTGACTGAGCTGCTCGCAGAGCTGTGACGACGCGTAAGCTCAGGCGTTTGAGCTGTGCGGTCGATCGTCAGCTTGCTTGACTTCTTCCTGTCGCTGGTTTTCCGCGGCAAGCTCAGCCAGCGAGATGTTGTGCTGCGAATGGGTAAGATCGCGGTCCAGGGCAGCCAGTAGCTCGGCTGCGGCCGGGTCGACTGCTGCCGGAATCGCCCGCTTATCCGCCTCGGGGTGACTCGCTTGTCGAAGTGCGTCTATCACCTGTTTGACGAGTACCTGGTCCGGCATGCGTCCGAGCACATAACATGCGCTTGAGCCCACGCCGGTTTTGGCGATGAAACCGGCGCGTTCACAGCGTGCCAGCAGATCCGAAAGCAGGGCTTCGGGCGTCTCGAGCTCCTTGCTGAGCTCGCTCAACTTTGGCTGAGACTCGCCCGCCATGAACGCCCTGGTGATGCGCAGTAACGCTGAGAGCGTGGCCGCCTCCCTGAATGCCTGATCGTCGCCTGCTATGCGCGCACGTCGCGCGATCGCCTGGTCATGCTGGTGCGTCGCAGCGGCCTGCGCGCCTACCATCACTGCGGTCCACGACACGTAGACCCAAACAAGAAAAATAGGAATGACTCCAAAGCTTGAATAGAGCGCATTAAAGCGCGCCACGCCGAGTTGGAAGTTCACGTGCAGCAGCAGCACGGCATACCAGATGACGCCGCCCACGAGCGCTCCCACCAGCGCGGAGCGCCAGCGGACGGAGGTGTTCGGCATCACCATGTAAAGAAAGACGAGGGCCACGGTGATGACGATAAACGGGCCGACGAGGCTTATCGTCCACTCGATCACGCTGCCAATGCCCAGTCGCTCTTGGATGGTCTGCAGCGGACCTACGATCTGTGTCGCGGTAGTGAGCCCTGCTGCCAAGAGCAGACTGAACGGCGTCACCATCACGATAGCGACGTAGTCTGTGACCTGCCGCAGGGGTCCGCGCCCGTGTTTGACGCCCCAAATCTGATTGAGGGACTCTTCGATATTACGGAGTAAGCGCGCGGCCGCGTACAGTAAGGCCAGCAGGCCGAGAAAGCCGAGGCGAGTCACGTTCGTATCGCCCACGAAGGCCAGGATCTGCTCGAGCGCCCTTTGCAGCGCAGGATTGCCCGCGAACGTGCTCAGCATGTAAGGCCGAAGCGAGTTCTCGACGAGCGCATCGTAAGCGCCGAAGCCCTTCAGCATGGCGAACACGAAAGCGAGTAGGGGCACGAGTGACAGCACGGTGAAGTACGTCAGAGCCGCGGCTCGCAATTGGTGGGCATCGCTGAAAAACAGACCATCGACCGCGCAATAACCGATGCGTAGAGCGCGGTAGCGTAAGGCCTGCCACTTTGGCAACGTATCGAGCCGCGCCTCCCAGAGGTCATCTGAGAAGAAGTGCTGAATGCGTGTGAGCTTGCTTTTTAGTTGTCTCAAGTTGAGGAGCGATGCTGCCTGCATGAGCCGCCCTCCATGCTTGAGCGCTGCTACTCTCTGTCATAGCCCATTGCCAGCAGCAGGATGAGAAAAGCGCGGCGCGGCAACAAGCGCGGCGCAAAAACGCCCACGAGGCGCGATTGCCACACTGGGCCATGCAGCTGATGCATGTGAGCGCACCCGGAGCTTGGTTAGATATCCAACCGTTGCCACGGCCGGCGACTTTACTGGGCCAATCAGATCTGCACGGCAGCCAACGCAATCAGCGACCAGCACTCCCGAAGGGATCCACCATCCACTCCCCGTCCACAAACAGTGGTAGCGTGCAAGGAACAACTCCGGGGGGATTTGTGGCCGTACTTGCATCCAAAATCAATACGCCGTGCGTGCTCGTCGCTGACGACTACCTGCCCAATCTGGTGGTGATCGAGGCCATCCTGCAGCCACAGCAGGTCGCAACCATGAAAGCCTCCACGGCCGAGGAAGCGGTGCGCATGGCAAGCCAGCACGCTTTCAGCGCGATTCTTCTGGATGTGCGTATGGGCGAGATGGGCGGTATCGAAGCGGCGAATCTAATCCGCGCCGGGCGCAGCAACGGCCGTACGCCGATCGTCTTTCTAACGGGCGCGGAGCCAGATAAAGCAGAGCTCAATCGGCTGTCGGGCCCCAGGTGCGACGTGCTCCTGAAGCCTTTCACGGCGAGCTCGCTTCTAGACAAGATCGTGCCGTTTCTTGCGAGTCAATCCGAGCAGAGCGGTGAGCATCCTCGGCGCGTCCCGCAGGCCGTCCTGGCGACAGGGCGACAGGATGGAAGGCCCGCACGGGACAGCATTCCGAGCGCTGACCAGCCGCTCTCGTGCAGCCGGCGCACATCTCGCTAAGCAGCGTCACGGCTGCGATCCCGCGCCGACCGGCGCCACGTGCAGCAAGTGGGACGCGGGGGCGCAACGCCCCTGAACGGGCTTGTTCTGCCACATCCGTCTCGCAGGGGGCTGCGACAACCTGAAAACGCCAGCGCCGGCGATCTTCCCAGCCGGAACGCGCTGGTGGGACGGACAGACGGGTCTGACACAGTGCTGTTCCATTTGGGTTATTCATTTTCTTGAAATAGCGATCGCTCGCTAAGCGTAGGGACCGGTGAGCCAGACGGGATTGTCCTTCGCCTGCGCTCTTCCAGGAGGTTTCTCATGTTCTCGGTCCGCAGTGGTGCTGTCACGCTGGCTCTGTCTGCCTTCGCCCTGTGTTACTCGTATGATTCAGGCGCCTCGCGCGCCGCGCGGACGGGCGCCGAGCCCGTCGTCGTGGGTCTGGCAGAGGGCGTGATGGCTTCGATGGGGGCCAAGACCCCCGAGCCGCAATGTGCGGCGCCCAGCATCGCCTTCGACACGCAAACCGGCCAAACGATCTATGTCCCCACGGGTGAGGTTGTCGAAGAGGTAATTTCGGTGACGGCGCGCAGGGCCTCACGCGTGGCATCGACGGCTGCTCAACCGACTGCTAGCCACGTCCCGCACGGCAACCACTGCGATGCGGATGCCGGTCCGATTCTCGATGCTGAGCCTTCCGCCACCTGATTGTTCGTTCATCCCTCGATTCAATCGTTCGGCCCTTCGCCCTATGCGTTCCACGAGGAATGCTCGTTTCAATCCCGCACCCGTCTTCGTGCTGTGACGGAAGCCCGTGGAGCTCGTCTTGCGATTGGGCATGCTCAAAGCAGTGACGCGCACCCCCTTACGTGCAGACGGTTCGGCCGCTGTGACATCGGCGGCGCCTGATCACTCTGTCGAGCTCGCGGCCGCGCGCGGTGAACGCGCCGCCCTGGAGGTTCTGTTGCGTATCCATGCACCGGCCATGCTCAGCATTTGTCAGCAGTACGCAGGTACTCAAGAGGCGCGCGATGCGCTGCAGGAATCCCTCGAGCGCGTGGTGCAGCAGATCTTACGCTTCGACCCGGCGCAGGGATCCTTTCGCAGCTGGGCTTTCTCGCTCACGCGCAACGTGTGTCGTGATCGCTTGCGCCGGCGCGGGCTCGAGCGCGCGTCATTCGCACGCGATGGGGAGGAGCAAACCCAGGCGGCCCAGGGTAGCGAGCCCGATCCCGAACGCATGGCGATGGCCAGGGAGGGCACAGCCGACGTGGCGCGCGCGCTTTCTGCGCTACCCGAAGACATGCGGGCGGCGCTCGTGATGTTTCATATGCACGAAGCTAGCTACGAAGAGATCGCCCGTGCGCTCGACGTCCCCCTCGGGACGGTAATGACCTGGTTACACCGCGGACGTAGCCGTCTTCGTCAAGCATTGGAGGCAAGGTGATGGACCGACACCTCACAGAAACTGAAATCGAAGCGCTGGCCCATGCGCGTGAAGACCTGGTGTCAGAGGAAACCTTGACGCATCTGGCGGCATGTGACGCCTGCGCATCCCACGTCATGGTCAGTCGTGCGCTCTCGCAAAGCCTGGGCGTGCAGCTGCGCGAACAGTTGGCGAGTAGCGAAAGCAGCGCGTTCGCCATCGACGACCTGGTCACGTCGGTGCTGAACGACGAGTATGCAGCGCCCTATGCACCGCCAGTCGCCGTACCCGCGCGAGGCACGCTGTTGAGCGGTTTGTTCGGCGGTGTGATCGTCGCGCTCACAACGGGCGCGCTTTCTGGGGTGCGGCTCCCCACGCGCTTTCCTTCGCTTGCGGCAGCTTACGAAGCGCTACGCATCGCACGCTCGGTGATGGGCGCGATCGATGGACAAGTTGTCTCCCACCTGCCGGGAGGTTGGGGGCTGGTGATGGTAAGTGCCTGGGTGTTGCTCGCAGTGCTGATGCTCCCTGCGCGCTTGTTGCTTGTGCGCGGTCGCACGCGGGCTCCTGGCATGTTGGCAACGGGGCTGATGCTGCTGGGGGTCCTCGTGGTTGCTCAGCCCGCGCGCGCCCTAGAAATCGAGGGCGAGCTCCCGGAGCAAAAGCGCGTGAGTCTGAGCGTCATGCGCGAGCCCACCTCCAAGGTACTCGGGCGCGTCGCCGATGCGGCGGGCCTCGGGCTGGTCATCACGTTGCCTGAGGATCCGTTGGTCAGCGTGCGCGTCAAGCAAGCATCCTTACGCGAGGTGCTGACTGCGGTGCTCGGAGAGCAACCCGTGACCGTGCGTGTCGAAGGTAAGCTGCTGATCGTGCGCAACACTGCAAACGACGGGCAGCCACCCCTTGCAACCGCTGCACCCGCTGCACCCGACGCAACCAGCGCGCTGCCCATAGTGACGACTCCTGAGGCATCTGACGCAGACGATCCCGCCAACGCTCCGAACGTGGTGGTGCCTAAGCTTCCAGGTCTACCTCCCGTGCCAGGGCTGCCTCCTCGGCCGGAGCTGCGATCAGGGCTTAAGAAACGGGTGAGCGATCGCGTGGTGATGGGTGGTAACTCTACGGTGGCCGCCGATGAGCACGTGCGGGATGCCGTCGCGGTCGGCGGTAACCTTACGGTTCACGGCGTCGTCGAAGGTGACGTCCTCGCAATAGGTGGCCATATCCATCTGATGCCGGGCAGCGTGGTCAAAGGGGAGCTTGTGGCCGTGGGTGGCGCCATCACCCAAGATCCGGGCGCCACCGTCCTGAATCGTGCGGATGCCAAACAACACCACGATGCGCGTCGGGCTGACGACGAGGATGAGGAAGACGACGACGACGAGGATGAGGCGCGAATCGTCGGCCCCTGGACGGATCGCGGCGCGGCCCGAGACGGGCGAGACGACGACGAACGAAACGAAAGGAGCTGGCTGTCCCAGACGCTCGCGTGTGCGTCGAGTTACGCCCTGCTGTTCGTATTCGGTCTGGTTTTGCTCGGCGTTTGGCCGCGGCGCATGGATGCGCTGCAGCGCACCATGACACGCTCGCCCTTGCGCACCTTCGCCATTGGCGTGTTGGGGGCGCTCGGGGCAGCGGTGTTATGCGTATTGTTGCTTATCACTATCCTCGGCATTCCGGCGGCGATCGTGTTGGCGTTGAGCTCGGCACTCGCGACGTATGCGGGTGTGGCTGCAGCGGCGCTCGCGGTAGGTAAGCTTTTGCCCGTCCACCGTCTCGCCGACCGACCGGTGCTTCAGCTCGGCGCCGGTGTGTTTCTCCTGTTTTTGCTCGCTCTGATCCCAGTGCTTGGCGTGCTCGTTTTCGTGGTTGCCGCTGCGCTCGGCATCGGCGCCATCGTACGCACGCGCCTGTCCGAAACGTCGCCCACAGACGTGGTGGGAGGCGGCATGCCGAGTGTCGAACCAGACGCGCTCGTCAGCCAGGAACCAGGCCAATAGGGGCTCCACGCCCAGCGGGACTCGAGCGCTGGCAGCGGGGCGCCCATCCTGCCTCACTGTCACATCCACGCACGCTCATGCGGGTCCGCGCGGTCAGTTCTTGAGATCACGCGCTGGGTCTGGTCCCATGAAACCTTGGCCTCCCAAGCCGCCTCGGCCGCCGGTGCCAGGCGCATTCGGGGGCCTCATAGACGGAGTTGTCGGCCTGTCTTCGTCTACTTCGTCTTCTTCTCCTACTTCTGCCGGCTCTGCCGGCTCTCCCGGTTCGAGTGTGTTCGCATCTGCCGCGTCCGCATCTGAGTCTGGGTTACTCGTATGGGAACCGTCTCTCGTAGCTGCTTCGCCTGGGGCCATGAGTACCTCCTCGCCGCAGCGATGCAGCAAGTGGGCCGGCCCTCCTGCTTGGCGGCCGCCTTCAGAGTGGCGGTGAAGCCTGCGCACCGCCTGCTGCGCCCGGCAGACACTCAGGTACAGGATTGCAGGGGGCACGGGCGCACGGCACGTGGATGAGCTCGCAATGCATTCCCGCCGCACAGTGAACTTCTGCACAGCTACGCTCGAGCGACGGCGGGCTTTGACCCGCGCCGGGTGCAGGCGCAGGGGTGTTCCCCTCACAGGGGACGGTGGTGCATGGCGTGCCGGGATGGACACAGAGGCCGCAGCTGGCATTACAGCATTCGGTTCCTGGGGCGCACACCGCGTCGCCGCAGGCGGGGCCGGCCACTGGCTCTGTCGGCTGTGCAGGCGCCGGTGTCACCGTGACCGTGGCGGGGCTGGCCGGCGGCTCGCCATTGACGCACTTTTCTGCAGCGCAGCCCGCCATCGCCATGAGCAGAAGCGAGCTCAAGAAGCCATGCCCTACGGTGCGCGCAGTGCTGCTGAAATTGGCTCGCCCCCCCTGACGCGCGCCAGTGACTTCCAAGCTCGGGACGTCACGGGATGATGGCGGCGGGGTAGTCATCTCGTTCGCTGGTGCAAAGGCCGGGCCTAGCGCGCCCGTCTGCTCGTCTAGACCATCCCACTCAGACGGGGAGCTCTCATGATCCGTCCGACCTGGCGCTTGGCTACGAGCGGTGGGCCCGAATCAGGACGCGTGCTGCGGTCTTCTGGCACGCGCGCTGCACCGTACTTGGCTTGCGCGTGTCATCGCGCCTAAACAGCTGCGCGTGTTTGATCACGGCGCGGCGGAGAAGAGTGATGAAAATAATCGTCGCCTTGGACGGATCGGATGCTTCGGACGCGGTGCTGCAGGTGGTCAAGCGTCGGCCGTGGCCAGCTGGGTCCGAGATCAGAGTCCTCTCGGTTACCGAGGCTGTCTATTTCCCCCCACCTGCCATGGCGGGTATGGCCGCAGCCACTTACCCATATCCCGGCACGCAGATGACCTCGGAGTCGTTGGCCACCACGAACGCGCACCTGTTGGATCACGCGACCAAGCTAGCCCAGCGGGGGGCCGAAGAGCTCCGCTCCACTGGCTGTAGCGTGGAAGGTATAGGTGACTCGGGCGATGCGCGCGATAGGATCGTGGGTCACGCGACTGACTGGCAAGCGGATTTGATTGTAATCGGCTCCCATGGCCGCACCGGGCTCAAGCGCTGGTTACTCGGCAGCGTGGCCGAGTCTGTCGTGAGACACGCGCCCTGTTCGGTTGAAGTTGCCCGCATTCGTACGGCTTAGGTTACCGCGGCAGCACATAGGCCTCGGGGAGTGGCGCAAGTGCGAGGCGCTAAGCATTGAACATTCAATGTGCAGACCGTTTCGCAAGCCATCGTTAGTTTCGCAAGCCATCGTTATCTGCGGGGGGTGACTAAAGCGTTTCGCCCGTTGTCATGCTAACGCTCGGCATGCCCATACTGCATTTGGTCGACGCCTTCGCGACGGGGCCGTTTAGCGGCAATCCCGCCGCAGTTTGTGTCCTCGATGCCCCGGCGGATCCCGACTGGATGCAGCGCATCGCATTCGAGCTCGGTTACTCAGAAACAGCATTCTTAGTAGCGCGTGGGGATGAGTGGGGCCTGCGCTGGTTCACGCCGACGGTCGAGGTCGCTCTGTGTGGTCACGCCACGCTGGCGAGCGCGCACGTGTTGTGGTCCCTCGGACATGCGACGCAGTCGCTGCGCTTTCATACCCAAAGTGGCGTGCTCACCTGCGAGCGCGCGGGCGAGCTCATCCGTATGAGCTTTCCGCGCGTGGAGCTTACCGAAAGCACGCCGCCCGACGGCATGATCGAAGCGCTTGGGATCAAGCCCGTAAGCGTATGGCGCGCACGGTGGGATTATCTCGTCGAGCTTACAGACGAGGCCCAAGTGCGCGCTGTGCAACCCGACTTTCGCGCACTTCGCAAAATCGAAGTACGAGGCGTGTCGGTCACCGCCCGCTCGAGCGATCCTGCCTTTGATTTCGTGTCGCGCTTCTTTGCGCCAGGTTCCGGCGTCGACGAAGACCCCGCCACTGGCTCAGCGCACTGCGCGCTCACGCCCTTTTGGGCCGAACGCCTGGACAAAAAGCAGCTGCGCGCGTTCCAAGCCTCGCCACGCGGCGGTTACCTCGAGCTCGAGCTAAAGGGCGATCGCGTGAGTCTCGCAGGCCGTGCGTTCACGACCTTGCGCGGCGAGCTTACTGTCTAAGGCCGCAAGATAGCGGCCAGTTCAGCTGCGCACGTGTCCGCGCGTTGATCGCCCTCTACCCAATTGCTATCCAGTGTTAAGTAGTGGCGAGATGGCATGCCTTCGTACTTGCCATAGGCCTGCGACGCTTGCGCGAGATCCGTCACAGGGAAGTCTTATAGCGACAGCTGTGACAGGAACCTGACCGATCATCGATCGGCAGGTACTTGCGTGCAGAAATGAGCCCTGTGTGGTGCGGTTGCGACGCATGGGGCACGGCGCGTTTGTGGCGAGGGAGTTGACCAAACGCCTCGTAACCATGTGCATGCTTCTTGCGAAGCAACATGTGTGTGCGTCTCATCGCGCTCCATCATTGCTTGATCAAAAGGTCAGGCTAAAAGAGGCCAGCAGGAAGTCATCGTGCGCAGCCGCGCTACTCGCGGCGCGCGCGGACCCCCCCAAAGAAAACAGAGGAACCTATGCCTACCTTCCAGTCATGGATGCCGGTCGCGCTATCGCTCGCGCTCGGTGCATGTGCAGCCGTCGAAGCTGCAGAACCCGCCGCTGATCTCGAGACCCATAGCGCGGCACTTCATACAGAAAACACTAATAAACCTACCATGGGCTACTACTCGGTTAAGCGCGATGCTCGGCGCTGCGCCTCGCCTGACTGCGGCGGCTACTGGGTGACACCGATTAATGGTGCCTTTATGCGTTGCGCAAACAATAAGGTCGCCAAGGAATGTTATGTCGCCGCGATCGATCTTACGTCGGACGTGACCGTAGAGAACGGTGACTTGGTGCACGGCTTCCAGGTCAAACGAGCCTATCCCGAGCGTGCCGCGAGCTATGGCGTGCTCGAAGCAGACTTCGTGCTCACGCCCGTGCTCGACAATAGTGCCACAGCAGGCGCCCATTTCCTCGGATACGATACGGGCATCCGCTGCATCCGCACGCCCTGTCCGAGCTTCGGTCTGACTGCGCTCAACACAAGGCAAAGCTGGACGGATCGTGGCTTTGCCTTTGCAGGAGCGAGTGCCGAAGAGGACACTGTCCTTCAAGAAGCGTTCCTCAAAGAGCTCGGCGAAGGCTCGAGCGCAGGTGGCGGGGTCGTGGCTTTTGGCACGTTCCGCCTGCGTCAGAACGCGAACACCGGCGGTTACACGCGTGAGCTTGCCGTGAGCAACGTATACCTGACGAAGGAAGCCCCCGCCGACGTGTGCCTGGTGCACACCGAAGGCACGCGCATCACGGCTTGGAACTTCACCGCTCGGGCAGAAGCCGAACAGCTCGCTGCTGCGTTGCCGGGAGAGGTTGAGTTTATCGAGGGCCGTTGCGCCGATGCGATGATCATGTGTGCTCAGGTGTATTTGCCGGTGCACGGTACGGTCGACGCTTTTGAGCAAAGCTGCGTCGAAGAGTC
>JBBSJC010000122.1:0-16618 GCA_038257655.1 Polyangiales bacterium | reverse complement strand
TCGCCTGACCGGACTGCAAGGTCGCTCACTAGTCCGCAAACCCATCGAAGTCGCCAAGCTGATCGGCGCCGTGCAACTTCACTGCTGAGGCGCGGCAAATCACGTCTGAGCCGGACTGAGCTCGCCTCGACTAACCCAAACGCTCCAGCACGGCGATCACGTGCTCCGGGCTACGTTCGCATAGCTTCTGGAGGCGCGTGCCTTCAAAGAAGGCCACTGTGGTTCCCGCGCGGGCGATCGCGGTGACGCTGGGCTCAATGCGGTGGATGGTGTCGCGCACACCATAAAAGCCGTCGGCTTCGATCACTGCCAAGGGCTCCGTCTTACCATCCTCAAACAAAGCGATGGAGCCTCTTGCTACCAGACACGCCACGTTCGGCACCTGATGGGCCGGCAGCAACAGCGTGTCGTCCTCGAAGGTTTCCAGGCGCTGCATACACGACAGGATCTCGTCTCGCACCTGAACGTCCAGCTGTCCCATCGTCTCGTGCATGGAAAAGAATGAGTCGATTCGGTGCAACTGCTTGGTCTCCGCGATGCGTTGCCCAAATGCGAGGTCTTCAAACATCAAAGCGCGTACGACCTCGGCGCTGCACGTCCAAACCTCGCACACGCGCTCGGCGCGCAGGGACGCAACACATCTTGGATCCTCGCCGCCTAAGACGCTCGACTCCCCGAGCAGCCAACCGGGAAAGCAGCAACGCACGAGCCACGAGCCACCTGAAGGCTTTTCTAACCAAACGCCGACCAGACCGCTCTTGACCACGAACACGCTGCGCGAAGGCTCTCCCTCCGTGACCAACATCTCCCCGGGCGCGAGTGTTCGAAGCGTAAGGTTGGCTTCGAGCTTTTGCCGGGAGTCTTCGGGCAACCAGGCAAAGCTGCGCGACTCGTAAATGCTCGACACTGGCTTCAGGCGCGTGCGGCTCTGTTCGAGCAACTTCTGCACGGGCGAGCCAGCGAAGGCCTCGCGCCCCACCAAACTCAGCGCGAGCGTCGCTGCCTTTTCGAGCGAGTCGAGGTCAAACCGGTCCGCAAATTCGCGGGCGGCAGCTTCGACGTAACCACGGGCGATCGCGGGCTCTTCGAGCGCGACCTCGACTTCGGCCATGGTCAGCAGCGTGCTGCCGCGTCGATCGTGATCGGCCAAAAGCCGTGGCAAAAGCTCCCGCGCCTCGTGTAACGCTTCGCTGCCGCCTCGGGCGAGCGCCGCACGCACCCGCTCTTCGATCGGTACGTCTTGCTCCATGAGCAGCTCGAGGCCAAGCCCCCCGTCACCGTCCGCAAGCTCTTCCTGAAAAGCCTCGCCGAAGGACGCGAGCTCGTCGGAGATCGGAGCAAGCGACCCTGTCGTGCGCCGCGCCGCCTCGATCACGTGATCGCCATCGAGCGTGGGTGATATCGTACCCGCATCGTCGACCCTCAGGTCTGCCACGTGGAGATCTCCGGAGGGAGCCGCCAATACCACGCTCACTACCCAGCCATCACCCGCCACTCGGCGCACGCGACGCACATCCCGAACGTCGAGTAAACGACCAAAGTCCTGCCGCAGCTTCGCCGAAACTGTTTTCCACACTTGCTCGCGCGTCACGCCCTCACGGTAAGCGTTTCGGTCCGCCCAGGCCAAGCGAGAAGATACCTGAACCGGTCTACGCTCAACTTGCGTAACCGAAGAGCGGGCATTCACGACTCTGGAGCTGCCATCCGATTCGCGAGCAGCCGAGCACGCGGACTTGCACCGAGGACACCATGATAGCGCTCTATACGTGGACAACGCCCAACGGACTGAAGCCACTCATCCTGCTCGAAGAGTTGGGCCTGCCCTACGAGACCCATTGGATCGACATCGGCAAAGGCGAGCAGCACGAGCCAAATTTCTTACGCATCAATCCGAACGGCAAGATCCCAGCGCTCGTCGATGACGACGTGCGCGTGTTTGAGTCAGGTGCGGTATTGATGCACCTAGCCGAGAAAACGGGGCGCTTCTTGCCCGCGAGCGGCCAAGCACGCGCCGATGTGCTGACGTGGTTGTTTTTCCAAATGGGCGGCGTCGGGCCAATGTTCGGGCAGCTCGGCCATTTCCTCAGGGCCGAAGAGCAGGTTCCTTACGCGATCGAGCGCTACCGCAACGAAGTCCTGCGCCTGTATGGCGTGCTCGACGAGCGACTGAGTGAGGTAGAGAACCTCGCCGGCGAGTACAGCATCGCAGACATGGCAACCCTCGGCTGGGCAGACGCCCATGGTTATCTGAAGCTTTCGATCGACGACTTTCCCCACGTAAAGCGCTGGATTGAGCGCCTGAACGAGCGCCCTGCCGTGCAGCGGGCCCGCGCCAAGAAGTCAGGGCAGTAAGCACCTCGTAGGCAGGTCTGCCGCAGGCCCTGCACTAGCTGGGAGAGCCGTGCTGCGTCACGGCCGCAAGGCGGGGCGCACGGCTTTCTGAACTATCGAGACTGTCCATTCGGGCATCACCCAGCTGCTCACGCACAAAGGTTTCCATGCGCGTGACCTCGGCACGCAACTGGTCAGGTTCATTGACGAATGTGCTCCAGGCGATCTGCCTGAGGCTTGGTTCATATTCCCAGTAGCCGATCAGCCGCCCGCGATCGACGATTGCATGATGCGGGAATTCGCTGAGCGTGTTGCTTGCGACCTTCGCGTTGTCACCGAGTACCTGAGCATCCGTTGGATCGAGCAAAGCGCTCATGTCACGTCGGAGGTGGGCAAGGTTGTCGATGCTGCCCAAGAGCGCGAGCTGAGGCGTGTCACTGCCCTTGAAGCACCGCAGGGCCTCGAGGTCGTCCGCAAACATCACGCGCTCGTCGCCCTGCCCCAGGGGCTTGAGCTGCAGAGCCGAAATCGCCGCGTTTGCGGCCTTGACGCCCAAGCCGGCCCACCACGCAAACTGCGCTGAAGTGGCAGGGCCCGCCCAAGTAAAGAAGCGACGCGAAAGCTCGAGCGCTAGCTCCTCATCGGAGAGCGTGCACTTGGGAGGCGACGACCAAAGCGTGTAGCCGTAGCGCTGTTGATCGAGGCGGCCGTTCACAGCTACGCGCCGAATCACCGCGTCAGTTTGCAACTTGCCGAGCGCGAGGGGCAGCGTAGTCGCAATGCCGCGTTTTTTGCCCTCGGGCCCCAGGCTGCGCACCGCCCCGCCGAGTACACTCTTGAGCTCACGCGGGTCGCACACCTTACCATCCAGCGCGTCGGCCAACGCGTCATACAACTTGTAAAGCTCCTTGTCGGTCACGCCCAAGTACTTCTTGGCTGTCGCGATAGCGGCGGCGTCACCGTGACCTTGGCTTGCGCGCAAGGCCAACGCGAAGTCTCGCTCAGGCACGACGTAGGTGCAGCCACGTACTGCGGGCAGCTCGTAGAGCTTTAGCGCGGCCACATCCGCATCGACGCTCTCGCGCGTGATCCCTGTCCGTGCGAAGAGCGCAAGGTAAGGTCCACTGCCACCGACCGAACGTGACCACCCGCTCTGCTCGAGCACTTGCGCTGCGCTCCGGCCGACAAGCGATCCATCAAGGCCCTGACGCGCCCACCACCATGCGCGAAGTTGTTCGTCCATGCCGGCGCAGCCTACGACAGCACTCCGCACACGGCCCGAACAATGTTCAGGCGCAGATGATCTGCACCTCGTGCTTGTGCGATGGCGTCATCGTCGATGTCACCGTCACGCTCGTGCCTGCCCTGAGCATCGCCATTTGAGCCGCCGTAATCGTGATCTCGTGGGTGTGGCTGCCGAGGCCCGCAATCTCATAGGTCTTCTCGGCGCCGTCCGCGATGTCGATGGCGGCAATCGTCAACGTGTGTGGATGGATGTCGATCATGCCGATTTTCGCGCCCATCAAGCACAGGTCCGGCTGGCCCGAATCGAGCGCCGTACCGGCGTCGTTCATGCCCTGCATGCCCGAATCGAGCGGCGGGGATGTTCCGCCATCTTGGCTTACAGAGCCGCCGTCTGAGTCTTCGTTGGAGCCCATGCTCGCGTCTTGGCCTGCGTCGCTGCCGCCCTGGTTCCCGTCGTTTTCGCCCGTACCGCCGCCATCTTTACCTGCGCCCTTACCGCCATCCGCGTCGTCGTCAGCGTCGTCAGCGCATGCGCTCAGCAACCAGCCGCCCGCAAACCCACTCGCCAACAGTTTGATGAAAGCGCTTCTGGATAGGATTGGCATCGGGCACTCCTCCACGGCAGAAAACGCCACGGTAACATGATGACTAGCGTGTTTTCACGATACTAGAGCGCATTGGCGCGCTACGGTCCACAGCGCCAATGTGCGAAAACCAGAGGTGAAGTCGTCATGATCAGTCGTCTCGCGCTCGCATTGTCGATAGCTGCTCTGTCCACCTCGTGCGAGGGAACAAGCCCACATGCGACGGCCGCGAGCTCCCCAGCAGCGAGCTCGCCAGCAAACCCAGTCGCGTCGCCCGCTCCCCCTCAGCAGGCAGAGCCCGCGCTGACTACGCTACAGGCTCAACTCGGCAAGAGCGCACCCGACTTCACACTGACCGATACCGACGGCAAGCAGCACACGCTGAGCGCCCTGCGCGGCAAGACGGTGGTACTCGAGTGGTTCAATCCCGATTGCCCGTTCGTCAAGCACGCACACAGTAAGGGTCCCCTCGTCGATCTGGCCAAGCAACGAGCCAAACCATCCCTGGTTTGGTTAGCGATCAATTCCAGCGCGCCGCAGAAGCAAGGCCACGGCGTTGAGCGCAATCAGAGCGCTAGGCAGGGCTACGCGATGAGCCATCCAGTTTTGCTCGATGAGACGGGCAAAGTAGGACGTGCTTATGGTGCGATCAAAACCCCGCACATGTTCGTGATCGATGCCGAGGGCGTGCTCGTCTACCAGGGCGGCCTCGACAATGCCCCCATGGGCGTCGTAGACGACACGCGGCCCCGCCCCGGCCTGACGCAACCGGGATCACTCGTCCCTTACGTGAGCAATGTACTCGACGATCTCGCCGCAAATCGTCCGGTCAGCCTCGCGCAGACACCCGCCTACGGCTGCTCCGTCAAGTATGTTGACTAAATACGCGAAGAGGGCCTGCGCACTACACGCACGGAACTAGGCGAGATCGAACACGAGCACTTCGCCCGCGTCCACCCCTTCGATCGCGACTACGGCTTCGTCGGACAGCGCTGCGGCATCCCCTGCTTCAAGCTCATGTTCGTTGATGCGTACGCGCCCACGCGCCACGTGCACCCAGGCGTGCCTACCCGGGGCGAGGTTCAGTCGGCCCTGGTCGCCGCTGCCGAACAGCCCCGCGTAAACCTGAGCGTCCGTGTGAATCGTGACGCTGCCATCCATACCATCGGGCGATGCGACCAGGCGCAGCCGCGCTTCTTTTTCCTCGTCCGGGAATGCCTTCTGCTCGTAGCTCGGCTTGACGCCGCGCTCCTGGGGCACAAGCCAGATCTGCAGAAAGTGCACAGGCTCGCTCTTCGATGGATTGAGCTCGCTGTGCGTGACGCCGGAGCCGGCGCTCATGCGCTGCACATCCCCAGGACGAATGACAGAGCCTGTCCCCAAGCTGTCTTTGTGCTCGAGCGCGCCTTCGAGCACGTACGAGATGATCTCCATGTCACGGTGCGCATGCGTGCCGAACCCACCTCCGGGCTGCACGCGATCTTCGTTAATCACGCGCAGGGCACGAAAGCCCATGTGCTCCGGGTCGTGATAGTTGGCAAAGGAGAAGGTATGGTACGAGTTGAGCCAGCCATGGTCGGCATGGCCGCGCTCGCTGGCATGTCTGATCTTCAACATGGGATCGTTCCTCGATTGCGTTAGCGTGAGCGCTACCGTCAACGGTGCTCAGCGTCGGAACAGCTTGCGCACCACGTGCGAGACGTCATCGACGGCGCTACCGCCAAACATCATTTTAATCGTGCTCTTCATCTGCTGCAGCTGCTTCTGTGGGTCGCCGAAACCGAGCGACATTCCCGGCACCTCGATCCGCTCGTGGGCGGTCGCCTTGACACGGGCAAACTCGAGCATGCCTTCGTCGCCATGAATACGACCAAAGCCGGACTCGCCCACCCCCCCGAACGGTAGGGACGGCATGCCCGCAAATGCGATCACGGAGTTGACTGAGGTCATGCCCGCGCGCAGCCGATCGGCCAGACGCTCGCCGCCCTCCTTGGCAAACACCGCCGAGCCGAGCCCGTAGCTGCTCTCGTTCGCAAGCCGGACCGCTTCATCCGCGTTGGACACGCGCATGATCGGCAACACGGGGCCAAAGGTCTCCTCGCGCATGATCTTCATGTCCGGGGTCACATCGACCAGGATCGTGGGCTCGATAAAGCGTCCACGAATCGCGTCGAGGCCGCCCAAGAGTGCACGTGCGCCACGCGTCAAGGCCTCGCTGATGTGCTCGCGCACGATGTCGACCTGACGTTCCATCGTCATCGCGCCGTAATGCGAAGCATCATCATCGCCCACTCGGAGACGGCCCGCATAATCGACAACGTGCTTGACGAACTGATCGTACACCGCGTCGGCGACGTAAACCCGCTCGATACTGATGCAGGCCTGGCCGGCGTTGGTTAGCCCGCCAAACACTGCGGCGCGTGCCGCCTTATCGAGGTCGGCATCTGCCGCTACGATCATCGCGTCTTTGCCGCCAAGCTCGAGCACGACCGGCGTCAGATTTTCTGCGGCGGCCACCATCACGCGCCGCCCCGTATTCGAAGAGCCCGTGAACGCGATCTTGTCGACTTTGGAGCGTGCGAGCGCGCCGCCCGTTTCTCCAAAGCCGGTCACGAGCTGCAGCACATCGGGAATCGGAATCGCAGCCTGAGCGCATTCGACCAGCAGCTTTCCGCTCAACGGCGTCAGCTCGCTCGGCTTGAACACGACTGTGTTGCCTGCGGCGAGCGCATATCCGATCGATCCCATGGGCGTGAAGATCGGATAGTTCCAAGGTCCGATCACGCCGATCACACCGTAAGGGTGGTAACTCACCTTCGCCTTGAAGTTGGCGAGCATCCCTGCCGACACGCTGCGCGGTGCGAACAACACCTCGGCGCGGTTGGCCGCATGCGTCAGATGATTGACGACGAGCAGCAGCTCAGCGGCGGCGTCTGCACGCGGCTTACCGTTCTCCCGGTGCACCGTGTCGATGATGTCATCCATGCGCCGCACAATCTCGCGTCGATAATCGAGCAAGTGCGACCTGCGCTCGCCATGACTCAGCGCAGACCAAACCTGCGCGGAGCGACGCGCACGAGCCACGGCCGCGTTGACGTCTTCTTGGCTGTGGACTGGGAGTGTACCGAGTAGCTCGCCAGTCGCAGGGCTCTTGATCTCGAACTGATTCGGTCGCGCCTCGGTGCCGGTCACACTCGCTGAGCTCATTCCCACGACTCCTCTCGGGCGCACGCGCGCCGCAGCAAGTCATGGTGCCGGAGCCATGCGTAGCCGGCAACCCTACACGACCCGTTTCGCGGCTCGCAGCAGACGTAAGGGCATGCGTTCTTCAAACATTCGCGCCGTCTGGAGCATTTGCGTCACTCTCTGCCTGCTGGGAGTCGGCTGCATCGGAACTGTAGACGGCCCCGGCTATGAGCAAGAAGAGAGTCCCGCGACTGCAGTCGATCCCAATGCGGATCCTGACTCGGACGCATACGATGAGGATGCTTCGGCACCCGGGGCGGAGCCCGTGGATGACGGAACATCTAACGGCGGCAACGACGATGATCCACCCGTAAGCAATCCGCCGCCTGGATCCACGGGCAACCCAGATGCATCGCTGCCGCCTGGCTCGCAGGATGCAGGCGTGGCACAGCCTCCCCCTACGCCACCGCCGGCGCCCCCACCACCGCCTTCGGGCGATGACGCGGAAGCGGCTTCACTGGAGCGAGGCGCGGCCCTCTACCCTGCGATGTGCGCCGGCTGCCACGGAGCGAGGGGAACAGGCGCTTCTGCACCGTCGCTCACAGACAACAGACCCTTTGACGGTTTGGTCAGCAAGATCGACTCGAGCATGCCCCCGCGCAATGCCAACTCCTGCGACCGGACCTGCGCAGAGGACCTGGCGCGCTTTATCTTGGCGACGTTTGCGAACTGAGCGCACCGCGCGCGGCCAAATACTGACGCGCGTAGTCCACACAGCCAAGCAAGCCCTCACGGCTCTTGATGCGCGGCTCGTACCCCAAGTGCTCGCGGGCTTTGTCGATGCGGAACGAGTGACTGCGCGTCACCTTGAGCACCTCGATGCGCGTGACCATCGGCTTGGGCCCACCGAGCCTGTGTGACCACTCCATCCCGTAGGCGACACCGTACATCAGCCAAGCGGGAATGCGCCGCTGCGGCAAGCGGTAGCCCAGCGCTTCGACTAGTGGACCAAACCAATCGACCGGGTCCATCGGCTCATCATCGGTGATGAAGTAAGCCTGTCCGCTCACGAGCTCGGGCTTCTCACGCAGGGCGCGTGCCGCTAGCAGATGTCCCTCCGCGAGATTGTCCACATGGGTGTTGTCAGCGAGCGAGCCCTGTCCGATGCGCGCGACGAAATTACCTTTGGCGATTTGGTCGAGCACCGTGTCGATCATGACCCCGCCGCCAGACGGGCCCCAGATGCCTCCGGGCCGCAGCGCGCAGGTGTGCAGGTCACCTGTTTTGCCCGCGTGAAGCACACGCTTTTCCGAACCGATCTTGGTCTCGGTATACAGATCAAAGTAGTTGGTGGCGTAAGCTTCGGTCTCGTCGCCGTTGACGATCTCGCGGTCGAACACCACGTTGTTGCTGCTCGTGTACACAAGCCGCTTCACGAAAGAAGCGCGACACGCATCGATGATGTTTTGCGTACCCCCGATGTTGACGTCGATCACGCGCTTGCGAGTGGCGGCGCTCGCCACACCCGAAAGATAAATGAGCGATGCGCCGTGAAAGACGGTGCCTACCCCTTGCACGGCCCGCGCTACCAGCGCTGGATCTCGCAAATCCCCCTGCAGCAGTTGCGCGCGCGGATCGAGGTCCGGGTGTGCTGCCAAATCGAGCACGCGTACGCGATATCCCTCGTCGAGTAACCTGCGCACGAGCACGCGACCAAAAAAGCCCGCACCGCCCGTCACCAGGCAAAGCGGACCGATATCTTCAGGGGCTTTCACGGGGTCGATCATATGTGAAACACGTTCTAGCAACAAGCGACGGCGGGCGCTTTAGTCGCTCTTCTTTTGTGGACGGTAAGGATAGACGAAGCTCAAGAACGGGTTGACAGTGCGGGTCTGCACCCAAACCTTACCTTGCCCAGAGAAGCGTACGACCAAGCCTTCGCCGCCGAAGAAGAATGATTTGATCCGCCCGCCCAGCCCCAAACCTGGCAGTACCGAAACCTCGTACTTCAAGGTGTCTTCGAATGCGACCACGTAGCCGGTGTCGACCATGAAGTCGTACGTCACGTCGATGGGCAGCACCGCGCCGTAGGCGTTGAAAAACACGTCCCCTGCGCCGGTTGCGGCGAGCAGCACCAGCCCCTGTCCCGAAAAGAATCCACGGGCACCTTCCCATTTTGCGCTCACGTCGACGCCGTCGCTATGGGCAAGATAAGCACCGCGTTGCAGCATCAGGCGCCCCCCTGTCAGAGGATAGTGCACGACGTCTCCAGCAGGCCCCGGCGCAAACATGACTTCGCCCGCGCCGCGCTCGGCGGTGAAGGTGCTCATGATCAGGCTCTCGCCCGCAAACATGCGACCGACGCTGCGGAGCAGGCCGCCCTTGAGCCCTGCCTTCAGACCGATCGAAGGGTCCATGCTGGCCATGGCCGAGGGCTCAGAGAATATGCGCTGTCCCTGTCGCAACTTCACGCGCAGCATGGCGAAGTCAGGCTGCTGCAGAATATCAAAGTTTATGCTGTCCATCGAGGTTACCTCAGCGTGGCTTGAGCATGGGGCCGAGCAGCTGACCAAAGCTCGGCGGATTATGACTCTGACAGTAGAGCTTACCCTGCCCTTTGAAGTGACAGACCAGGCCCTCTCCGCTCAAGAAGCTGTCGATCCAGCTATCTCCGAGCTTACCCATGCTGAACTGCAGCGTGTCTTCAAAGCCAACGATGTGACCTGAGTCGACAATGTGCGTGTCGGTGACGTCGATCTCGTAGATGGCACCGAAGCTATTCAAGAACAGCTCGCCGTGGCCGCTGCACTTGACCCAAAACATGCCCTCCCCGCTAAACAGCGCATTGGACAGGCCTTGAAAGCTTGCATCGATCTGCACGCCGGGACCCGAACCGAGCCAGCTTGAGCCTTGCACGATCAAGGTGCCGCCGGTGAGCCGGTGTTGGATGACGTCGCCGGAGACGCCGGGACCGATGATCAGGGTCTGCCGGTCTTGCTGAGCCGTAAACTGATTGAGAAAGAAGTTTTCGCCCGCGGCCATGCGCTTGACGCCGGCCCACAAACCTCCGCCACCCTTTTTGTGTGCGGTCGTTTGCACGTGCAGACCAGTCGACATCGCGATCATCGCGCCGACTTCGCAGGTAACCATTTCGCCCGCATCGAGTGTCAGCTTGGCGACCGAGGCCGAGGGCCGCGCGAGAATTTCTGTCTGCATCGGCGGAGCTCCTCAGAGGTGATTGTTGACCCAGGCAGCAAGACCTTCGATCGAGCGGGTCTGCAGGTAGATGCGACCCGGACCGCGCATGCGCATCACAATGCCTTCACCGCTGAACAGACTCGAAAAGAAGGAGCCCGCCATGCCCAAGCGCAGCTGCACGGACGGCTCGTAGGCGACGAGGTGGCCCGAGTCGACGATGTACTCACCTTCGACGTGCTTGGCGATGATGCCACCGTAAGCACCGAACCAAACGCGACCCTGGCCGCTGACGCGCAGACGAAATAAGCCCTCACGGCCGATCATGCTGCGCAGTCCGGCGTAGCTGAGGCTCAGCTGCACGTCGGGATCGCAGGCGACGAAGGCGCCGGCCTGCAGGTACAACGATTGTCCCTTCAGCTCGAGGCACTCGATGTCGCCAGGCATCGGCTGGGTCAGCACCAGGTCGCCGTGGGTCGCAGTCGAAAACTCATTGATGAACAGCGACTCTCCGCCGAATATTCGTCGCATAATTGCCGCGAAAAAGCCGCCATTCCAGCGGGTGCGCACGCGGATGCTGCTCGACATGCTCGCCATGGCGTCGGACTCGGCCACGATGCGATCGCCCTGGGCCAAACGCACAAGCACGTTTGCAAACGAGGGTCGATTGCGGATCTCAATCTGCACCAGTACCTCCAGTCACCTGCCCACGACCTGCATGCTTTTGCACCTCGGGCCAACTTAGCGCAAAAGGCTGAGTCTTCGCGAATCCGCTGCGTGCCGCCGCGGCGTTGACCTCTTTGATCCGCCTATCGAGATCCGGATGGGTCGCGAGAAACTCCGGCATGCTCAGCGCTCCCGCTTGTTCGTCTTGCAAAACCTTGAAGAAGCTCGCGAGGGCGCGCGGATCGATCGATGCGCGGGCCAGGCGACGTACAGCGTCCATGTCCGCTTGCTGCTCCGCTTCACGCCCGTAGCTGCTGAGCGCCCCTTCGCGCAGCACTTCCACGGCGACCGCCGCCAAGCCGCTCACATCACCAAACAACAACTGGATGCCCGCGATCACGCCTAACGATTGGGCGATCCGCTGCATGCCGTGGCGGCGCGTCACATGGGAAATCTCGTGGGCGAGCACGCCTGCCACCTGCTCGGGAGTCTCCGCCGCGCGCAGCAGCCCTGTGTACACCACGATGTAACCGCCGGGCAGGGCAAAGGCATTGACGGTGGAGGCATCGACGACCCGCACACGAAACTTGAAACCGTCCGCTCCGTGCTGGGTAAGTCGCTTGACCATTTGCTCCACGGCCCCCGTGAGGACCGGGTCCTTCACGACCGGGCCGCCCAAATTCATGTTGTCACGCGCAAGCTCACCCAGCTGCTCATCGACCGAACGGGGCAGCATCTGAATACTGGCGCGCCCCGCCTGCTTGAGTCCCAGATAGCCGCCGACGCCTACCACGAGCAGAAACAACAGCGCCCCTCCCCACAACCAAAGACCGCGCCGGGTTTGCGCACGCTGCTCGGCGTGCAGACGTTCAAGTTGCGGACCCAGCTCGCGTCGCGCTGCACTCTCAAGCGCATCAAAGAAGCCGGGCGCTTCGCAGAAGATAGTTAGACTGCGATCGCTTGTCCGACAGAACCACATGCGATCACTCGATCCGCCCCGCTCGAGCTGACAGCCCGCAAAGGGCACGCGAAATAGCTGTCCCTCGGACGTGACTGCGATCACGGCGCCCGAGCCGAGTGAAACGGTTGCTCCCGCGCGTCCGCCCGCGATTTGTTCGCTAAAGACGCCTCCTAGAAAGTCGTGTGCGGTCTGCATGGCGCGATTAGAGCCGAGCTGCGCGTTGCCGAAGCACGTGATCGATCAGCACCAAGGCGGTCATCGCTTCGACCATCGGTACCGCGCGCGGCAACACGCAGGGGTCATGGCGGCCTTTGGCCTCGAACCTGACCGCCTCGCCCTCACGGGTGACCGTATCCTGCGCCTTGAAGATGGTCGCGACGGGCTTGAACGCGACTGCAAACCGTAAGGGTTCACCATTCGAGATTCCGCCCTGGATACCGCCGCTGCGATTGTCTTTTGCGCGCACGCGCCCGGCCTCGAACGAGTACGGGTCGTTGTGCTGCGAGCCGCGCATGCGCGTCGCGGCAAAGCCTTCGCCCACTTCGAAACCGCGCGTGGCCGGCAAGCTCAGCATCGCCTTGGCGAGGTCTGCCGTGAGCTTGTCAAACACCGGCTCACCCAGGCCGACTGGAACGTTGCGCACGACACAGCGGATCACACCCCCGACGCTGTCGCGATCCTTACGGGCCGCCTCGATCGCCTCGATCATGCGCTGGGCCGCAGCCGGGTCCGGACAGCGCACGTCATTCTGATCGACAAGCTCGCGACTGATCGTGCTCTCGTCGGGCAGCGGCGCTTCGATGTCGGCCACGCTCGACACCCAGGCCACTATCGACACTTGTGCCAGCGTTTCCAGCAGCTGCTCGGCGAGGGCCCCCGCTGCCACCCTACCTATTGTTTCGCGGGCCGAAGCGCGACCACCACCGGGCACGGCACGTAAGCCGTACTTTGCCTCGTAGGTGAAGTCCGCATGCGACGGACGATAGAGCCGCGCCAGGTTCCCGTAGTCCTTACTCTTCTGGTTTTCGTTGCGCACGAGCAAAGCGATCGACGTACCCAAGGTGCGTCCCGTGTCCGGGTCCAGGCCGCTCAATACTTCGACGCGGTCCTTTTCGTCGCGGGGCGAGGTCAGCGCGCTCTGACCGGGACGCCTTCGATCGAGTTGGGCTTGGATAGGCTCGAGCGCAAAGGCGTGCCCAGCCGGACAGCCATCGACGACCACGCCGACGCCTCCGCCGTGGGATTCGCCGAAGGTGGTGATGCTAAAAAGCCGGCCAAAGCGCGACGTCATGGGGTTTTCTAGCTCGTTCGGGAAACCAGCACCAGCGCGCTGCACTATAGTCGACCGCCATCAGCCGCGAGCCAGCGATCCGCGTTGAGAAACCTGTGAGGCCATCGTGCGCGAAGGACAACCAAGCCTGACTGCCATCTGGGTCGCATTTGCCCGCGCCGTTGCTGCCTATGAGCACGAGCTGTCAGCGGTCTGTCCGGACCTTACCGCTCAGGCACTCTTACCAAGCGCTGTGACGCTGCTCATTCAAGACGCGGATGGCACTCCACGGCCGCAAAGCGCACTTCAGCTGCTTCGCTTTGCTAGCTTAGGCCTGATCGACCACCTCGCCTTTCGCACCTATCTGATCGACCAGGCTTTGGACGCAGCGCTCGCCGAAGGTATCGATCAAATCGTGCTGCTGGGTGCGGGTCTCGATGCACGCGCTTATCGTGTCCATGCCGCACGTGATGCCGTGGTGTTCGAAGTCGATCATCCAAGCACGCAGGGCTACAAACGAGCGCGCGCGCAGCTTCTCGTGCCCGCGACCCGCGAAGTCCGTTATGCGGCCTGCGACTTCGAGAAAGTCACGTTGGAACAAGCGCTGACTACCGTTGCCTTCGATGTCTCAAAGCCAAGCGTATGGATTTGGGAAGGCGTGACCATGTATCTGCGTAGGTCAGCCGTCACGGCCAGCCTGGATGCGATTGCTCGCGCGACTGCCCCCGGCAGCGTGGTGATCACGACCTACGTCACGCCAAAACTGGCAAACGTAGGTCCGGTCGTGGCGCGCTTCGGCATGGGCTTACTGTCTGCCATCTCGGAGCCGGTGCGATGTACGTTTACGTCTCAGAAGATCGAGGACGAGCTGTCCCAGCGCGGTCTGGTCGTGCAGTCTGATAGGCTTCCCCTGGACGCGGCCCAAGAGCGAGGCATCTACCCAAATTCACGCGCTTCACCCGCGCTGATCGTCCCCGACGAGCGTATTGTCGTGGCGAAACGCATCGACGCCTGACCCCTCCCGATGCACAACAAACGCCGGCCTATCTGAACGAGGAGAGCCTTGTGATCACCCATGTCGTCCTCATGAAGTTCAAAAGCGAGAACAAGGAAGACAACGTCGCCCGCGCGCGCGACTTGTTATACAGCATGGTCGGCAAGGTGGACGCGCTGCGCCATCTGGAAGTGGGCGACAACTGCGTGGCCTCCGAACGCGCGCTCGATCTAGCCCTTGTCACACGTTTCGATGACATCGAAGGGCTGCGCGAATACGCCGAACATCCGGTTCACGTCGAAGTTAAAAAGTTCCTAACGGGCGTGCTCGAGGGCTCCTACTTGGTCGATTACGAATCGGCCTGAGGCGCGAGCAGCGGGCCAAACAGGTGGCGCGCGCTCAGGCCACAGTCGCGCTTGCGCTCCGCGTTAGGCCGGCAGATTTTGCCTACAACTGTATTTTTTACAGGCTGTACATTGTTAACCGGCGCCGTCGATTCAGATCACTTGTCAGCTCACTAAACCGGCAAAGATCTGAGATTTCATAGCTGTATATATCGCGTGTATCCCACGACGGGAAAGCATGCGCGCTTGCGGCTATTTTTAGGCGTCAAATGGTGCTTACGCGCTGCCACACGATGGGTCTAATCTGCCCCTTGAAGCGGGGAGAACGGGGAACGAAGCAACCAATACGAGAGGACATGTCATGGGCCAGTTACATCCGAGGATGGAGCGCGATGCAGAGAGAGCGGCCAAACAGGCACGCAACTCACTTGGCGACCGAAGGCGTTCGTTCCGTGTGCATGTTCCAGCTCGCGCCACGATTTGGAGCAAGGGCGAGCTACGCGGGCAGTACGACCTGCGTGACCTATCGATCGGCGGCTGTTTGCTACAAGGGGGCGCCACGCGTCCGATAGGTGAGCAAGTCGATGTCATGCTGCATTTGCCGCACCGCACTGCGCTGGCTCTGGGCGCACGGGTGAAGCGGTCCCAGGGCAAGATCGTAGGTCTGTCGTTCGAGCAGCCTACCCCGCGCGCGGAAGACTGCATTCAAGAGCTCGTGTTCGAAGCGATCACGAACGAAGTCGATCCGAATGTGCGGCGCATCGCGCTGGTGATCGAGCCGCGATATGCCCTGAGAAGCCAACTCGTCAGTAACTTGCGCGAGCTCGGGCAGCGCGCGATCGGTGTAGGCACCGCCCTAGATGCCGTACAGCTGCTGATCGAAGAGGGCGACTTGGTCGGCAGTGCATTCATCGACGTATCGGAGTCGACCTTACCGAGTCTTGAGCTCTTGGAATTCATCGGGCATAACCACCCTCACATCCGCCGCGTACTCGTGGGGGAGCCGTCGGAGGTGGCTGCATTGTGGGTAGCGGAAGCCACGGGCGAGGTAGACGGCATGCTAGAGACCCCGATAAGCTCCGACGCGCTCTGCCGACTGCTCACTCGCCTTGGTTGCTCCCTGCGCGACGCGTACGTCTCCTAAGGCATCGTCCAAAGCCGGCGCGAAGCGCCTTGCCGGCGTGTAAGACAGCCGCAACGCTTGTGTGATGTCGACTCAAGCTCAAGCAGTTCGTATCCAAGGCGCAGGCGGTCCAGAGACGTTGAGCTTCGGCTCGATCGAAGTACGCGATCCCGGCCCCACTGAAATCCTCATGCAGATCGCGGCGGCAGGCCTCAATCGCGCGGACATTCTGCAGCGGAAGGGCGTCTACCCCGCCCCGCCCGGTGTCGCGCCAGACGTGCCCGGATTGGAGTTTGCCGGCCATGTCGCAGCCTGCGGCGCCGCCGTGAAAGGCCTACGCGAGGGCGACGCCGTGATGGGTATCAGCGCCGGGGCCGCGATGGCGACGCATCTCGTGGCCCATGAACGCGAAGTCATGCGCATCCCGCATGGCATGAGCTTGCTCGATGCTGCCGCGGTGCCAGAAGTGTTCATGACCGCCTTCGATGCATTGTTTCTGCAGGCGGACCTGAGTATTGGACAACACGTGTTGATTCACGCCGTGGGCAGCGGCGTGGGAACCGCTGCACTGCAGCTGGCGTGCGCAACAGGGGCGATTCCCATCGGCACCTCACGCAAGGCCGACAAGCTCGAACGCTGCAAACCGTTGGGACTCAAGCACGGCATCGTCACCGACGCGGAGCTGTTCGCAGAGCGCGTCAAAGAGGTGACAGGCGGCC
>JBBSJC010000121.1:0-16793 GCA_038257655.1 Polyangiales bacterium | reverse complement strand
TGATTTCGCTGTTCTGAATCACCCGCGCAGTAACGTGAGCGCGCGCAAGAAATTCTGGCCCAGGATTTTCTTGATCGCCCGGTCGCCGAAACCGCGACGGATCATGAGCTCCACCAAGCGCGGCAGATCGAGCACGCTTTTCAGGTCGCGCGGCGGAATGATCGCACCATCGAAGTCACTGCCGAGTGCGGCGTGGTCCTCACCTACGAGCTCGATGATGTGCTGTAAGTGGTCGACCACGTGCGCGGCGCTGACCTGCCCCTTGCCCAAGAACTGGCCCTGGAACATCACACCCACGACACCGCCCGTCGCCGCGACCGCGCGCAGCTGATCGTCGGTTGCGTTGCGCCAGTGCGGATACACGGCGTCGACGCCAGTGTGCGTGATCAACAGCGGCTGGCTCGCATCATGTACCTTGAGCACGTCGTCAAATCCCTCGCGGCTGATGTGCGCGAGGTCGACGAATATACGCTGTCGATTCAAGGCACGGACAAAGTCCGCCCCAAAGTCCGTAAGCCTGCGACTTCCGCGCACGAGCAGGGATGGCAAGGCCGCGGCGCCGATGCGCGAGCGGGTGAAGTGCACGAGCGTGACGCGCACCAAACGGCCGTCCGAAAGGCGATCGATATCTGTTAGGTCTTGCTCGAGCGCGTTACCACCCTGCACGGCGATGAAAGCCGCGTGTTTGCCGCGGGCCCGCGCCGCACGATAGCCGCTGGTGGTGCTTACGATTTCGGCCTGACCGCCTTGGGTAAGCTGGCTGCACAGCGTCTCCAGGTTCGCAAAGAACGTGTCGCGCTTGCCGCGCCGCGTGCGCAGCGGGTTGGTGGTGATAACCCAGTGAGCGCCCGACAGACCTGCGTCTATCACCCGTGGCAGATCGGCCTGCCCAAAGATGCGCGCATCGAGTAGGCCCGTCCCATGCGCCTTGTTCAAGTCGTAGCCGAAAATGCGCCGCCAGATGAACGTATCGACGTGGAGATCGATGACGTCGCTCGCTTGGTAGAGCGCGATTGCGGACTCGGAGATGCCCAGGGAGCGCGGCCATTCTTGAGGTACTACGCTTTGCATGGAGCTCCCGTCGCATCAAAGAAAAAGGCCCGGAAAGCTCCGAGCCTCTACCTTACTATTCGCTAGCGTACTTACGTGCTTGGCAGCTGCCAGCGCCTAGTGAGCGCTTTTTGCTCAGTCTGTTGCAGACTTGATCTCGGCCATCAGGTCTTTCATGTCATCGCTGGGCTGCACGCTCTGCAGGACCATGAGCTTGGTGACGTCGCCTTCGACCCGCATCTGACCGCTCATGAACGCCTGCATGCCTGCCTGCTGGTCGCCTTCGATGAAGATCTTCTGCGCAAGGTCGGCTGGCACGATCACGGTGACGGGAGCGTCCTTGTGGCCTTGGCCGAACACGCCAGCGTGCATGTGGATCTTCTTCTCTTCGCCGCCATCCATGGTGACGGTCATGTTGAAGGTCAGATCCTTGAGGGGCCCGGGGATCTCGATCTCGCCCGCGTCGTCAGTCAGCTCTTTGACCTTCGCGAACCACTCATCAGATAGGAACTTCACTCCCATTGGCGTCTCCTTAACCTTCTGCTCGAACACGTTTCAAACTCGAGCGTGGAAATGGGGGATAGCACCTTTTGGTCGCCCGTTGACACGAAAAAAACGACCTACAGCTTGAGCGGGCGCGATGGCCGCTGCAGTCAGTCCTTAGGGACTACGTCCGATATCCCGCTGCATGCCAATCAGTGTCAAAAGCTCCATGCGCGCTGCCGGATCCTTGAGAAAGACGCCATGCAGTTTGCTTGTGGTCGTCCACGCGCTCGGCTTGCGCACGCCGCGATGACACATGCAAAAGTGTTGGCATTGAATGATCACGGCGACGCCTTGCGGCTCAAGGTGTGTCTGAATGGCATCCGCGACTTGGGCGGTAAGCTTCTCTTGCACCTGCAAGCGCTTGGCGAACACGTCCACGACGCGGGCTAACTTACTCAGTCCCACGACGCGTCCATTCGGGATGTACGCGACATGGGCCTTACCGATGAACGGCACCATGTGGTGCTCGCAATGGCTTGCGATTTCGATGTCGCTCACCAGCACAAGCTCGTCATAACCCGCGACTTCTTCGAACGTCTTCTTCAGGTATTCGCCCGGGTCTTGCTTGTAGCCAGCGAACTGTTCTTCATAGGAGCGAAGCACCCGGTCCGGTGTCTCGCGTAGTCCCTCGCGTTCGGGGTCGTCGCCAAGAAACTTGAGCAGCGCGCGAACGTGCTCCAGCGCTTGGTCTCGCGTGCTCTTCGAGGCGTGACCGTTGACGCGGCCGTAAGCTGCGCCAAGCGCCGGAACGATGCTGTCGTCAAGCATGAACAAACCTCTCTCGTGGTATGAACAAACTCTACACGCGCCAACTTGGAGCGTCCAGGGGTTTCACGACCTCGGCGGAGGGTTTGTCCAAACGTTCAGAACGTCACAAGCGGACGAATGCCTCGCACGGGCAGCGCCTGGTCAAAGGGAAGCAGCTTCGTCTCCTTTACGTCGTCGTCGCTCACCTCGAACAGATGGATGCCTTTGCCGCCATCGGGAATCGCGAGCAAGCCGGTATCAGGACGGTAGGCGCCACCGGCACCGACGCCGAGCTCGCCGGCCGAGCCGGACATGATGAGCTCCGTGGTCTCCCCGTTGTCGAGGTCGATGACGTACGCCGTATCGGGCGTCATCGCCTTGAAGCTACCGGTGGCGACGGCAACCACGCGCGTGCCACCGATGGAGACAGGCGCTGCGTAGATCACGGGCAGCTTCGCGTCTGCCTGATACGTCTGCTCGACCTTGGCCTTACCGTCAGCATCGACGCTCACGAGCAATAGGCCTGCCGTAGCGGCTGCTCCGTACGGGCTACCGGCACAGCTCAATACGACAGCGTCGTCCCGGTCTGCGACAGGCACCAGCACTGCGCAGTTGCGCAAGGTGGGCAGTTCGAAACCGGTGACTTTGTCTGTCTTGAGATCAACGATGGCGAGCATGCCTTCGGCGGCGACGTAGGACTTAGTCAATCGCGCTAACGCGACGACTGCGTGGTCTCCCACGCGTACAATCGATCCCGGGCGGGCGTAAGCAGTCTGCTGCTCAGCATTGCCGTCCGCATCCACGCCCTCGACCAGCCCCCGCATGGCCGTGAGGTCGATGCGCGACTTACGTTCTTCGCTCTCCAGATTCATGCGCAGGATGTCGTCGCCTAAGTCGAGCTCACTGGCGTTCGGATCGAGGTTCGGCGCAAAACGAGAGACGAGCGCCTGCCCGTCCCCGAGACACAGAATATCCTGGGGATTGGACTTGTAAGCGGCTTCGCCCGCCGCGCCCTGCGTCGCAATCTGACGTACAACCTTACTTTGTTTCAGATCGACTTGAAGGATGTAATCGCCTCCTGAACGCGCCACCACCGTCAACAGACCTTGCTGGCACGGCTGGGTCGGCAGGGTGATGTCCCCATGGAGCGCGCTGCTTAGACCTGAAACCTCGGTACCGGAGCTGATGTACTTCGGGCTCAGAACCTTACCTTCCCCGTCCATGATCGCAACGCCCGCGCTTTCGTAGTCGGAGAGCGACACCGCAAAGCTTGGCTTGCCGCTCAGGTCGGCTGGTCCCGCATCGCTGATTCCGGCATCGTCAGCGTCTGCATCGCTATCGCCTGCATCGGGAAGGTCCAGTTCATCGATACCCGTATCTGCGACGTCGTTGCAAGCGCCCGCCGCGCCTAGCGCGATCGCTAAAACAATTCTTACTGTATTTGTGCGTGTCATAGACGTTCCTCTCGAATGCTGACTGATAAAGCAAAGAAGCGCCCCGGAAGGGGAAAGTGCAGGTAGTCCTGGCCACGCGCGTCGAGCAGATCTGCGACCCTGGCGCTGACCTCGAGACGTTCGTGCCAAAAGGCGAGTGCTGCGCCCAAACCGACATGGGTAAAGGGCGTGCGCAGTGCTTGATTGGCCTTGTCGAAGTAGGCCGTGGAGACGTGATCGACCGTCCCGAAAAAGGTGAGTCGATCGACGGCGCCGCGAGGAAACACGCTGCTTTCGGCGCGTCCATATAACTTCAGCTTCGGCTGCCTCGGAAGCTGCCGTGCGTTATCTGCCTCCGTCTGCATGACAGTAGTCGCGCCCACGAGCCTGAGTACTCGCCGATAGGCCGCGTCTGCGCCGAGCTCCACGCCACGCACATCAGCGCGACCAAAGTTAATAGCCTCGGATTCGAACTGATTGGTACTGACATAGGAGATCTTATGGTCGACGTGCTGCAAGAAGCCGTTCGCCTCGAGGCTTGCGCACAGGTCGTCAACAGCACCACTCAGCACGAAGCCTGCATCGACGTAACGCCCTTGTTCAGGCACGAGATCTGGATTCGGACGCAGTGCCCCCCCGTCTCCGAACAGCTCCACCATGGAAGGGATGCGGCGTCCGGTGCCGATCGCGCTACGCACACTCAGGCCCGCCGTCGGCTCGACGACCGCGGACAGCCGGTACACGCCGCTAAATAGCGCTTGTTTTTCCTGCGATGCGCGGCTGATACGAAGCGTTTGGAGCTCGCTTTGGCTCCACTCGCCGCGCGCCGAGCCGCGCAACTCAGAGCGCACGCCGAACACGCGTCCGAACACGCGCAGCTCGGCGGCCAGCGCTTCAGTCGCGCGCGTCGAGGGTCCCGCGGGTGTCGGGCGACGTTTGTCTTCGTCCTCGAAACGGTCACCTGCGTAGGAGGCTGTGCCGGTCACTTCCAAGAACGGTAAGATCAGGTAGCTTGCAGCAGCGCGTCCGTAGCCGCGCCAAAAGATCTGAGTGAGCGCCCGGGGCCCCCCAAGACCGAGCTCCGCATAGCGGTCGTCAAATTGCCGGTCCTCCGCTTGGGCACTTGCCAGCAATTGGAGGCGATACACCCGCTGTCTGGCCCGCGTGCGCTCGAGCGTGTAGGCCGTGGTCAATAGCCCGCGTCGTAGCTGCCGCCGCGTATGGCGGGCATTTTTGCTGGCTCCTGCAGCGCCGGGCGCACCACCCGTGCGCTCAAAGCCATAGAAAACACTATCGAGGTGGCCACGTCCGAGCCCCACGCGCAGATGAAAGAGCCCTGCGCCGTCTTGAATCTGAGCGTTGCGGATGCGCCGTTCGACGTCGTCGCTGGGGTTGGAGCGCGAGCCGTTATCATCCAGGTAAGGGAAGTTCCCCCGGCTGCTCGTTGCCTGAATACCAGAATAGAGCGCGATCGGGCGCTTGCCGTGGTTGGACACGTAGCCATGTCCGCGCAGCTCGTAAAGACCGTAAGACCCGATCCCGAGCTGAGCGCCACCGCCAGTACCGTCTTCTTCGCGCGGCACCACGCGCACGACCCCGCCGATGCTGCCTTGACCGAGCCACAGAGGTGCGCCGCCGCGATAGACCTCGATGCGATCCACCATCGAGACCGGCAGCAAGGACATGTCGAATGCACCGGTATCCGGGCTATTGAGCGGGACATCGCCGAGTACCCAGACGGTTTGACCGAGATCACTGCCGCGCAAGGACACACTGGAAAATGAGCCATAACCGCCGCTGGCAAGAGACAACGCGGCCGGCACTTCGAGCATGACGTCGCGCAGCGTCTCGAGGGCCATGGGGCGCCCCTGCACTTCAACCGTGGTTGCGCTGGCCGTCGCGTCTTCTTCGTTTCGTGCAGCGAGCGGCCGCTCTACCGAGGCGCGCGCCCCCAAGGCCTCTTGCGCATGCGCGGCTAGGCTGCTCGTGAGCAGCACGTAGCACAGCACGCAGCACAGCAGGTGGGAGGGTCGATCCATACAACGGCACAGCCTTCGGTGGCATGTGCTTCGGCGGATCGAACTTGGAAAACGGGCGCACCACGTGAGTGCGATTCGTCCTCCCTAGCCATCCCCGAGGCACTAGGAGTCACTACGACAGCTGGGCAGGTTTCCGGGCTTGGAGCCCTAGCCCCCGACCGCCTTCCCAGCGTTGCGATGCAACACCAGTGGCATAGTGGTCGGGTATTCAGCCCTCTACCGTGGCGGGTCCGCGTCGGCTTTTGACCGACTTCCCTTTGGTGGCACTACGACCACCTATCGATGCCCAATAAAGCGAGCGTCGACCCAGAATCGAGGCGCAGCATGGTCAGCCCGTTCAAGCGTGTCAAGGCGCTCTACAGCACCGGGAAAGCGCTATTGGTGGATCGAGAGGCTTCGCTCCGCGGCCAATCTACACGTTCCACCAGGGCGAGATCACAAGCTCCACCGCGCCTGCGAGCAGCACGATGTGCTGGGGTCGCTCAGCGACGTAGCGTGCCCAGTGCGAATGATCGACAAGCTCAGCTTCGTTACAATCGAGCTCCCACATCTTACCATTGGCAAGCGCACCGTCGTAGAATGCACGGTCGCACACGCCATTGCGCCAGTAGATGAAGTCATTGGCTTCCACCCACTCGTTGGCGCTGGCGAACAGCTTGGCGTGTTCGGGCTCGGGCAGTAGCAAGCGCGCGTTGAAGGTGGCGCCGTCGGAGTCGACACAGGTGGTTAAACGCCCGTCGATCAATGCATGCTCGATGCGACTGGCGCGTGTGATCAGGTCGACAGGATCCATGGAGGGCTGACTTGCGCGCGCCTCGATCACCAAATACCGCGGTTTGCCCGAGGCATCGCGTACGTACACGGACCACTCCGCCCGCAAGCCATTGGTCAAGCCCGAGACGCGGTAGACGTTCAGCGTAAGCGCATAAAACGGCTCTTCTCCGCTGCGGCAACGCACTTTTGTAAGCACGAGGTCAGAAGGTAGTCGCAACTCATCGCCGAGCGCGGCCAGCCTATCGTCGCGAATCGGGAAGTTGAAATAGACCGACGGCGGCCATCCTTCGACCGTAAAACGAATCAGCGGTTTACTATCGCCGCGCAAAAGCTTGGAGGCTTCGAGCAGCGCGAGCTGCGAATACAGAAACCGTTTGATCGTTTGGCGCGCGATGCGCTCGAGCGTGCTGAGAGCCATGCCGAGCGATAGCACGTGAAGAATGCGTCGATCACAAGCTGACGGTTCACAGAAATCGTAAGTGAGCCTCGTCAAGACGATTGACCAGACCCGGCCCAGCGCGCGATCGTTTCACAAACCGTTGATCCGGGAGGATTTGTAATGAGAGAGCGTTTGGCTCTGCGTGCCGCATGTTGCGCAGTCATGTTGTTGGCGGGGCGGGCCTCGGCGGATGACAAGTTTTCAATCGAAAACTTCTCGCCTGCTGCATCGCAGCGCACGAGCATCCTCTCCGTGTACGGCACCGAGACGCACGAATGGGGCGAATGGGAGCTGAACGCGCTTGTCTCCTACGCGCGTCGACCTCTCGCCGCAGAGAACGCGAACCGCGAGCGGATAGGTGATCTGATCGGCTCCATCGGGTCCCTCAACCTGATGGCCACGGTCGGCTTGGCAAGCTGGCTCGACTTCTCCGCCGCCATGCCCCTGCAGCGAGCCAGTGAGGGCAGCGTGTTCCGAGGTCCTGCACGCTTGGTGTCGTTGAACGACCTCGACGACGATCGCGGCGAGGCGGACATGGGCCCTGGCGATCTCAGGCTCGTGCCCCGCATTCGCTTTCTGCAGCACCGCGGCCTGGGCCTGGGCCTGATCGGCACGCTGTTTCTTCCGACCGGCAAAAAGGACGCCTTCATGAGCGAGGGGGTCCGCTTCGAGCCGCGCCTCGCCATCGACTACAAGACCGGCGACCTGCGTCTTGCCGCAAACCTAGGTTATCTGGTTCGCCCTTCGACGAATTACCTCCCGGAAGACGAAATCGACGACGCCTTTGTGTGGGGCGCGGGCGTGGACGCGCCGCTCGTTTCCGTGCTGCATTTGGTCGCCGAGGTTGACGGCTGGGTCGGCACGTCGGCCGGGAACATCGACAGAAGTCAGGTGCCGATCGAGTGGCGCGCGGGTCCGCGGATTGTGAGCCACGGCTTCCTTGCCCAGGTGGGCGCGGGGACCGGCATCGTACGCGGCATCGGTGCACCTTACTATCGTCTGTACGCCTCGATAGGTTACACCGGGATGGACGTCGACTTCGATGACGATGGCATCGACGATGCGCAAGACGGTTGTCCGAAAGTCCCAGAAGACCGAGACGGCTTTCAGGATCGAGACGGCTGCCCTGATCCCGACAACGACAACGACGGTGTCCCCGATTTGAACGACGGCGCGCCCAACGACCCGGAAGACAAAGACGGTTTTCAGGACGAAGACGGCATTCCGGATTTGGACAACGACGGCGACGGGATTCCCGATTTGAACGACGGCGCGCCCAACGACCCGGAAGACAAAGACGGTTTTCAGGACGAAGACGGCATTCCGGATTTGGACAACGACAAGGATGGCGTACTCGACCGCGACGATCGCTGTCCGTTGATTCCAGGGCTGCCTGAAGACGGCGGCTGCGCTCCGAGCGATCGCGACTCCGATGGTGTCATCGACCGCGATGACAAGTGCCCGACGGAGCGTGGCCTCGCGACCAACGCGGGTTGCCCACTCGTGCAGGTCACCGAGACCAAGCTCGAGATTGGAGAGATGGTCTACTTCGACAATAACTCGGACGTGATCCAGGCCCGCTCCTTCCCGCTGCTCGATGCAGTGGCGGAGAGTCTTGAAAGCCATCCCGAGGTCGAACAGGTCAGCGTCGAAGGCCATACCGACAACGTCGGCCGCGCGCCTAGAAACCTGAAGCTGTCCAAGCGACGTGCCGCGTCAGTGGTCAAGTACCTTGTCGGAAAAGGCATCGAACCTTCCCGTTTGAAGTCGAATGGGTTCGGGCAAACCAAGCCGATCGCCGAAAACGACAGCGACCAAGGCAAAGCACAAAACCGCCGAGTGGAGTTCGAGATCACCAAACGCGCGAAAGCCGTCGCGCCCGCAGACGCGTCATCGGACGCAACCAAGCCAACAGAAGGTCCAGCACCGGCCGAGCCTTAAGCCGACGCCGACCGCCTGCGCCTTAGGCTTGCTTCTTGGTTTCGGCGCGATGGCGGCGGATCAAGCGATGTAAGTACACGCGGTCGATCTTGGCCTCGCGTGCGGCGCGAGAGACGTTGCCATCGCAACGCACGAGCAGCGCTTCGACGTAGGTGCGCTCGAACTCGTGGATCGCTTGCTTACGTGCCTCCGCGTAGGGGCGCGCTACGTCCACAGGGTCGGCTGGCCTCAACTCGACGATGTCAGAGTGAGCAGGGGAGCTCGATTCATCGGTCGTTTCTTCTGCGAGGTTGCTGCGCAAGATCCCGGTGGTCGGGGTGACCTCAAATGAGGACGCAGTACTGCTTTGGCTCGGCATGGGTACTCCTTGTCCTGAGCTCATCGCACGCGTTGTGCCACAACCCAGGGCCGGCGCGGGCGGGATGTAGGTGTTCGGTGGCTCGCAGAGAAAACGCTTTTTTGGCACCAAGGAACCCCTGATTTTCACCTCAGGATTGGACCCGGATTGATCAATGTACTAGCGCGTACAATCGACTGTTGGGCCTGGCCATGCGGATCTCGAAGACACTGTCTCCTAGAATCGAATAGTTCTCCGCTTACGCGCGGCAAGCCTCCAAAGCTTCGGTCGCGGCCGATGACCTGTTACCTTGGGTGCTGATCCATGGATTCGTCGACGCAGATAGATCCGCGCATTGGTCTGGTACTGAACGGCCGCTATCGCGTGGATGCCATGCTCGGCGAAGGCGGCATGGGCGTCGTGTATCGCGGCCAGCGCCTGCAGCTAGACCGACCGGTAGCGATTAAGTTTTTACATACGCCCTACGCGGGCTCGCCCAAATTCGTGGCGCGGTTTGATCGCGAGGCGCGAGCGATGAGCCGTCTCTCGCATCCATGCTGCGTGTCAGTCATCGACTTCGGCGTACAGGATTCGCCTTACATCGTGATGGACTTTGCACCGGGTGACACACTGCGCACGATCCTCGATCAGCAGCGGCTGAGCGCGCCACGTGCCGTGCAAATCACGCGGCAGATCTTGACCGGTCTCGCCCACGCCCACGAGCAAGGCATCGTTCATCGCGACATCAAGCCGGGAAATATCATGCTGGGCGAGGCCACGGGCATGGGCGATCACGTACGCATTTTCGACTTCGGATTGGCGAAGCTGCACGACCCATCGGGCATGGGCGATCCCTCAACAACCGGCGTGATCGGCACGCCTTCGTACATGGCGCCCGAACAGACACGCGGCGACAAACTGGATTTACGCGTCGATCTCTACGCGACCGGCGTGGTGCTGTTCGAGCTTCTCACCGGCGAGAAGCCCTTCGATGCACCCGACACGATGGCCGTCTTGCGCATGCACCGCGAGAAGACCGCTCCGCGCATCGCCGACGTCGGCATGAAAGTATCGGCCGAGCTCGAAGCCGTGATCGAAAGGTCGCTCCAAAAGGAACCTGAGCAGCGTTATCAAACGGCCGCAGAGTTTCTCGAGGCGCTCGACACAGTGCCGGAGGCCGCGGGCAAAGTCGCCGTCGAGCGCTCGAGCGAAGAGCTCGCGCTCGCGCCCACGCTGGCGGTCACATCACCACGCATTTCCCCATCGCGGGGAGACAGCACCACCGGGCCGGTCGTCAGGCCTCGCGCCCCATCAGGCCGACCCTACCCGATCGTCGCGGCCATCGCGCTGCTCGGCATCGCTTGGATTTGGCTGCGCAGCACCACGCAGTCCGCCCCAGACGCGGCACGGGCTATCGCGGCGCAGACGGAACCTGCTGCGAAGCAGGCGGACAAGCCAGCGGAGACGCCTCCGGATCAAGCGGCAGAGCAAGCGCTCGCACCTGCGATGGAGCCGACGACAGTGCCCGCTACCGCGCCCGACGCAGAAGGTTGGCTCGCAAGCGATGCAGGCCTGTATGAGATCACCGAAGAAGACTTGGCCGCGGCCGATCTCGAGCTCGATGATCCCGTCGATTCGGAGGCGGCCGCGCCCGCAGACGAATCCAGCAACGTCAAGTCCCTAGCCGACGTTCGCGCCTTGGTCGCGCAACGCAAGATCGACGACGCGATCGCGGGTTTGCGCGCGCTGCGGCGACGCGACCCGCGCAACGCCGAGCTGGCTTACATGCTCGGCGATCTGTACTTCGAAAAAGGCTTCTTCCGAGATGGGCTGTCCCGTTATCGCGAGGCGTTGAAGCTAAAACCAAATCTCAGAACAAGAGTAAGCGTGCAACGCAACGCCATCGCGGCGCTCGGCACCGACAAATCCTATGCGCGGGCGCGCGCCTTGATCCTGCGCGACCTCGGCCCGAGCATTGTGGGTCGCTTGCGGACGGCGCAGAAGCGGGACCCCTCCCGTGTGGTTCGCCAGCGAGCAAAGTCAGTGCTGGCTCAGCTAAGCTCCCCAAGACGTAAAAAGAACGGCTGGTGGTTTTAGCGAACCCTTCGGGATCTTTGGAAAATCTTCCCCTCTCACATCGCCTACATGCCCTCCATACTTGGCTCTCACGCAGACGCGGGATAGTCTTCGACCGTGCATTATAACCGAACCATTTGGGTCCCCCTCTCCTTACTGGCTGCATTGGTTGGCTGCTCCGGCACCGTCGGTCAGCCTAAGTCGCGCGTCGGTACGGAAAACGGTGGAGCAACCAACGGCGAGCCAGGCGGCGACAATGGCGCCAGCAACGGCGAAGCATCGGGCGCGTCTGATGGCTCCGACGAAGATAGCGGCACAGGCGCGCCAGGCGCGCCAGGCGGCGGCGTCACTGGCGGTACACCTCCCGCACCGGTCGGCGAAGTCAGCTATCCATGCCCTGCGGCGGAATCAAAAAGCTTTGTTCAGTACGTGTGCGACTGCGGGGAAGGCGCCGCTGAGGGCTGCGTCCCCGGCAACGACACGAACAGCGGCGGTACCCCCGCCACGCCATGGCGTAGTTACGAAAAGGCACGCGCGACCTTCGAGACGATGGCGCCGGGCGGAACGATCGCGTTTTGCCGCGGCGGAGCGTTCACGGTTGGAGAAAACAATCGCTGGGTCAACGCGCGCTGCCAAGCGGGTAATCGCTGCATCGTGCGTGATTACAAGCCCACTTGGGGTAGCGACAAAACAGGCGCGCCGATCATCAACGTGGGCAGCAGCGAGCGCGTCTTCTCGTTCGATAACCCCGCGGCTCCCGCTCACGAAGAAGGCTACGTCTTTGCCAACCTGAGCCTGCGCGGCACGGGTAAGGGCACCGGCTTCTTCTTTTACAACGACACCGACGACGTGACCATCTGCAGCACGTCGTTCGATCGCCTCGCGATCGGCGTACACACGGAGGGCTCCAATCCTGGGCCGGGTGACACGCGAAACGAGCGCATCGTGGTGCTAGGCAACCGCTTCACGAACAACACAAGCTTTGGTTATCTCGGTGGCTGCGACAACTGCGTGGTCCAAGACAACTACTTTGCCAACAACGGCTCGCAGGCGGTGTTCGACCACAATCTGTACCTCGGCAACGGCGGCAACCAGGGCAAGCCCTTCGTGAACATGCGCGTGAGCGGCAACGAGCTCTTTCGCTCAACGTTCATCGACGGACAGTGTCAGGGCATCTCGTTTGTCGTGCATGGTCTCTACGACAACCTACTGATCGAAAACAACTACGTGCACGAGAACATCGGTGAAGCGTCTGGCAACTGCTGGGGCATCGTGGTCGACGCCGGCGATAGCGACTACGAGGGTTTTCGCAACGTGACGATTCGCGGTAACCGCGTCGAAAACGTCGGCGGCGAGTTTATCGGCCTGAACGCCTGTGAAAACTGCGTGGTCGAAGACAATGTGCTGGTCAACACGCAGCCGAAGTCCGATGCCTTTGGCATCATGGCACCTGACCGTTCGCGCGAAGATCCCGACGTGCCGATGACCGCGATCACGGTGCGCAACAACTCGATCTTCTTCGGGGCAGGCATCGGCACCGCGATCCGCGTGGGCACAGAGGGCAGCAAGCACATCGTCGCGAGCAACGCCGTTCACTACTCGGGCAGCGGCGACTTCGCGTGTTTTGACCTGGACCTGCCCAAGTCGGCTTACTCGACGGTCGACAACAACCTATGTTTTACACCCAATTCCAAGGCGCGCTGGGAGAACCAGGCCGGGAGCCTCGCCACCTGGCAGGCCGCGTCAGGCTTCGACCAGAAGTCGACCACCAAAGATCCGGGTTTTGCGTCGCTTATCGCGCCCTTCAATCTCGCCGCCGCCTCGAAGATCGCGACCATGGTCGATCGAGGTCACGCAACGCAGAGCTCTCCGGTGGCGATAGACGGTAAAGATCGCACAACTACTCCGGATATCGGCGCGTACGAACACTAGGACAGGCTGCCGCGTGCTACCTAGGCACGCGTGCGCCGTCCGGCATTCGTTTACCTGTTCCTCGTAGCTGTGAGCATCGCGCTGTTCGCCGTGAGCACGACGGCAGGTGCAGCGAGCTTGAATGATCCAGAGCTGCGCGCGGTGTTGCTCGAGCTACGTTTCTCTCGGGCTATCGTAGCGTTTCTTGCTGGCAGCGCGCTGGCGGTGGCCGGCGTGTTAGCCCAGGGCCTCTTTCGCAACCCGCTGGCAAGCCCCGATATCCTAGGCACGACCGCCGGCGCGAACTTCTTCGGTAAGCTGTCTCTGCTGCTCTATCAGCTGCTGTTGGTCAACAATCTGACAACTGGCATCGAGCCCGAGATGCTGCTTCCGGTGGGTTGTCTGGTTGGCGCGCTCACGGCCTTACTGTTGCTATTGGCGATCGCGCGCACGCAGCCCGATACGGTGGTGCTCTTACTGTCGGGCTTTCTGCTGAGCTCGCTGTTTCTAAGTATGGGCGCGTTCGTCGTCAGCATGGCCATGGAAAGCTGGGAGGTGGGCCGCGCGGTGATTTCGTTCGCGCTAGGTGGCGTCACGGGCGCGGGCCTGCGTCAGGTGGCGATCATTACGCCGATCGCCTTGATCGGCGCCGTTGCCGCCTTTGCGTGGGCGCGCCCGCTGGACATCCTGCTCTCAGGGGAGGACGAGGCGCGCGTGCTCGGCGTCGACGTCGATCGCGCACGCAGGTGGTGCATCATCTGGGCCGCGCTGCTCACCGCCGGTGCGGTCGCCGTCGGTGGCAACGTGGGCTTCGTCGGCCTGGTCGTGCCGCACGCGTTGCGCAGGTTCGTGGGCGTGTCCCACCGCGCGTTGATTCCTGGTGCGGCCTTGGGCGGTGGCGCATTCTTACTCGCTTGCGATGTGATCGCGCGCGCTGTGCCAGCTCAAACCGAAGTACCCCTGGGTGTGATCACGGGGCTGGTCGGCGCTCCGACTTTTCTCTGGCTTTTGCTGCGCGCACGAAGGGACGTCATGTATGGCTGACGCCCTGCTCGTCCAAGGGCTGAGCGTAAAGCTCGGCTCGCGCACGGTGTTGCGGGACGTCGCGCTCGAGGCCCCCTTTGGCGAAATCACCGCCATCCTCGGGCCGAATGGGGCGGGCAAGAGCACGCTCTTGCGGGCGATAAGTGGGCTTGTGCCGCACTCGGGAAGGGTCTCACTGTCTGGCACGGCACTCTCGAGCCTGGAACCCCACGAGCGAGCCAAACTGCTGTCCTTCGTGCCGCAGAGCACCCTACTGAGCGTCGCCATGCCGGTGCGCGAGGTGGTGCTGCAGGGCCGCTACGCCCATCGCAGTGGGCGCGCGCGAGACCCCGCAGGCGACGCGCACGCGGTGGCACTCGCCATGGAGGAAACCGATGTGGCGCAGTTCGCGGAGCGCGTTTTTACGCAGCTGAGCTTTGGCGAACAACGTCGCGTGCTGCTGGCGCGCGCCCTCGCTACCGGCGCTCGCACGATTCTGCTCGACGAGCCGACCGCGGCCCTCGACATCGCCCATTCGTTGAGGCTTTACGCGTTGCTCCGGTCGCTGTCGACGCAGGGGCGCTGCATCGTCGTGGTGCTGCACAATCTGGACGAGGTGCGCCACTACACCGATCACGCCGTGCTGCTCAAACAAGGGTGCGTCACGGCGGCGGGTCGTAGCCTCGACATCCTCAATGCCCCGCGCGTGCGCGAGGTCTACGGCGTCGATATCATCGAAGGGGGCGGCTTGGGCTTCCGCTTGCCCGAGGGGCAACCGTGATCAAGACCGACGCCTTCAACGCCGTACTGCTTGCGCTCACCGTTGGCGCAGCGGCTCTAGGTGGTGGCGTGAGCAGCGGTCGCGGCACGCCCAACATCGGCCGCGCTCCCGAGCTCACGAGCTCCGTTAAAGCCGAAAAGCTCAAGAACGGGACATTTGCACTGCGCGATGCGACGGGCACCTTGATTCCGCTCAAGCACTACACGCGCATCGCATCGGGCACGCTGATCGCAGACCGCGTGCTCGCGGATCTCTGCGAGCCCGACCGGATCGTTGCATTCACAAAGTATGGTGCTGAAAGCTCCCATGACGCGCATCGCTTCAAGGGGAAGGCAGCGCTCGCTGGACGTGCTCCGATCGAGTCTGTGCTCGCGCTGAGACCGGACCTGTTGATCGTCAATAACCTTGTCGATCCAGGCTATGTCGCGCGCCTGCGCGAGCAGCACATCCCCGTGTTCGACCTCGGCCACATGCGCGGGCTCGATACGTTGATTCCGAACATTCAGGCCATCGGTCTTTTGATCGGCGCACCCGAACGAGCGAATGCCTACGCCGCCACGCTGCGACGACGCATGCGCGGGATCACGCAAGAGGCGCAGCCGAAGCAAGCGCGGCCAAGCGCGATGTACCTTGCGATCTATGCGGACCATCTATATGGCGGTGCGGGTCGCACCAGCTACCACGACGTCCTCGAATATGCGGGCTTTGTTGACGCGGCCGCGCGCGCGGGTCTTGAGGGCTGGCCGGAGCTGACCTCTGAGCGCGTGCTCGCGCTCGATCCGGACGTGCTGCTGACCAAGCATGGCATGGGAGCCGTGCTGTGCCGCCACGCGGGCCTGTCGAGCCTACGTCCCTGCACAGGCGAAGGCCGTCTGGTCGAGCTCCCCGGCGTCATGCTGGATGATCCGGGACCGATCATGCTCGATGCCGCCGAAGCCCTGCACGATGCGTACTGGCAGGGCAAGGCCAAGTAGAACGGATTCTCAGCGCCATCTCCTCTCCCGAGGCGCTCCGCCCTTTCGCCCAGACTTCTACCGTGCCAGACTCGAGCCACGGATGGGTGACGAACAGACCGCAAAGAACCAGCCGCCTCTGATCTGGATCGACATGGAAATGTCAGGACTGGATCCCGAGAAGTGCGAAATCCTGGAGATCGCCTGCATCGTGACCGACAGCGATATGGTCGAGCAGGGCGAGGGAATCGACCTAGTCGTGTATCAGCCCGACGCAGTGCTCGACGCGATGGACGAGTGGTGCACGCGACACCACGGACAAAGCGGCCTGACGGCAGCGGTCAAAGCCTCCGCGGTTTCAGTCAAAGAGGCAGAGCAGCGCACAATCGCGTATCTGAAGCAGTTTACGAACAAGGGTCAGTCGCCCTTGTGCGGGAGCTCGGTCAGTCACGATCGCCGCTTCATCGATCGGTACATGCCTGAGCTTTCGAGCTTTTTGCACTATCGCACCATCGATGTCAGCACCGTGAAGGAGCTGGTCAAGCGCTGGCAGCCTGAGGCGATCGCGCCACAAAAGAAGAACGCCCATCGCGCCCTCGACGACATGCGCGAGACCATCGAAGAGCTCCGTCACTACCGTAAGACTGCGTTTCGCTAGCAGCGTAAGACAGGCGTTTCGTCAGCAGCGTAAGACCGCTCCCGCATGTCTCAAAACTGCGCGGTGGCGGTCGCGTAGACGTCGA
>JBBSJC010000120.1:0-16875 GCA_038257655.1 Polyangiales bacterium | reverse complement strand
CGGCCGTCAGCGCTCTGAAGGCTGGTGGGCTCCCGTGAAGTGCCTTTGTCAGCCTGGCAGAGCTTGGCCGGCAGCAGGCCGGATCGTTTGCCAATCTGTCAGCGGTGACTGTCTGCCAGCCCCCCAAAGCGCCGCGGCACCTTGAAAATCATTGACGATTTCACGGCGCTGGGCCCTGGCACGCTCGCTGCACAAGAGAGGCTTCGTATGCGACGCTTTCTCATCCTCACGGTTGTGGCAATGCTCAGTCTGGCCGGCATCGTGGTGACAGCCGATGCGCTCGTCACCACCCCGAGGGAACAGCTGGATGTCTTTGTCGACGACGTCACCGCACCACGCGCCGAAAAGCGCATGGATGCCGCCCTGAGCTACGTAAACCCGAGCGAAGTCCCCTGTCGTTTCACGAACGAAGGTAAACCGACCGAGTACGGCGAAGGTGAGGGCGGTGCGCTCGCGGACGTGCTGCGCAGCGCGCTCAACGTCTTCGATAGCGAGCAACAGGAGTCGCTTCAGCACGCGGTCGAGATCCGGGGCGACAGCGCCACGGTCACCACGCGCGTGGGCGACAGCGAATACGAACAGACCGTGATTTACGAGCTTGTGCGACGCGACGAGCGCTGGCTCGTGCGCGCCGTGCGCACCCTCTAACGGAAGCGGCTAACGAAGCTGCCGCTTGAGTAGCTTGGCGAACGCGCTGGGCGTGACATGGACATCGACCAGCCACGTGTCGCCGCGCGCGGTGATCTTCGGCGCTGTCATGGCTTGCCCACCGCCGCGGTCATACACTCCCGCGCGTGACCAAGCAGAAGCGGCTCAAGCTCATGGGCGAGGCAGACCACAAGCTCGGCCGCAGCACGATCATGGACCGCGCCCTCGCGCAGAAGTACGGCGCGGCCTACGTGCACGCTGCCGCCTTTGCGATCGACGTGGATCGCGTGAATGAGCACAGCGAGGATCAGCCTAGCTTGCCCTTTGGCTGGGATGTTTTGCTGACGGACCTGTACGTATGTGCGTTCGTGGCCCCGCGGCCCGAAGCGCTCGGCCTGCTCGATGACATGGTGCTGTCCGTTCTCGACCTCACCCAGGAGACGGTTGGAAAGCCACCCCTCGGTAGCCAGCTGCCATTCGCGGTCTTCACGTCCTTGCAACGCGGCGCCCTGCCCGATGCGCTCCACTCGTGTTTTCGCAGCTGGAAGAAGCCGCCTCTGGAGCTGGCGCGGGAGGTCGCGAGCTGGGCCCAGGATCGCGCGCTCGTGGAGCGGCTGTGCGACCACTGCTTGCAAGCGCCGATCACGCCGCCCCTGGTCGGCCCCGTGCGCGACGCGCTGCTCAGCCTGCGCGACGTCTGAGTCAGTGAGCCGCGCATACGAGAGCGGCTACCACGCTGAGAGCGGCCCCCGGTCATATTCGATTGGGGGCCGTTCTTCGTGGTGCCGCATGCGAATGCTCAAGCCTCAGGTGGCTCGGTCGCCCATTCCTTCATCGCTTGATCGCCTGGGCGATCGACGTGCACTTTGTCATCGACCGTCGTCACCCAGCTGAGCGGGATGTAGTGGTGATGGCCGCTCTTGTCTCTTCGGAGCTTGATGGTTTCTTGGCCTTCCATGTGGTCGACTTCGGCGAACTGGCCGTCGTTCGAGCACACGACGGGCATGTGCGGCTTGATTTGACTTGCGTTGATCATGCTGTGCTCCTTGGGTTGGAAGCATGCTTACAAGCATCGGACGTACCAACCGGCGCCATGCGAGCGAGAGGACCCCTAGCGACCCTTCCAGGATCTGGGATCAGGCTGTTTTTGGCGCAAAACCGCCTGGTCTCCCGAGCGCTGCGCCGACGCAAAAGTGCCGCACGCCACTAAATCGCCCCGTCCCCGCTTGTGCCGGCGGGTGTCGCTTGCGCCTTCGCGCTATGAAACGTCCCCACTTCGACCGGGCTTGCCAACGGAGACATAGGCGGCATGCGGATTCCTGAAAGCCTGGCTTCTTTGGCCGAGTACGGCATCATCGAGGAAGTGTTGCGCCCGCTGATGAGCGGCAAAGAAGCGCAGATCTATCTCGTAATCTCGGGCGGTGAGCAGCGCGTAGCGAAAGTCTACAAAGAAGCGCAAAACCGTACCTTCAAAAACCGCGCGGAGTACACCGAAGGCCGCAAGGTGCGCAATACCCGCGACCAGCGCGCCATGGGCAAGGGCTCCCGCCACGGACGGGAGCAGGTCGAAGCCGCGTGGCGCGCGACTGAAGTCGAGATGATTTATCGCCTGCGTGATGCCGGCGTGCGCGTGCCCATACCTTACCATTTCATCGATAGCGTCTTGGTGATGGAGATGATCACCGACGCCGAGGGCAATCCTGCGCCGCGTCTGGGCGACCTGACACTTGAGCCGGAGGAGGCCAAGGCGATCTTCGAGCGTCTGCTGTCCGAGGTCGTGCGCATGTTGAGTGCGGGCGTGGTGCACGGCGATTTGTCGGACTTCAACGTGCTCGTCGGCACCGATGGGCCCGTGGTCATCGACTTCCCGCAGGCGGTCGATGCCTCGAGCAATCAGAACGCGCGCAAGCTGCTATTGCGCGACGTGGACAATCTGCATCGCTTTATGGCGCGCTTTGCGCCTGAGTATCGCGCACTGCCTTACGCTCAAGAGATGTGGCAGCTCTACGAACGCAGTGAGCTTGCGCCGGACGCCAAGCTGACCGGGCGCCATCGCCCCTCCGAGCAAAAGGCCAATACGCTGGCTGTGCTCGCGTTGATCGGCGATGCCGACTACGACGAGCGCAAGCGTCGCCAGGGTACCGGCCAGAAAATGCGCGGCGTGCCCAATGCGCCGCGACCGGATCTTGGCCAGGGCCGCGAAGGGGCAGGCGCCCAAGCGCCGCAGCGCGGTCAGGCTCGCTTGCACCACGACGCAGGTCATCAAAACGGGGGCCACCAAAACGCAGGCCAGCAAAACACGGGCCCCCAGAGCACGTCCGCAGCAAACCCGAGGGCAACGCCGCGCCGTGTCGAAGTGGTGATGACGCCCGAGACTCGTCGCGCGCCGGCCGGCCAGCGTCAGGGCTCTGCCCAGGAGCCACGCCAACGCGAGGCGCCCTTACGCCAACAGAGTCAGCGTGCCAATCCAGCGCACGACAGCCGACACAGAGAGTCTGCTCCGCGCCGTCACGATCAGCGCGCAAACCCCGTGGCGCAGGACAGCCGACAGCGAGAGTCTGCTCCGCGTCAGCATGATCAGCAGCGGGCAAACCCTGTCGCCCCTGACGGCCGTCAGCGGGACGTGCCGCGCCACCAGGACCAGCGCAGCGAACGCATGCCTGACCACGGACAGCGAGCGCCTGCGCCGCGCGACCAAGCGGCAGGCACAAGTGCGCAGAGCACGGGCACGGGCACAGAGGGGGATGGCGCGCAAAGACGCCGTAGGCGCAGGCGTCGACGCAAGCCGCCCCTGGATGCACCCAAGACGCCGGGCTAGTCGCAACCTCGACGTGCGGAGCGCCAGCGTGATAATTTCTCCGGGATGACACGACGACTGGTTGTCCGGACGATGCTGCTCTTGACGCTCTGCAGCGCATGCAGCGAAGACAAGAAGCCGAAGAGCGCGGCCGATGCCGGCAACACGCCGGAGGCCGACGCAGGCTCGGGCAGTGATGGGGGCGTGCCACCCGCGCTCGACGATACGTTCATTCGCGACCCGGAAAATCGCGCGCTGATCCTGCGCGGAGTCAACATCGCGCACACCGCCAAGCGCAGTAGCGATGGTGTGCCCTGGGTTGACCGCGCGGCGGTGTTGCGGCTGCGCGAAGACTTCGGTCTGAACGTGATTCGTCTGACTATGTTTTGGCGCTACGTCGAGCCTGCGCGGGGCGAATACGACGATGCTTACCTTGCGCGCATCCGCGCCATTCTCGACTGGGCCGAAGCGGGCGACATCCACGTGGTGCTCGACATGCACCAGGATTTGTTCGGCTTCGAAGCGACCGACCTGAACGAAGGCGATGGCGTGCCGGAATGGGCGCGCAAAGCTGCGTGCCCGGCGTTCGAGGATAAGGCGCCCTGGTTCGGCAACTACTTCACGCCCGCGATACAGTGCCAGTTCGCAGCGTTCTGGGCCAATGAAGGTAAGATCCAAGATACCTTCGCAGAGATGTGGAAGCACGTGGCCGAGCAGCTTGGCGATCATCCCGCCGTGGTCGGGGCCGACTTGTTCAACGAGCCTTGGATAAGCGACGATGTCGCCGATGCCAGCGCAGCGCTCACGCCCTTTTATGACCGCATGGTTCCCAAGCTGCGCGAGGGTGCGCCGGGGATGCGCGTGTTTTACGAGCCGGGTACGTTGTCAGGTAGCGTGATCGATCAATCGATCCCCAAGCCCGATTACCCGAATATGGTTTACGCACCCCACTAACTATCCACCGCGGGTGTTTGGAAACAGCAATCCGTATGAGTCCAGGTTGACTGATCTCAAAGACTTATATGACCGCCACGTAGAAGACGCGACCGCAGCCAAGGTGCCACTCTGGATAGGAGAGTTCGGCGGGGGTGCCGATTCGCCGAATATCGCCCAGTTCTATCGCGATCTTAATGGACTATGGGGCCCTGATTTCACCGGTTACGCGCGCTGGTCTTACGATTCCACGAAGGACTACGATCTGTCGATGCTCGGTGAAGAAGGCGAGGAGCTCGACCAACAACGTCGATGCTCGAGCCCTATGCAGAGCGCATTCCCGGCATGCCGAAGAGCACCAGCGTCGACATGGCAAAGCGCGTGCTCACGCTCAAGCTCGACGCAGAAGCAGGTGGCGAGCTTGTGCTCAGCTGCGCCAAGCGATTCTGCGACGCGGGTTACCAGCTGACGCTCGCCCAGGCTGGCAAGGAGTTAGCTGCGCCCGAAGACACTTACAATAGTAAGCTCGGACAGGTACGCGTCACCTTGCCCAAGGGTAAGGATTTGGCGCTGACACTCAGCTGGAACGAGTAGCACGAAGCAGCGCCCGCACTTCAGCGAAGAGTGAGGCACTCCTTGGCGACTTGTGGTGCACCGGCTTGCTGCTTCAGTGCACGGCCGATGATAACGTCGCTTCTGCCCGGTCGACGAAAGCGACACGCAACACGTCATCGAGCGTCTCGGCGAAGTGGAAGCGTAAGGTGGCTTTGGCCTCGTCGGGCACATCGATCAGATCGTGCTCGTTGTCTTTGGGCAGGATGATGTCGGTAATCCCCGCACGGTGGGCGCCGAGCACCTTTTCTTTGACGCCACCGATCGGCAAGACCCGGCCGCGCAGGGTGATCTCGCCGGTCATCGCCACGGAGCGCCGCACGTGCTGCCCGGTCAAGGCCGAGATCAGCGCGGTAGCCATGGCTGCGCCGGCTGACGGCCCGTCCTTGGGAATGGCCCCCGCCGGCACGTGGATGTGCACCTCGACCGGGGTTGCTGCGAGCAGCGCGCCGCGTTCGGTTGCGTATCTGAGCGCATAGGTGAGGGCCGCGCGCGCAGACTCCTTCATCACGTCACCCAGCTGACCCGTCAGGATAAGCGAGGCGGGGCTCGGCGTCTTATCGTCGCCACTGCGCACGCCGACCGGGCGCACCGAGGCTTCGACGAACATGATGTCGCCACCGGCAGGCGAGTAATACATGCCCGTCGAGACGCCAACCGCGTCCGCTTCGGCAGCACGCTCAGGGCGCACGCGGGGACGACCGAGCAGCTCCTTGACGAGCTCGGGGGTTACTTCGCTCGGTGTCGCTTCGCCGGTCGCGACGTTGCGCGCAAGCTTACGGGCCACGCGCTCGATCTCGCGCGACAGCTGTCGCACACCGCTTTCCCGCGTGTACTCACGCACCACGACCCCAAGCGCATCCTCGGACAAGGTAAGGCCCTTGTGCTTCATGCCCGTCTCTTCAAGCTTCTTGGGTACGAGGTAGCTCTTGGCGATCGCGATCTTTTCCTTCTCGGTGTAGCCAGAGAACTCCACAAGCTCCATGCGATCCATCAACGGGCCGGGGATGTTCTGAGGGAAGTTGGCGGTGGCGATGAACAGGACCTCGCTCAAGTCGAAGGGCAAGTTCAGGTAGTGATCGGTAAAGGTATGGTTTTGCGCAGGGTCGAGCACCTCGAGCAACGCAGCAGACGGATCGCCCTGGTAAGACGCACCGAGCTTGTCGACCTCGTCGAGCAAGAACACCGGGTTCTTCGTGCCAGCTTGCCGCAGGCCCTGCATGATGCGTCCTGGCATGGAGCCAACGTAGGTGCGGCGATGACCGCGGATGTCCGCTTCGTCGCGCACACCGCCGAGCGCAATCCGTACGTACTCACGACCGAGCGAGCGCGCGATCGACTCGGCGATCGAGGTCTTGCCGACACCGGGCGGTCCGACGAACAGTAAGATCGGGCCCTTGGCGACCGCCGATGCTTTGGCTTTGACCTCCGGCTCATCTCCCTCTTTGGGGTTGCTGGTCGCGCTGTCCGAGCTTGTGCCAGCACGGTTGCCATGGGCCTTGCTTTGCTCGACGTCCGCCGCGGCACTTTCTGCGGCGAGCTTGCGTACGGCGAGGAACTCAAGCACGCGATCTTTCACGTCAGGCAAACCGTAATGGTCTGCCTCGAGCACTTCCTTGGCGTGAATCAGGTCGATCTTGTCTTCGGTACGCTTGTTCCACGGCAGCTCCGCGACCCATTCGAGATAGGTGCGAATCACCTGGGCTTCCATGCCTTCGTTGCCGATGCGCTCGAGGCGCGACAGCTCGCGATCGACTTCCTTCTTTACCTTTTCGGGCAAGCCGAGGGCTGCGATCCGGTCCTTCAGATCCTCGCGCTCCACATCTCCATCGTCGTCGCCGAGCTCTTTCTTAATCGCCTTCATCTGCTCGCGCAGATAGAGCTCACGCTGACGCTCGCCGAGCTTCTCTTGCACCTTGCCTTGAATCTCTTGCTGCGCTTTGACGACGCCGATCTGCCGCTGCACGTAAATCAAGAGCCGACGCATGCGCTCTTCGACGCCCAAGGTCTCGAGCAAGATTTGCTTGTCCTTGGATGGCAGCTCCATGTAGCCCGCGACGCGGTCGGCAAACGGACCTGGCTCGCGCACGGAATCGAGCGACTCGCGCAGGGCCTGCTCGGGCACGCCGCGAATAATACCGAGCTCGAAGGCGCGCTCGCGCAGCTCTTTGGACAGCCCGACGAACGCAGCATCTTCGGCATCGAGCGGCTGCATCTCTTCGACAGCCACGACGGTCGCTTCGGAATAGCCGCTGGTCTCACGAAACTGGATGGCGGTTCCACGCTTTTCGCCCGTCAGCAGGATGTTCAAACCGGAGGGCCCAGGCGTGACGCGCACGATGCGAGCGATGGTGCCGATGGTGTGTAGCTGCTCGAAGCTCGGCAGATCCACGTTCTCGCGTTGGGTGACGGCAAAGATCAGACCGCCGCTCTTGCGCGCAGCCTCCAGTGCTTTGATCGACTGCGGTCGGCCGACGCCCAACGGAATCGTAAGCCCAGGAAACACCACACTGTCGCGCAGAGCCAAAACCGGGAGTTGCGTTCTTTCCATCGGGCGAACCTAACCAGCCGATCCGTGCCGACAAGACCCACTGAGCTAGAATCGCGCACAGAAGAGGGTGAACACTGTATGAGTGCGAGCTTGCTACCGATATTCGACTTGTCTGAACAGGAAGGTCGTAACGCTCTAACGAGCCAAATCGAACGGCTGCGTCCACCGGTGGGCCACGACACCGATGCCGCCCGCACCGTGTCTGCGATCATCGAAGATGTACGCCACCACGGCGATGAAGCGGTCACCCGTTACATGCGCAAGTGGACTGACCCGGCTTTTGCCAGTGAACGCATTCAGGTCACGCAGGCTGAGCTCGACGAAGCCGCACAATCGTTGACGCCTGCGTTGCGCACCGCGATTCAAGGCATGATCGACAACGTTCGCGTCTACCAATCTCACCTGATGCCTGTCGCACCCGAACCGGTGCAGCACGGTGGTGCGGAGATGGGCCTGCGCTTTACGCCGGTAGACAGTGTCGGTCTTGCCGTGCCTGGCGGTAAAGCAGCCTACCCATCGAGCGTCGTGATGCTAGCGGTGCCTGCGCTTGTCGCGGGCGTGCCGGCCGAGCGCATCTCGGTGGTGACTCCGCCGCCGACGCGTGCCGGCGACGAAGCAGCAAGCGATGTGGGAAAGCTCGTGCTCGCGGCCTGTAAGCTTGCGGGCATCTCGCGCGTGTATCGCATCGGAGGTGCACAAGCGATGGCAGCACTCGCGTTTGGCACGCAAACCGTCAGGCCCGTCGATATGATCGTTGGACCCGGCAACACCTTCGTGCAGCTTGCCAAGGCGCAGCTGAGCGGCGTGATCGGCACCGATGGTTTTTACGGGCCGAGCGAAATTCTGACGATTGCGGACGAGAGCGCAGATCCAAGGCGCGTGGCCGCAGACTTGATCGCGCAAGCCGAGCATGATCCCGGCAAGTGCTTCTTAGTCGCTTGGTCAAGGAACGTGATTGTCACTGTAGTTGACGAAATAGAACGTCAGCTCCTCGTGCGCAAACGTGCCCCGGCACTCAAGACTGCCTTGCGCGAAGACTCTTGCGCCGTGTTGGTGCGCGACGCCGACGAGGCGTGCGAGGTGGCCAACCGCATCGCCTGTGAGCACGTCAGCTTGGCCGTGCAAGATCCCGACGCGCTCTTGCCCAAGATCCGGCATGCCGGCGAAATCCTGCTCGGCGACGCGACACCGATGGCCGCGGGCGACTACTGGGCAGGGCCGAGCCACTGCTTGCCGACTGGCACCACGGCGCGCTTTACCAGCGGCCTGAGCCCGTACACGTTCTTGAAGCGCGTGGGCACGATCCGTTATCGCCAGGGCATTCCCAAGGAGGCGCGCGAAGCGATCGAGCTGCTAGCAGAAGCCGAAGGGTTAGACGGGCACGCGGAGTCAGCGCGCGTGCGCGGCTGAGGGCGCCTAGCCGCCGACGCGCTCGACCGTGTAGCCGCGTTGCTTGAGCTCGGCCAGCAGGCCGCGTTCGCCCAGCAAGTGCCCAGCGCCGACGGCAACCAGTACGCCGCCCTCACGGATTTGCTGTTCGATCATCGGCAGCCAGCGGGCGTTGCGCTCAAACAGCACCGCTTCGAAGAAACCAGGCGCTGCAAGCATCTGACTCTGATCAAAGAGCGCCGCCGTCAGGTCGGCCTCATCTCCCCGCGCATAGGCGTCGATCATCGCGCGGCCAAGCTCGGCGTTGTCTTCGGACAGCGTACGCTTCAGCTCTGCGAGCTGCTCAGCTGCCGGAATGGCGTTCAACACGGCAAGCTGCTGCTCTATGCTTTCGAGAAACAGTAAGGTCTTGCCTGCCTTCTTCGCAGCCTGCAGCAGCTCCATATCCATGGTGTGAAGCTCCGCATCAGGCCTTACTTCATGCAGCGCGCGTTGCATATCATCCATCACGAGCAGGATCGCGGGCAGCCATGGCTTCATCTTGGCGAGCACCGGAGCGGGCAACCTGTCACCCACGCGCGCCACGAGCTTGCGCCACAACACCTCACCTAACATCGCCTGGAGCGACTGACCGGGTGCAAGCAACGCAGACTGCATCATCTGCGCGGGATCCAACTGGCTCGCATCGACTTCCATCATCACCGCGCGTGCAGCTTGGTAATGCCGGCGCGCCTGTGCGTTGAGCACCTCTTCAAAGCCGAAACCGACGTGCATGGTGCCCATCAAAAACGAGCGCTGCTCGCCCTTGCTGACCGCGTACAGGAACAAGCCCGGGGTGGCTTTGGCCGCAGCGCCTTGCGCACTCGTCGACGCTGCGGGCGTCGCGGCCTGAGGTTTGTGGCTGGCGCAACCGAGTAGCGCGAAGCTCAACGTCAGCGCGAGAATGCCGCGTCCAAATACATTCAGACGATTCATTTTCACTTCACGCACACGCCATCGACACAGCGGCGGCCGCCTTTGCATTCGTTGTCGCACGCTTTGCAATGTTTATCGGCGCGCATGTCTGCTTCGCAGCCCGAAGCGGGGTTCCCATCGCAGTCTGCAAAGTTCGGCAAGCAACTGACGACGCACGTTCCCTGAACGCAGTGGTTTTCGGCATGCAGCTGGGCTGCAGGCGCAAAACACACGTTGCCACATTCTCCGCAGTGTCGATCGTCGCGGCTTAGATCGACTGTTTCGCCATCACAGATCCCAACGCCGCCTTCAGGCAAGCCGCCTTCAGGCTTCATGGGCGCGCTGCCGTCCGTGCCGGCGTCACGCACAGGGCGGCCTGCATCCGGTGCAGTGCCGGCCTCGGACTGTCCCATCCCGCCATCGCCAGGCCAGCGCGGCAGTCCGGGCGCTTCTCTGTCCCACGATTGAAGCTCGGAGCTACGCAGCTCGCTCGGCTTGCAGCCGTATTCGGTGCATTGCTCAGCTTTCTTTTGGCAGACCACGTCGATACAGGACTCGACCAGGTGAAGCGGTACGATCAGCGTCTTACCTTCTACGAAGGACACCTGCGCCGTGCGCGATAGCAAGGCATCATCCTGATCGAGCCCGGTCGCAGTCAGGGTAAACGGGCCGAGCGTCTTGCCATCGTAGACAAAGCCGAGTGAGCGCGAGCCGGGCGCGCGCGAGCCCGCCGCACCTTGCGCGGTCTTGATCCGGCCATCCGGGCCTTTGATCGAGAACTCGATCGTCTCGACGCGCGCGATGTCCGTGTCTGCGACGAGCACAAGCTCAGTACGCCTGGGCACGTCCTCAGCACAACTTGCGAGACCGGCACGTGCGAGCCCAGCCAGCGCGACCAACAAGGCAAGTTTCTTTACCATCGAATCACCGGCGGGTCGGTATCGCCTAGGACCGGCGGCGGGGCACTCGCCTCGTCCTTGGACGTCAACAACACGGTCGTGACGGCCCCCGCGGCCACCACCACGCCCACAGCTGTCCACAGCACCCAGCTCTTGTAGAGCGGACGCTCGGCCTTGCTCTCTGACTCGGCGGGCGACGTGCTGAGCGCTAGCGGCGGGGCCACCGTGGGCAGCGCTGCGGCCACCTTCGCCGGCACCGTCAACTCGAGCTCGCGTCGCTCCGCGTCTGCCAGCACAATGGCCTCGCTGGCCAGGATCTCAGCGTTGCGCTCGAGTGTCACCGTATGGGGGCCCGGGTCCGTGGGGGAGCCGGCGCCCCAGGCTGCCTCCGGCAAGGCGTCGCCGTCGACTGCGACACTCACGTTCTCGGTCGGCCCGCGCACGTGCACGACGAGGGACGCGATGCGCGGCGCGATCAGGTCAAGCTTTGACTGCGCCTCATTCGCGAGCTCCGGAGGCGCCGTCGGATCGCGCAAGATAGCGCGCAGACGCTCCCCTGCCTCGACCAGGCGACCAAGCTCGATCAACGCACTGGCCCAGTTGAAGCCGATGCCGGCCGTGGGCTTCAGCCCGTACGCGCGACCGAACCTGTCCGCGGCGTCTTCCCAGAGGCCTGCGTCGGCGGCCGCGATGCCCTCTTCGAACAGCGAGCGGGCGAGTGCCGTCTGCTGGGCGTCCTGCGCACACACGGTAGGCGCAGGGGGCAGAAGGAGTGCAACGCAGACCAACAGGCAGAGCGCGAGCTGCGTTCGGACGGTGTGCTGAAGGCGCCGTGAGCGATCAATCATGGTACCCTTGTGACGGTATCGATGGCACGAGCTGGTGACGTAATTGGTGACAAGTATCGCCTGATTCATCCCCTTGGGATCGGCGGTATGGGTGCAGTGTGGCGTGCAGAGCACCGCGCGCTCAAGTTGCAAGTGGCAATCAAGCTGCTCGACGCGCGCGGGCCGGCAGCCGAGCGCTCGGTCGCGCGCTTCCAACGTGAAGCTCAGATTGCAGCGTCGATCCGCCATCGCAACATCGTGTACATCAGCGACTTTGGCACCGACAACGGGGCACCTTACCTCGTGATGGAGCTGCTCACGGGCGTGCCGCTTTCGGAGCGCATCGTGGTGGGCGAGCCGTTGAATGTGGCGACCTTCCTCAGGTTGATAGAACAGATTCTTCAGGGGCTTAGCGCAGTTCACGACGCAGGCGTAGTGCACCGCGACATGAAGCCCGAGAACATCTTTCTCGTACGCGATGGTGGCGCGGTTCTGCCCAAACTGCTCGATTTTGGCGTGTCGCGCAGCACAGAACGTGGCCAAGGCCACACGATCACGCGTGAAGGCATCGTGATGGGCACGCCCGAGTACATCGCGCCGGAACAAGCGCGCGGCCGCATGGCCGACGTGCGTAGCGATATCTACAGCCTGGGCGTGGTGATCTACGAAGCGATCGCCGGCCGTTTGCCGTTTCAAGCCGATAATTCCGCCGACCTGATCGTGGCCCTGCTCAACGCGGATCCGATTCCGCTGCGGTCGTTGCGACCCGACCTGGGCGAAGCCCTGTCGCTGCTCGTCCACAAAGCGATGGCGCGCAAACCGGACGATCGCTTTCAAACGGCCAACGACATGCGCCTGGCGGTCATCGAATATCTCGAGCGCACGCCGGAGGCTGAGGAATGGCTGTTGCCCAAGCGCTTCATTTCGCCATCGACCACGCCCGGCGCGCTTGGCGGCTCCGAGCTCACGCCCACCGAGTCCGAAGCACCGGCTGCGCGTCTGAGCACCACCGGAGCAAGCGTCCCGGGCTTGCGCAGCTCAAGGCGTGCGATCGCCGCGGTCGGCGTGGCCGCCGCTGCAGCCATGATCGCGCTGCTCACATTGGCTTACGCGAGCGGTGACCGATCGAATGCCGCTGCCCGCGCGCGTGCCGCCGCAACGGAAGCTGCGCCCGTAGCCGATGGCGCAGCGTTGGTGCCCAAGGTGTCCGAGCCGCGAGCGGCCCCGCCCAGCGAAGTCCTCGTGGAGCTTTACGGTGTGCCGAGCGATGGCCAAGTGCTGATCGATGGCGCCGTGATCACGGGCACGAGCGCACAACTGCCGCGCAACTCCGGCGTGCACGCGATCGAGGTGCGGGCGCCTGGCAAGGAGCCCTGGCGCGTGATGCACGATGCGAGCGCCGACGGACGTTACGCCCTGTCCCTCGAATCGGCCGAGTCCGCCCGCACGACGAGCCGCAAGCCCTCACGCACCAGGGACACGAGCACGAAGCCGGGGACGAAAGCGACCAAGTCCAAGCTGCTGCGTACGCCCGACTTCTAGCCTGACAGGCGTGTAAATAGTGGCTCAGCCCGCCGTCCAGCGTGGCCCCTGTGGGGTGTCCTCGAGCACAACGCCTGCTTCTGTCAGCAGGTTGCGAATCGCGTCGGCCTTGGCGAAGTCCTTACCCTTGCGCGCGTCGAGCCGCATCTGGAGCAGGCGATCGATCGCGCCATCACCGCCGCGACCTTTGCCGGCGGCATCCACAAACGCATAGTCGGCAACGAGCTCGGGATACAGCGCCGGATCTGCGATCTCGACGCCGAGCACGCCGAGATGACGAGTCAGCGCCCGATACACCGCGAGCACCGACGAGGCGTCCTCGCAGGCTTCGATGCCGGCTGAATACAGGGCGCTCACGTAATCGAACAGCGCGGCGACGGCGTTGGGCGTATTGAGGTCATCGTCCATGGCGGCGATGAAGCGCGTTAAAAACGCCTCGGTCAGGGCGCCGAACTGCCCGTGCACGTAGTGATGACGCATGCGTGGCACGCGCAGCTCTTCGTCGCGCTCCGAGGCGTACACCCCCGCCGGCAACATGATCTCGCCTTTGCCCGCGAGCTTGTCGGCCAGCACCGACACGAGCCGCTTGATACGCGCGTAACCGAGCACACCCTGATCGAGCAGATCCCAGCTGAAGGGCAGCTTGACCCGGTAATGCTGGCTTGCGTAAAACCAACGCACTTCGTCATGGTTTCGCTTGTCGAGCAGCTCGCCGATGCCGATCACGTTGCCCAGGCTCTTGGACATCTTGACGTCTTTGAGATCGAGATGCTCCGGGTGCAGCCAGTAACGCACCCACGGGCTACCGCACACGGGCTCGCTTTGCGCGATCTCGTTTTCGTGGTGCGGAAACATGTTGTCGATCCCGCCGCCGTGCACATCGAAGTGCCCACCGAGTAGCGCCGTCGCCATCGCGGAGCATTCGATATGCCAGCCGGGACGGCCCTGGGGGAAGGCCGCTTCGCCGGTGCTCCAGCTTGGCTCGCTGCCGTGGGTGGGCTTCCAAAGCGTGAAATCCGCAGGATGCTTTTTGCGTGCGAAATCTTCCTGCACGCGGCCGCTTGCGCCGACTTCTTGCTCATCGAGCTTGCGACCGGAGAGTGCGCCGTAGCTCGCAAAGCTCTGCACGTCGTACAAGACCTCGCCCTCGACGGTATAAGCGTGCCCTTTTTCGACAAGCTTCTTGACCATATCGACTTGCTCCGGCACAAAGTCCGTGGCGCGCGTGTAGGCCGCGTAGTCTTTGATGTGCAGCAGCTTGCAGTCCCGACGAAAGCCCGCGACGTTTTTCTCCGCGACGTCGATCGCACCCTGATGCTCACCGGCCTTGGCGATGATGCGGTCGTCGATGTCGGTGTAGTTGATGACGCTGACGACGTGATAACCGCGGTACTCGAGGTAACGTCGAAACAGATCCCAAAAACAGTAAGTACGCGCGTGCCCGATGTGCATCGGCGCATACACCGTTAGGCCGCACGTATAGATGCGCACGACGCGGGGTTGGGCCGTGATGAAAGGCTCGTGTTTTTTGCTGAGCGTGTTGTGAACGAAAAGAGCCATGCCGAACCTTTTCGCGGGGTTTTACGGCCCGCGCGAGGCACTGATAAGCTGCTGAACGGCCACGGTCAACGGCCCGCTACCGGACGTTGCTCCCCTCTGTTATCTTGAGCCTTTGAGGTATTCGATGTCGCAGAACGCCGCGTTAGCCACCATACCCCACCGCCTTTTCACGCGTGATGAGGTGATGCGCATGGTCGAGGCGGGAATCCTTGGCGAAGACGAGCCCCTCGAGCTTATCGATGGAGAGCTGATCGAGATGAGCCCACAGGATCCTTCGCATGCCAATATTTCCATGCTGCTCATGCGCAAGCTGGGCCGACTCTACGGGGACGACCTCTGCGTGCGGTCGGCGGCACCCTTAGATGCCGGCGCGAGGCACCTGCCGGAACCGGATATCGCCGTCGCACGCGGCACCATCACTACCTTTGCCGAGCGCCATCCACGGGGAGACGAAACCGTGCTGGTGGTGGAGGTCTCGCGTACCTCGCGCGCTCTCGATCGCATCAAAGCCAGCGTGTACGCAAAAAGCGGCGTTCCAGTGTATTGGCTGATCGATGTGGTGAATCGACGGGTGGAAGTGCACGAGGATCCCCAGCCAGACGGACGTTATCGGCTATTGCACGTGCTTTCCGGCGGCGACTGCCTGGCCGTGCCCGGCACGAGCGAGAGCTGGACTGTCGCCGAGATCTTTCCGCTTTAGAGGTGGCCTGATCGTGCGCGCGCACGTTTGCTTCCCTCGATCGGGAAAGTACGATCCGCGCCACTATGAGTACCGACACGCCCCAAAAACCGTTTTCGATGGATGACCTGGTCGCGCTCTGCAAGCGCCGCGGCTTCATCTTCCCTGCCAGCGAAATCTACGGGGGAATCAACGGTTTTTGGGACTTCGGGCCGCTCGGCGTCGAGCTGCGCAACAACCTGCGCGACGCCTGGTGGAACGACATGGTGCGCTGCCCGCCAGCCGGCCCCGATGGCAAACCGCTGAGCATGGTCGGCGTCGACACCGCGATCATCCAAAACCCCAAGACCTGGGAAGCCTCCGGTCACGTGGCGGGCTTCAACGATCCGATGATCGACTGCAAGGAATCGAAGCGCCGCTATCGCGCCGATCACTTACGTGTGTTTCGCCACAAGAGCGATGCCGCGCTGCCCATGGTCGCCTACGTGGAAGGCGAAGACGAAGACGGTAAGAAGCGCCTCGGCAAGCTGCTCAAGGGTAAGAGTGTCGAAGAGTTCGACAGCGTGGCGATGCCGGAGATAGACGTCGCGCTCTACGCCAACATCTACGGCCCGGACTCCAAGGAAAAGGGCACGCTGACCGAGCCGCGTCAGTTCAACTTGATGTTCAAGACCTACGTCGGCGCGCTGCAAAGCGAGGAAAATACCGCGTTCTTTCGGCCGGAAACCGCCCAGGGCATTTTCTTGAACTTCAAGAACGTGCTCGACACCTCGCGCGTGAAGGTGCCCTTTGGCATCGCGCAAATAGGGAAAGCGTTTCGCAACGAAGTCACGCCGCGCAACTACATCTTTCGTTCGCGCGAGTTCGAGCAGATGGAGATCGAGTGGTTTTGCCATCCCGATGAAGCGCGCACTTGGTTTGAGTTCTGGTCCGACGTGCGCAGCAAATGGTGGAACAAGGTTGGCCTGACGAGCGCCAACTTGCAGGTGCGGTCCCACGACAAAGACGAGCTTGCCCACTACGCCAAAGAAGGCGCCGGCACGGTCGACATCGAGTATCGCTTTCCGTTTTCGTTCCCCGGCTACGGCGAGCTCGAGGGCGTGGCCCATCGCAGCGACTTTGACCTGCGCCAGCACCAGACCTTTTCGAAGACCAACCTCAGCTACTTCGACACCGACACGAATCAGCGCTTTGTTCCGCACGTGGTCGAGCCCTCGGCCGGCCTGTCACGGGGCGTGCTCGCGCTGTTGTGCGAGGCGTATACGCCCGACCCCGAGCGCCCGAGCCAGGTGTACATGAAGTTCCACCCACGCATGGCGCCGGTGAAGGCGGGTGTGTTCCCGTTGACGCAAAAGGACGGCATGCCCGAGGTCGCTCAAAAGCTGTACGACGACTTGGCGCGCAGCTGGCCCTGCCAGATCGACATGAAGCAGACGATCGGCAAGCGTTACGCGCGCATGGACGAGGCGGGCACGCCTTACTGT
>JBBSJC010000119.1:0-17019 GCA_038257655.1 Polyangiales bacterium | reverse complement strand
CGGCGGCGGCGGCAGCACGCCTTGGCCGATCCCGAGCCCGCGTACGAAGCGCATCTTGGCAATGCCCTGTAGCGCTGCTGCGCGAGGGTTTGATACGCGTCCCTCGTTGTGGGTGCTCGCCACGTTGCCGACAGACAGCCCGCCGTAGTTGTGGGTGAGACCGACTAAACCATCGAAATTGTATTCGTGCGTCACGGGCTGTTTGTATCAGGCCAGGCGCCGTGACGAAACGAGCAACACTGCGCTTACTTACGCAGCTTGGCCGGGCAACTTGCCGACGCGTGCCAGACGCGCCGGATCCGCCAGGTACTCCTCGTAGGTCATGCCGAGATCGTAATACTTTTCGCCACTCAGCTCGAGCACGCGTGAGACGAGCGAGTCCACGAACTGCACGTCGTGGGACGACACGACCATGCAGCCTGTGAACTTGAGCAGGCCATTGTTGAGTGCCGTGATCGATTCGAGATCGAGATGGTTGGTCGGGCCATCGAGCAAGAGCACGTTCGGGTCTTGCAACATCATGCGAGAAACCATGCAGCGCACCTTCTCACCACCCGACAGCACGCGCGCGCTCTTCTTGCTCTCCTCGCCCGAAAACAACATGCGCCCCAAAAAGCCGCGCACGAAGCTCTCTTCCTGATTGGAGCTGAAACGTCGCAGCCACTCGATAAGGTTTAGATCGGTGTCGAAGAAACCAGCGTTGTCCTTCGGAAAGTAGCCGAGGTTCACGGTGCGGCCCCAGCGCACTTCCCCGGAGTCGGGCTTGACCTCGCCGGCCAAGATTTGGATCAGCGTGGTCGTCGCTAGATCGTTGCCGGTGAGCGCGATTTTTTCGCCCTTGCTCAGCGAGAAGCGCAAGTCCTTGAACAGCACCTCGCCGTCGATGGTCTTGGAAATCGAGTCGACGAACAGCACGTCTTTGCCAAGGTCGCGCTGGGTTTCAAAGATGATGTACGGATACTTGCGCGACGAAGGCTTGATGTCGTCGAGCGTGATCTTATCCATCAACACCTTGCGCGAGGTCGCCTGCTTGGACTTGGACGCATTGGCGCTGAAGCGCTGGATGAAAGCCTTGAGGTCCTTGATCTGGTCTTCCTTGCGGCGATTGGACTCTTGCTTCAGGCGCAGCGCGAGCTGGCTTGATTCATACCAAAAGGTGTAGTTGCCCGTGAAGAGCTGCACCTTTTGAAAGTCCACGTCGGCCACGTGCGTGCACACCTTGTCGAGAAAGTGTCGGTCGTGGGAGACCACGATCACGGTGTGCTTGAAGTTCATCAAGAAGTCTTCGAGCCACAGGATGGTATCCACGTCCAAGTGGTTGGTAGGCTCATCGAGCAACAGGATGTCGGGCTCGCCGAACAGAGCCTGCGCGAGCAGGACGCGCACTTTTTCGCTGTCTTCGAGCTCTTTGACCAAACGCTTCTGACGGTCTTCTTTCAGGCCGAGCGCGTTCAACAGCGCACCCGCTTTGGCTTCGGCGTTCCAGCCGTCGAGATCCGAAAAGTCGGTTTCGAGCTCGGCCGCGCGGATGCCGTCCTCGTCACTGAAGTCCGCCTTGGCGTACAGCGCGTCCTTTTCGACCATCACGCTGTACAGCTTCTTGTGGCCCATGAGCACGGCCGTGAGTGCTTCGACCTCGTTGTAGGCGAAGTGGTCCTGACGCAGCATGCTCAAGCGCATGTTTGCGGGAATGACGACCTTGCCGGAGCTCGGCTCTTGCTCACCCGACAGGCAGCGCAGGAAGGTCGACTTGCCCGCGCCATTCGCACCGATCAGGCCATAGCAATTGCCGGGCGTGAACTTGATGCTCACGTTTTCAAACAGGGGTCGGCTACCAAATGAAAGGGAGAGTTGCTCGGTGGAAATCATGGGCGGGGCTCCGAATGGAGCCTGCTCCTACTGGCCCCAGGGCCAACCTGCAAACCGAAGCCCGCTACATGTGAGCTTTGCTGCGATCTTCGCTGCGATCGTCATATATTAAGCACGCGATGGAAAATGATTTGATCTACAAGCTTTGCAGCCACGAGGAATGGGATTTGGCCGTTCGCAGCGGCAGTTATCGCGGGTCCGCCGATGATGCACGTGACGGGTTCATCCATTTCTCGCGCGCCGCCCAGCTGCGTGAGACCGCGCTCAAGCACTTTGCCGGACGCACGGATCTCGTCCTTATCGCAGTGAATGCAAGCGCGCTCGGCCCTGCGTTGCGCGATGAGGCGTCGCGCGGCGGCCAGTTGTTTCCCCATCTGTATGGCGAGCTACCAATCGACGCTGCGCGCTGGGTGCGGCCGCTGGTGTGGGATGGGAGAGAGCACTGTTTTCCCGACGATCTGTGAGCGCGTGCGCCTGTTGTAGACTGTCGTGCAGCGCCTGTTGGATCGCTCCAACACCTTGAGGTTACGGGCTTTTTTTAGATTCTTGTGACCCGAAGCAGGGCCCGCGCAGCTCCCTTTAAGCATGCGCCAGGCCCCCCTTCATTTCGTATCCAAGTGCCTTGTCGGACTGCTTCTGCCGATGGCACTTTACGGCTGCACCGGGATCATTGATCAGCTGACTGGGCCAGGAGCCGGTCGCGACCGCGCGCCTGCCAGCTCTGATGGTGATGGCGATGCGTCCGACCCTCAGAATCCGGTTGGCGAAAGCGGTGGGCGCGCGGGACTACCCGACGGCGTAACCGATGCTCAGATCGCCCACGGTGCTGAAGTCTACGGACAGATGTGCGCTGGCTGCCACGGTGTCGACGGGCTCGGTGGCCCCTTCGATGTACCGCTCACCGCCGACGTCGGCTTCGAGAAACTCGTCGCGAGGATCGACAGCAGCATGCCCAAGGGCTCTCCCGAGCTGTGCGTCGGCGAGTGTGCGCACGACGTCGCAGCCTACATTCAGGTGAGCTTCGTCGTGCCCTCGAGCACGGGGCCGGGCGCAGAGCCGCCGCTGGTATGCACCGGGGAAAAGCCCGCGCCGCGCATGTTGCGCCTGCTCACACGACGCGAATATCGCAACACGATCGTCGACCTCTTGGGCGTAGCCGGCCCCGAGACTGTCAATCTACCCGTGGAGCCGCGGGTCAAAGGCTTCGATAACAACGCCAATGCCGCGATCGTCACAATCCGACACATCGATGAATACGTGGGCCTGGCAGTTTCACTGGCGGATACTGCGGTGCGCACACGCAAAGCAGCCTTACTATCTTGCGACCCTGCTGCAGCGGGCTGTGCCAAGACCTTGGTTGAGAGCCTGGGCCTGCGCGCGTTTCGGCGGCCGCTCGCTGCCGAGGAAGTTGCGACCTATGTCGCGCTTTTCTCGAACGAGCTGACCTCGGGCAGCTTCGATGAAGGCATGAAGCTTCTGCTGCAATCGTTGTTGATCTCACCCAATTTTTTGTACCGCGCGGAAATGGGCACCGAGCAGCCCGACGGCTCTTACCGTCTGAGTCCATACGAGACTGCAAGTCTGCTGTCTTACACATTCGTGGGCTCGATGCCTGACGCACCGCTATTGGCCGCCGCTGCCAAAAACGAGCTCTCGACGCCCGAACAATTGGCAGCCCAGGCCAGGCGCCTACTCCAAGACCCACGCGCTCGTGAGCAAACGGTCGAGTTCGTGACCCAGTGGCTGCGTACGGACGCACTCCTGGATTCGAACAAGGATCCTCAGATCTACCCCGCCTTCACCAACACGGTGCGTGAGTCCATGGCCGAAGAGCAGGCGCGGTTGGTCGAATATCTATTCTTCGACACCAAAGGCACCTACGCCGATCTGTTCAATGCAGACTACGTATTCGTCAACAATGCTCTGGCGCAGTTCTATGGCTTGCCAGCGCCGGCATCGGACTACAAAAAGCTCAGCGTCCCGGCAGAATCGGGCCGCGGTGGCATTCTCGGACTTGGCGCTGTGATGTCATCGCACGCGCACTCGAACGAGTCATCTCCGATCAAACGCGGGCTTTTTGTGCGCGATCGTTTGCTGTGCCAGGAGCTGCCGCCTCCCCCTGCCACCCTGGACACAACCCCACCGGGTCTCGATCCCACGCTGACCACACGCGATCGCTTTGCCAAACACACGGCGGACCCGAGCTGCGCTGGCTGCCATCAGTACATCGATGGCGTGGGTTTCAGCCTTGAAGGCTTTGACGGTGTCGGTGCGCTGCGTACGGTGGAAAACGGCTTGCCCGTCGATACCAGTGGCTCGCTCGTCGGCCTCGACAGCCTGAAAGATCCTGTCGCCCATACCTTTGAGGGATCGCGCGGTCTGTCCGCATTACTCGCAAGCAGCACCAACGCTCAGGATTGCCTCCCGCTGCAGTTTTATCGCTACGCCCGCGGCTACTCCGAAGGGGACGCCGATGCCTGCTCGATTCAAGCGCTGCGTCAGCGCTTTCAAACGGCCGATCTCTCGCTGAACGAGTTGCTCGTCCAGGTAACTCAACTCGACAACTTTCTGCTGCGCAACTGACCAGAGGTATTCCCCATGTATGGTCCCAAGCTCAATCGTCGCGGCTTCTTTCTTGGCACAGCCGCCGCCGCATTTGCCGCGTCTCCTTTGATGCAGGTGCTCACGTCCATTCGCGCCAATGCCGCGCCGGTGCGGCGCGTGATGTTCGTCTACATCCCGAACGGCTGCATCCCCGACAGGTTTCATCCGACGGGCAGCGAAACCAACTTCAAGCTGAACGAGATGACGGCAGCCCTCGAGCCCGTAAAGCAGCACGTCGTCTTTCTCGATGGGCTGACCATGTACGCGGGCGGGGGAACCCACGAAGGCGGCATCCGTAAGGTGCTCACGGGCGACTCCAACGTGTCGATCGATTCGTTTTTAGGGCAAAAGTTTGCCGGGCAGACGCCGCATAACTCACTGCATCTCGGCGCCGCCGCCAATTTCCAAAACGGCTCGGGCAGCATGACGTTCATCGGCGCCAAACAAGAGGTGAAGCCCGACGACGATCCGCTCAACGCGTTTTCCCGCGTGTTCGGCAGCGTCGGCCCAGACACAGGTGGCGCAGACGCGCTTGCAGAACGCCGTAAGCGCAGTGTGCTCGACGCGGCGTCGCAGGACCTTGTACGTCTGCAAAAGCGCTTTGGCGCAGCAGAGCGTCAGAAGCTCGAAACCCACGTGGAGTCGCTGCGCGAGGTGGAGCAACGCATCACCTCGACGGCACTCGCTGCGTGCAGCGTGGGCAGCTTCAACGCGGTCGGTTATGCCAAGTCACCCAGCGACTCTTACCCCAAGACCCACGAGAAAGAAGAGCACTTCAAGACCGTGGGCCGGCTGCAAATGGATCTCGGCGCGCTCGCGCTGTCCTGCAACGCCACGCGCGTTGTCTCCATGATGTTTTCGCATCCCGTATCGCCCACGAAGATCCCAAACCTCGGGGTGAGCTTGAACCATCACGATGCTTCCCACTTTGGCGAGACCAACTCCTCGGTCGCAGCAGACTTCGTCAAGCTGCAGAACTACTTCATGGGCGAGATCACCTATCTGATTCAGAAGCTCGCGAGCACTCCCGAGGGTGATGGCAGCACGCTGCTCGACAACACCCTGGTGATGGTCTGCTCTGAGCTAGGTGATTCCAACAAGCATGACCATGTGCGCGTTCCCTTTCTGCTGGCTGGCAAAGGCGGCGGAGCGCTCAACACGGGCCGCTTGCTCAACTATGCCGGCAGGAACAACGGGCAAAACGAGCCGCACACCAAGCTGCTCGTCTCGATCGCCAATGCGATGGGCGTCGCGATCGATAGCTTTGGCTACGTCGGCCACGGCGCAGGCCCGCTTTCAGGCCTGCTGAAGTAACGTCTGCTTGCCGGTACGCTTGGGATGCGTTGCGTTCAATGGTGGCGACGGCGGGGAATCAAACCGGCCAGCACGAGCAGCGCAAGCGGCCAGGCTGCGGCACGGCTTGAGCCCGGCATGCTGCTCGAGCATTGCGCGGCGGGCTCGCTGGCGCTCATCTGCGCGTAGAGCGCGTCCACGGCGTCTTCATCGACTGCAGAGAGGGTGCGCTGGCGGGTCTCGCCCCGCTGAAACGTAGGGTACATCGTCGCGTCGGGCGCATGGTCCGCTTCGCCCAACCCCAGCACGTGGCCCAGCTCGTGGGTCACCACGGCCTGAAGGTCGTAGCTGTCGGTGGCCGGGTCGATCTCGCCGTCGGCCATCATCTCGAACTTGCGGTTCGGATTGATCCAGACCTGGGCGGACAAAACGGCTCCCGTCGCGGCGTCGAAGGTAGAGACGGTGACAGCGAGCTTATCCCCGAAGGTCCACTCGTCCGGGAAGCCTATCCAGTTGCCGGTCTCATTGCGGGCGGCCTGACGATCGATATCGGTCGCGTTGTGGGCGAGCTCGAAACGCGGGATGGCTCCCCCCAAGTCCCAGGCGCCGATTGCTTCAGCGAGCATGGCGCGCACGCCGGGACCGAAGCGGTCCTCGAGCTCAGGGTCGATGGGCATGCGCACCGTTGCGTCTTCCCAGTGCACAACGGCATCCAAGGACGTGCGACGAAAGATGTCTTCTTGTGCCGCTGCCGGCACGGAGTCTGCAAAGGACCCTGCAAGTGATGCTGTCAAGATGGACGCGAAAAGGACCGTTGCGCTGGAAGGATAGAGGTTTTTAAGCATCAGCATGATCCCATTCGCTGGTTAGCCTGTTGGGTGCGTTGGCAGCGGCCTACAGGACGATCGCGACATGAGCAACAAGCAAGCCAGTGGGCCAACGCCCACAGCTCCAGGGAATTCCGGTAGCAGCGGGTTCCAGCGTTTGCAGACTTGCATCGCGCAAACGCCAACCTCGTGGTTGGTCGTGTGGCGATGAAAACACAGCCGCGATGTACCTTACGGTTTAGCGCAGTGATGCATGTTCAGCAGCGTGCGTCAGCAGCGCATGCCCAGCAGCGCATGCTCAGCAGTGCGCGCCCTATCGTGAAGACTCAGCAGCACAGGCAAGCATCTTTGCGTGGCGGCGAACACTCAGATCAGAATCTGCGATCCGATGGCCGTCTTGACGCGTGTGCTCACACCCGATCGACGAGACCAGGCACCGGCTCATCGAAGCGTAGACCGAGGTAGTGCGCGCCCCTGTCTTTTGCGCACCACATCACGCTCGCGCGACTGGTGACCGTGCTGCCGTCGGGCAGGTCCAACTCGACCATCACCCGTCCGCCCTCGGCCACAGCGTCATCGACCTCGAGCCCGGCGCCTGCGTCGCCGACGTCGAGCGTGCGTGCATCCGTCAGTACGTAGAACGATGTCTGCGTCTTGGGATCCAAATCTGCCTTGAGCGTCGACACGCGTGCGACGAGCAGCGCGGCACGCCGCGGATGCTGACGCGACTCCCGTGTGATCACGATCCCGCTTTCGCGATCGGCCACATTGCGATTGCCAACGTTGCGATCTGCAATGGTCGGCCGACCTGACGCGGGCCCCCCTACGCGACTGGGTTTCATATCGCGATTCTTCGCGTCTCACAGGAAAAGCGCAATGGGCAAGCCAGTATGAGGCAGCACAGTTCAGCCGCTTATCTCACGCCATACCCGGCGTGCACGTTCCGGTGCGCATCTTTCTGCAGCTTACGGAGCTACAAATTGTGTCGCACCGTGTCCACATGCTTTTACAGCGTTTTCAGGTACTCGAGCAGCGCGCGGCGCTCGCTATCCGTCAGATGGTCCCCAAAGGTATGGCCTTTGATCGATTGGCCCCACTGGGTGGAATCGTAGATGTGCTTTTTGTCGGTAAACAGCGCGTCGGCCTGACTACCGGTCGCTTGAAAGGGCCAACCGAGCGCCTCTTGGTCGAAGTTGGCGCTGTCGTAATCCACGCGCTTCCAGTACTTAGGACGTGCCTTACTGTTGAGTACGAGCTCGATCGTCGGCACCGAGCCGTTATGTAAGAACGGCCCTGTCGCCCAGATGCCATCTAGCGGCGGGGCCATGTAACCCGGGAAGGGATCGTCGACCACCATGCGCGTGATCTGACCGTAGAACGACTTGTTGTACCACTTGACCATTTGCGGGGCGTGCTTGACACCACCGTTGGCCACGATCGGATCGGTTTGGATCACGTCCAGGGGAAAGAGCAGGTTCGGGTAGGTGTCCTGCTCGTCGCTGTCGCCGTAGGTGCCGTGACAACCTGCGCAGTCGCGGGTGTAGAATACCTTACCTTTGTCTGCTAGCTCCGAGTCGATCTCAAACGGGTAAAGCGGTGCTTGCAAGGTGGTGATGTAAGCCTGCATGTGCAGGAACATCTCGTCGATGCGCTTGGCTTCTTCGACATCGTCCACGCACAGCGAGGTTGCAAGGGCCATGGTGCCGCGATGATCGCCGCGCGCCATGCCGTTGTAAAAGAGCGCATGCTTTTTCTTGGCGCGCCACCAGGGCGGCGGATCAGATGGCATCACCGGATGTTCGATGAGCTGCCCGTCTTCATCGAACACTTCGAACGGGATCACTTCCTCATCGCTCCAGGCCAACGTGTCGAGCTCGTGATGGGTCATCAGCAAAATCGCCATCGCCTCGGCGGGATTTTGTCCCACGGTGCGCATCACGGTCTCGGGGCCGAGCACGGCCGAGCGCGTGATCATCATGTTGAGCTGTTCGGTCTCGGCCTCATTGAGCCCGAGCAACGAAGTCAGCGCGGGGGAGAGCGCGGGAATGCCGGCTGTACCGCCACCAAAACCGCCGGTGAAGTCCGCGTCTGCCGTACCAAGCCCAACGATAAGCTCTCCGTTGAAGCTGCCTGCGTGACACATCAGACAGTTGATGTTGATCACCTCCGCGCCCGATTCGGTGATGAAGACGTTCTGCCCGTAGGGCATGTCGCGGTTCTTACCCTCGCGTCCTTGCATCGTTTGGCCACCGCTCGTCGGACCGAACGCGGAGCCTATCGTGCCCATGGCCAGCGGGTTGTTGAGCAGCTTGGCAGGAATGCCGCAGGCCATGTAGCCACCGTTCAACAGAATGCGGCGACCTAGCTCGGGGTCGCCTGCCTTCTGCTCCTCTGCGGGAATCTCGACGCCGAGCTGCCATGGACCGTCTGGACCGACGTCCGCGGCGCCCACTGCCGCATCACCACCCAGCGCGCCCTTTGGACGCTCGTGCGAGCAACCCAAGAGCTGAAGAGTGCTAAGAAATATGCCTTGGACCGCCAGCACATAAGAACGCGCGCTTCGCTGCATAGGCCTCCCCGATCTGGCGCACGCTACCACCGCGCCCAAGCGTTTGGAATAGTGAGCTTGCTAATCTTATGAGCGCCCTAGAGGTCCGCACGATCAGTGCATTGTCTGCTGTAGCGCCCGAGGCCTGGGATGCGCTGGTCGGCCCTGAGGATCCGTTTACCGAGCACGCGTTTTTGTCGTTGCTCGAGACGAGCCAGAGCGTGGGGCCTCGCCATACGGGCTGGGTGCCCTGCCATGTGCTCGTGCACGCAGCTGACAAGGCCGACAAGCTGGTCGGCGCCATGCCGCTGTACGTCAAGAGCCATTCTTACGGTGAATTCATCTTCGACTTCAGCTGGGCCCAGGCTGCCATGCGCGCAGGCTTAGCTTACTATCCGAAGCTGGTGAGCGCCGTGCCGCTGACGCCTGCAACAGGTGCTCGTCTGCTGGTCGCCAAAGACGCATCACAGGTGCAAGTTGCGCAGGCTCTGATCCAAGGGGCGCGCGAGATGTTGCGCAGCTGCCGCGGCTCTTCGTTGCACGTCTTGTTCTGTAACGAAGAGGAGAGCCAAACCCTGACGGCGCTCGGTCTGCACGCGCGCCAAAGTTACCAGTATCACTGGCAAAATTTGGGTTTCGCTAGCTTCGCCGACTTTTTGGGCGCCCTGCGCAACGCCTCCCGCAAGCAGATCCGTAAGGAGCGCGAGCGGGCCCAAGCATCGGGGCTTGCCCTGTCCATGCGCCATGCAAGCGAGCTCAACGCGCGCGATTGGGAAGCGATGTGGGAGTTCTATTTGAGCACCATCGACGACAAGGGTTCGACGCCCTACCTCACGCGCGCGTTCTTTGCGGGCCTTGCCCAGAGCCCCTGTGCCTACGCGTGCATGGCCCATGATGGCGCAGAGCCTGTCGCAGGCTCGCTGTTCTTCTGGAAGGGACACTCGCTCTACGGCCGCTACTGGGGTGCGCGACGCGAGGTGCCGATGCTGCATTTCGAGCTCTGTTACTACTTGCCGATGGAATGGGGCATCGCGCGCGGCATGCAACGCTTTGAAGCCGGCGCGCAGGGCGAACACAAGATCAAGCGCGGCTTTCTGCCGAGCCTTTGCCATAGTGCGCACCTGGCCGCGCATCCCGGCCTTGACGAAGCGATCGGACGTTTCGTCGCCGAAGAGACGTCCGCGGTCGAGGCCGACATGCGCATGCTGGCAGAGCTGACGCCGTTCAAACGCGTAGGCGAATAAACGCCCTCACTCGAAGACGTCGTCGTCGGAGCGCGGTGGCGGTGGCATCGAGCTTGGCATGTTGAACGTTCGTGGCGGCGTGGCGGGTACGATCGGCGCCATCGCGGACATGCCACTCATCGGCGCCATCCCGGGCATCACCGCCGAGCCCGTGCCGGTGGTGATGCTTACGCTGTGCGCGCCAAGGGAGATGCCGGCGCTCAGGTTTGGCGGCATCGAGGTGAGCACGCCAGGTGGAATGCTGGGCGTGCCGACACCACTTGAGCCGGTCACGGGGCCCAGCATTTTCGAGAGCCACTCGTACCCCTCGACATAGGCGAGCGCGATTTTCACGACTACGGTCAGCGGCACACTGAGCACCGCTCCGACTGGCCCCCAAAGCCACCCCCAACACACCATGGAGATAAACACCACCAACGGCGATAGTCCAAGGGCTTGACCAAACACCCTGGGCTCGACCAGCGCCGCTATCGCGGTGTTGATCAGGGCATAACCGGTGCCGACGATAACAGCGGTGCCAAAGCCGTACTGCAGCACGGTGACGATCAACACCGGGACGCCCACGAACACGCTGCCCAGGGTCGGGATGTACGCGAGCATGAAGGCGCACACCGCCCACAACAGGGCGAAGTCGACACGGAAGGCGGCGAGCCAGACCCAGACGAGCAGACCCGTCAGCGCGTTCGCGGCCGTCTTGACCACGATGTAGCGCTGCACGTGCATGGCCGCGCGCCGGAACTGTTCGATGCCAAGCTCGGGATGCCGAAATATGACGCGCAGCTTGTCCTCGATGCCGAGCATCTCGACCAAGAGAAACGCCACGAGCAAAAGCACGAGCAGCAGTGAGGACAGGGTGCGAGCGAGGTGACCGAGGGCTTCAGCGATGGCGACGCTGACGTCGTCGTAGCGCAGGGCGGCGGGCACAAGCTCACCTAGGCCCGGCACGTTTTGCTTCATCAGCCAGGCGCTCGCCTCGCCGCGCACGACTTCGATGCGCTCTTGATAACGCGGCATCGAGCCGACGATCGCGTTGAGGCCGCTTGCGGCGAGTGCGACCATCGCTGCGAAAAAAGCCACATCCGCCGACAGCGCCCCCATCACCGCCACGTAGCGATTCACACCTCGGCGCGTAAACCAGAACATCAAGGGCGCGCTCACCATGGCGATGAAAGACGCGAGCAAAATGGGCACGACGAGGGGCGTTGCGAGCTTGAGGCCGGCCAGAATCACCACGAGTGCCGCAGCGCGAACGAGATAGTCAGTGGTGCTGCGCGATGGCCCCATAAATTGAAAGTACTACCGATAACCTGGCTTTGCGATCTCTAGCTTATGCTTTGTAAGCATGTGCGCGTATGCGAGCCCTTGATCTCGCCGAGGGCCTTGCGCATCGAAGCTTCCAGAACGTGAGAAACGCATAACATGCGAGCCCTCCGTGCTACAACGCGCAAGGCATGGCGCATTGCGATGGGCTCGACGTGTCGGTGGTCTTACCGACTTACAACGAGTCGAAATCCCTGCCGGGCTTGATCCCGCGCATCGTGCGCGCCCTGACGGATGCGGGCCTGCGCGGCGAAGTGATCGTCGTCGATGACAACTCGCCCGACGATACGGCAGCAGTGGCTGAACAGATCGCACGCGAGCATCCGGTGCGCGTCCTCAAGCGCATCACCGAGCGCGGCCTGGGCACGGCGGTGACTGCGGGCTTTCAGCTCTCGCAGGCCACCGTGTGTGTGGTGATGGACGCCGATGGTAGCCACCCCGTCGAGGCCTTGGGCGGCATGGTGCGCATGATCCTCGAAGACAAGGCCGAGCTCGTGGTTGGCAGTCGACACGTTCAAGGTGGCGGCTCGAAGGACTGGCCGCTGTTTTCTCAACTCAAGTCGCGTTTTGCGGCTTCGCTCGCCGTCGGCCTGACGAGCATGACGGACCCGACCACGGGTTTCATGGCCGTGCGCCGCAGTCTGCTCGCGCGCCTTACGCTCGATCCCGTCGGCTGGAAGATCGTGCTCGAGACCGTGGTCAAAGCTCACCCGGCGCGCTTGGCCGAGGTGCCAATCGTGTTCACTGATCGGGAGCACGGCGAGAGTAAACAGAGCTTCAAGGTGTTGCTTCAGTATCTGGGCCATCTGTACAAGCTCTATCAGTTCCGCTTCCCCGGTTTTATCGAGTTTCTCAAGTTCTGTTTGGTCGGAGTGCTTGGGGTCTTCGTGGACCTGAGTGTTGTGGCCGCGCTGCACGAAATGGAGCTGTTCTCCCTAGACCTGCGCTTGTGCCAGGTGTTCGGTTTCAGCGCAGCGGTCACCTTCAACTATGCGATCAACCGACGCTTCAGCTTTGCGCGCGCGCGCGAGTTACCCGTCGTGTCGAGCTACGTCACCTACGTCGGCGCCAACCTGCTCGGGCTGACCGCGCGCATGCTGGTGATCCAGACCTTGCTCACCCTGACGACCTTGGAGAGCGCCACGGGGTATGGCTACTTACTGTTGAGCGCCATCGGCATCGCGCTCTCGACGTTGATAAACTTCGTCGGCGTGAAGTATCTAGCGTTTGCGCCCGCGCAGACTCATCGCGATTCGTCCGAATCGGTGCCTATCGTCGTGAGTACGGCGCGTCCGCATTCGTCAAGATTGTTGACTAATTCAAGTGTGCTGCTCGCGCTCGGCTTATGCGCGGCGGGCGCGGTGTGGAAGCAAACGAGCCACCCGGATGAAGCCGTCAACCTGATCATGGCGGAGAACATACGCGGCGGCTTCGAGGGCCTGGTGCATCCGAGCATCACGCCAGGTTTCGCGGGCGACTGGGCTACCGAGGCTCTGCCCGCCCTTGGCAACACGCCCGTATATCCGGCGCTGCTCGCGTTATTTGCGCCTGCGGGCCACGGGTTGTGGCTGGTGCTCGGCACGTTCGCCCTGACCTTACTAAGCCTGTGGCTTACGCTCTCGCGCACCGGAAACGGCAGCGCTGGGGCAGCGGTATTGTTGCTCGCGAGCGCGCCCTGGATCGTGCAGCCGTTTACGTTGTTCGAGTTCGAGCCGCTCGTGACGTGCCTGGGTGCGCTCGGCTTTGCGCTCGTTGCCCGCGCTGGTGCAGGTGCGCGAGGGCGCGCACTCGCCGTGTCGGGCGGACTTTTTCTCGGGCTCGGCTTCGCGACCAAGATGTGGCTAATCGTGCCTGCATGGCTTGCGTGCGTCGCGTTTTTTGCGGCGCGAGCCTACGACCGATCTGGCCCTCGCCAAAGGACGCCGGGGCTTGGCTTGCTCGTGATCGCAGGCGTGACCCTCGGGGCGCTCAGTCACCTGATCTTCGTCGCGATCACCGCGCCTGCCGATCTGCCGCTATGGGTCGAGCGGGTCTATCTCGCGATTTTTAGCGGCGCTGGCGTCACCGGTGAAAAGTTGAGTGCGAGCGCCGAGCCAGCCGCTTCGGTTTGGGCGTATGCACGTTGGCTACTGCGTGATCACGGTGCGCTGCTCGCGCCGATCATCTTGGGTTTGCCCGCACTGACACGCAGGCTAGACGGACAGCGCCGCGCGTGGCTCGCAGCGGGCTTGGGTGCACTGAGCGCGCTCGTGCCGCTGTCGGTGCCGATTTACAAGGAGCCGCTGTATATGCTGCCCGCCCTGCCGTTCGTTTACATGCTGGCTGGCATGTGCCTGGTCGCGCCGGACCTCGCACCGGCGCGCAATCTGCGTATCAATCAAGGAGCGGCGCGTGTCTCCATCGCCTGCGCGCTGTTGTTGTGCGGCGGTTGGCTCGCGACCAGCATACTTGGTGGCGGTCACGAGCCGCGGATGATGAGCGTGGCACTGCACATGGGTCATGTTCTGGTTTGGACATGGCCGTCTGTGTCTCTGCTGCGCACCGGTGCGAGCGCAAGAGCCATCGCACCGGCCGCTATCCTCTCGCTCGCGCTGACAGGTCTGGCACTCCGCCTCGATCTGTGAGTTATAGTGCCGGCTGTTTCTACCTTGTTCCTACTTGTTCCTACCTGCGAGGAGTGGCGGCGTGCAGCGAGCTATGGGTGTTTGGTTTCGGGTGGCCTGTCTGCTCCTGTCTGGCTTTGCGGCGAGCACAGTAAGCTTGGCCCAGGCGCAGGAGGCAAAACGCGTCGTCATTCTCGACTTCGACGGCCCTGGGTCGGCCGCAGTTCGAACCCACGTGGTCAATGCGCTGCGTGAGCGTGACGAGCTCACGATGGTGCCGGTGCGCGAGGTTGAAAACGCCGCGAGTAGGCTCGGGGTATCGCTCGAGGAGCCGGATGACTTCGTGCGTGTGGCCGAAGACCTTCAGATCACGGCCTTCATCGGCGGCAACTTGACGCGCAAAGGCGGAATGTTCCGCGCGACGGTCTGGGTCCGCGATGGCTCAACCGGTCAGAAGCGTCACGAAGAGCCGTGGAGTCGCAAGAAGAAGCCGCAGCTCAAGGCGATCCAGAGCAACCTCTGGACGATCATGGGGCCGCACATCGAGGCGAGCTCTGCGCCGACCAAGCCCGAACCTAAACCCGAAGTCAGCGAGCCGAAGCCGGCTGCGATGGGTGGCTTTGACGACGAGCAAGCCGGCGATGAAGAGGAGCCGGAAGAAGACGACGCACCTTCGGCACCAAGCAAGCAACCGGCGCTTATCGCGAGCATCGGGCCCCGTGTGCTCGGGCGAAGCCTGAGCTTCACCAACGACCAGCTCGGCAACTTGCGCAGCTACGAAACCAAGGCCGCGATGGAGATTGCGGTTTCGGCGCAGTGGTATCCGGGCGCGCACTTTCGCGACGATTGGCTCGCCAACCTCGGCCTTGACATCGATGCGGACTACGCGATCGGACTCACCTCCAAGGAGGGCGGCAAGGAGCTAGACACCACCGCCTACGAGCTCGGTGCAGGGCTCATTTTCCGCCTTCCCTTCGAAATGTTCGAACCGCGCTTTCGCCTCGGCTACGTGCGGCAGGTGTTCACAGTGGACACCGCCGACAATGTCTTCTTGCCTTCGATGACCTACGGCTCGGTGCGCATGGGCGCAGGCACGGCCGTCAAGATCATCGATGCCCTCTCCTTGGATGTGAGCTTGGCCTATTTGCTCGTGCTCAGTGCCGAAGAGCTCGCTTCCAAGGCTTACTTTCCAAACGCCTCAGTGGGCGGCTACGAAGCGGGTGGCGGCGTGCTCGTGCGCATCACGGGCCCGTTTGCGGCGCGCGCGGGGATCGATTGGCGTCGCTACTCGTTCGATCTCAAACCGCAGGCTGGCGCCGTCGTGAGGGCCGATTCTGCCACTGACGACTACCTGCGCTTCACGCTGTCGTTCGTGTACATGATGGGTCAGAACGACCAGTAGATGCGCAGCACGCAGGCGGGCTCGCTCATGCCGCGGCGACGGCATTCAGCGAGCACACGCTGTTCGCTGCGCTTGCCTGCCTCTCCGCCGGTGATGCGGGCTGCCGCCCAGTCCCAGGCAGAGGAAGCCACCGCCATGTCGAGCGCCGCGTGCGACTTGCTCGCCTCGCTGAGCAGCGTCAGCGCCTCGGCGTCGTGGCCTTTCGTATGCGCCACCGCCGCGCGCACGCTCTGCGCGATACCGGGTGCGAGCACGTTGTGCTCCTTTGCAATCTGCTTGGCGTCCTGCAGCGCAACCGTCAGACGACCCCGCTGACTCGCGTCTTGTTTGGCGAGGGCCGTGTAGGCGCGCGCCCGTAACCAGCGGCTATACAGCCTGACGGATTCGGCCCGCAACAGATGGGAGCTCTCCATGCGTGGCCAAGCTTCGTCAATCTCCTTGACGGCCTCCGCCGGACGCCCTGTGGCGATCAAGACCTGTCCTCGCGCGAGCGTGCGAAAGAAGTGCTGCAGGTAGAAACCCTGCTGGGACCAGGCCGCCATCGCCTCGTCGATACGCTCGAGCGCTCCGTCTGGATTGCCGTCGGCCAAGTCCAAGATGTAACCGACTGCGGTCGTCAGATTGGTCTGCGCGTAAATATCGCCGCGCTCGCGCGCTTCTCGCAGCGCCGATCCAATGCGCTGACGCAAGCTAACGAAGTCTCCCATGAACAGACAAGCCAGGGAGCCGAACAGGCGCGCGTTGGTGATCTCCCAGGCGACGCCGGTGCAGCGTTCGCGAAGCAGGTCCTCGGCAGCATCGCTACTCAGCTTACTCTGTCTGAGCTGGCCGCGGCTGTGCGCCTCGACGCTGAGCGCCAAGTGCGCAAGCGCTATCGCGTGCGGATGCTGGCATTTTACGGCGAGCTGCATCGCCATCGAATCGGCGGTGTTGCCAGTGCGGTCACCGGCGCTGGCGCGTAGCCAGGTCTCCATCGAGAGCGCCCGGCTCACGCGGTAGGGCTCGCCCGTATCGAGTGCCAACAGGACATGGCGCGTGTGCAGCTCCGAGCCGCGCACGTGATCGACCATCCCCAGGGCTGCCATCGACCACAGCGTATCGACACGCAAGAGCTGCTCTTCTGGCACCTCGGTGGAGTCGCTTTCGTTGAACCCCATGCCGCGCAAGCGCAGTTTCAAGCGCTGGTAAAGCAGGGAAGTCAGCGCACTGAGTTGAGACTTAGGTAGCTCCACACCCAGCGCTGACAACAACTCCGAGGCCACGCGCATGCCCGCATCGATGTTACCGCTGCCTAGCAGCTGCTGCGCTG
>JBBSJC010000118.1:0-17085 GCA_038257655.1 Polyangiales bacterium | reverse complement strand
TCTGGATCGCGCAATCCGCCGAAGGCCGTGTCGTCTGGATTTCCAAGGAACTCGAACAGAGGACGCAGGAGACACAAGCGGACGACGACAAGGGACAATCGGATGACGAGAGCAAAGGAAGCTCTTCGACGAGGCGCGTGGTCCTAAAGACGATTGCCGCCGCTGTCGTGATCCTGGTCGCGGGCTTCGTCCTCACCAAGACCGGAGAAACGATTGCAGAAGTAACAGGACTTGGACAGAGTTTCTTCGGCGCCGTGTTCCTCGCCATCGCCACCTCGCTGCCGGAACTCAGCAGTGTCATTTCCGCCTTACGTCACGGTCATGAAATGCTGGCGATCGGCGACGTCCTCGGTGGCAATTTGTTCGATCTGGCGCTGGTCTTCGTCGTCGACGCGATCTATGCGGGCGGCCCGGTTCTCAACGAGGTAGGGGTCTTCTCGGCTTTTGCGGCACTGCTCGGCATCGTGCTGACGACCTTCTACGTCATCGGCATGATCGAACGTCGTGACCGCAAGATCTTCCGCATGGGCTACGATTCGGTGGCCGTCCTCGTCTGCTACGCAACAGGCCTCGCCATCCTTTACGGGCTGCGGTAGCAAATCGGACAGGGTTACGCACGCTCACTGCACGACGAGGAAGCCGCAGTAGCCGCCGACGCATAAGCGGGCGGATTCATCTGCATTGGTGGGCGCGCAGCAATCCTTGTCGTTCGCGCATTTCTCGTTCAAGGCCGCGCAAGACGGAGCTTCATCTGCGCACGTGCCCTTTTCCTGGCCGGCTTGGATGGTGCAGTAACCCCCGCAACAGTCTAGTCCGCTCGTACATGCTGAGCCTTGGGCCACGCACGGATTGAGGCTGGCAAATGCGCGCGCGTTGCCTGTATCGGTCTGCCCTTCCAGGTAAAAGCCGGGCGCGCTGGGATCCGTCAATGCTTGCGTTGTGCCTTCGCCTGGCGCCTGCGGGCGAATGGCGGACACCCATAGACGCTTTGCCTTGCCCGCCAACGCGATCGGAAACGCGGAGGCCCCAGAGGCGTGATGACCAAACTCGCGCGTCGAGGTCCAGAAGAGCCAATAGTAACCACCCACCTGCACGGGCAACACCGTGGGGTAATAGTTGATGAGCTTACTCTCGGCCGGCAGGCCCTTGTTCGCGTTGTCCAGACGTACGCGCTTGAGCGTCTTGGTATCGACGTACCACAGCTCACTCTTAGACGGCGTTTCGCGTCCGGGCAGGGCCCACAGGAAGTCGGGCTCACTCGTCAACGAGAACACGACTCCCTTACCATCGGGTGTGAAGGAGGGCCACGCGGGGTAGCACGGGCCCGTGCAAGTACCTTGAGCAAGCGTTCCCGTCTCGCCAATTAGCGCACCGGGATCAGGGGTTCCGCAGCGACCTGGGCCAGCAGGGACCATCACGAAACCGAGGCCCGCCGAGCCGGGGGCGTAGCTGAGACTCGGTGCCGGCCCTTCCTTGGAAGCGAGCACGCGCAGATTCGTAAACGCGTTGCTGGTTGGGTCAAAGTCCATGGTGGCAAGCTCTCGACGGTCGGTCCCGCCTTGGCCATCCGGTTTGGCGTGGTTAAATACGACGTGACGACCGTCCGGTGAGAACTGGGGCATCCACATGTAGCCGTTGAATCCATCAGGAAAGCTAGCTTTCAGGTCGGCACCCGTCATTACGTTCAGCAGGGTCGGCCGCGAGGTGCCCTCGACAAAGGGGAAGTTGTTGCTGCCTCGGGGAAAGGTATCCGCGCCGCCTGTGCAGTCGGGATTGCCCATCGTGAGCATTCGGCCACCATCCGGAGTAAGCGCGCCGTAAGCGCCGTTCTCGAGCGCCTTGATCTTAGTGGGTTGGCTTCCGGCATTGGTGGAGTACGCGGACACTTCGTAGCTCGCTGTGCCGAGCGGGCCATAGAGGTGAGTCGAAGCAGCAATCGTCGAGCCGTTGGCCGAAACGGAGTGACAAGACACGCATGGTCCGGTGGGCGACACACCGGCCGTGGTTAGGTAAGACTCTGCCTTGGGTTGGCCGAGCTGAAGCCGCAGCACCGCGCCCACTCCGTCGAGCTCCGGTAGATTGTAGGTGTTGTAGTATACCGATCCCACCATGTTGCCAGCCGCGATGCGAAAGCTCGTCTCGCAGGTGCTCACGCCGCTTGCCGTCTTGACGCTCAGCTTGACGCGCAGCGGAGTGCCCTGCGTGCGACGGGTAATCTCGTACCAATCCTTCGCCGGAACACGCAACTCGCCGGGGCTGGTTGGCCCGCCCGCGAACTGGTACTGGACCAGGTCCAGCGTGTCGTAGCTGACCTGCACGTAAGCGGCCTTGGAATCGGCCTGCCACATGAGCGGCGGCGGGATGAGTCCGCCCGGGAACACGGTTGCCTCGTAGGGATAGATGATCGGCGTGGTGCAACTCGCGCCGCCCGCACGCAGCTCGTCCAAGGTGGCCTTGTCGAGACCCGCCTGACCCGTAGCATCCACGTGAAAGGGAGTACCCGTGGGCTCAAAGCCGGGAGGTGCGGGGACGCCAGAATCATTGGGAACGTCCGGATTCGAACCCGACGCGTCATTCCCGGCATCCGGTGTACGGCTTGGGTCGCGGCCGTTCGAGGTGCTCGTGCCTTCGTTGGCGGTGCTGCACGCCGTCAGCAGCAGGCATGCGATCGAGCAGGCAAGCTGGCTCGGCCCCCGGGACGACGCGGCGTTCAGCATAACAATCGATGAAAAGGGCATTTTGGGCATACGGCCTCCACAGTAATAAGCTGCAATGACCCTATGCCGAACGCTCGCTAACCTCTCACGTCGGTCGACGGGTTGGCAGCGTTGGAGAGTGGCTGGGACACGACCGCCTGCTGCAAGCTGCGAGGCAGTGCACCAAAACGGCGTCGAAACTTGGAATCGTCGACCAGGTAGGGCGCAATCCACTGATAACTCATCTCCGCGAGCTCGCGGATGAAGGGCACAAACAGACCGAAAAATTTCACGACTCCCGCAGGTAGCCCCACGAACCTTACTGTTGCAGCGTTGCCGCGCGCGGCCCGCGCAAAAGCAGTGAGCAGCTCGCGAGGGGTTCCGTGCAGCGAGGGGACCACGTAGATGCTGGCCTCGCAGTCGCCCACGTCCTCTTCGAGCGCCAGGCGAATGAGAGAGTCCACCACGTCATCGCGATGCGCAAATGCATGCGGAGTGTCCGGCGAGCAGGGTAATACCACCCACTCTCCGCGTTCTGCCTTGCCGATCGAGTCATCCCCCAGATAGGCGGAGCTAAGGCCCCTGCCGTAGAAGTCCGGGGCGCGCAGCCTCACCACGCGCAGGCCGTGGCGCGCTGCATCCGCAAGCTCGCGCGTGAGCGCCGCACGCACCACACCTTTTTTGGATACCGGGGCCATCGGCGAGTCCGGGGCCAAGCGCTCGAGGGGCCCGTGCATGTATAGACACTCGAGCATCACCAGCCGCGCGCCGGAACGCCGGCAGGCATCGACCACGCCGCGCTGCAAGGGGAACAACGCGGCGGCCCAGGTCTTGGCCGAGTAGGTTTCGGGATTGGCGGCGACGATCACCGCCTTGGCCCCCGTCTCAGTAAGCACGGTCGCGAGTGCGTCTGCCGAGCTCGCGTCGCAGACCACGTGTCGCACCCGAGGGTCGAGCGCGACCGGCACGCGGCGACTCACACTCGTCACATCGTTTCCCATCGCGAGCAGGCGCGCAGCCAGCGGTCTGCCGATTTGTCCTGCACCCACCACGATCACGTGAGCTCGGTCGAATCTGGGATGGGCGCTACTTGGGTCAGTCATGCTGTGTCTCCTTCGCTGATGGACACTCTGCTCGTCTGCGAACCATCATTCCAATGCATGCTTGGCATATCACGCATGTCCGTTGAGCATGTTACGGTGTTGGTATGATCCCGCCGACCACGTCTTCTGATGCGCTTGCTCTGTTACCCGCACTGGTCGCGCTGCTGGAAACCGAGAGCGTGACGCGCGCCGCCCTGCAATTGGGCGTCGGCCAGCCTGCCATGAGTCGCACGCTCTCGAGGCTACGAGCGCTGACCGGTGATCCCCTGCTGGTTCGCACCGGACGCCAGGCCACGCGCACAGCCCGGGGCGATATCTTGCTGCCGGAAGCCAAGGCGGCACTCCAAGCAGCCAGCCGAGCGTTTGCGCCACCTGTCGCGTTCGTTCCCGCCAGCGCCAAGGGCACACTTGCGTTGGCGCTCGGAGATGACCTGTCGGCCATGTTGGTGGCACCTCTGCTCGAGCGCCTTCGCCGCGAGGCACCCGGTATCGACCTGCGCGTGCACGCGCTGGCGGCAGCGTCGGTGGACGCCGCGCGCCGAGGAACCATCGACCTCGTGGTATGTCCCGACGTCGGGCCCGAAGGTGGCTTGCCCGACATTTCCGACTTCGTACGCAAGCCGAGCTACCTAAGACGCTTCGTCACCGTGACGCGGGCGACCAAGCGCCTTTCCCTCGAGGCGTTCTGCGCGGCAGAGCACATCCTCGTGTCGCCGCGCGGCGACGACCAGGGTTATGTCGATCGCGCCCTGTCCAGCGCCGGGCGCAGGAGGCGCCGAGTTGCGGTCACTGTGCCAAGCTTTCAAGCGGCGTTGGCGTTGGTGGCACGCACGGATCTGATTGCGACCTTACCCGACGATCTAATCATGGCACTGGCGCCGCGACTGCACACTCAGCGCTGTCCGGTGGCGACGCCAGAGCTTGCGATGTGCATGTTCTGGCACGCGCGGCTGACCACCGATACCCGTCATCGTTGGCTGCGCACACGCATAGAGGATGCGCTGAGTAAAGCTCGAGGCGTCTCCACGAAATAGTAAGGGCCACGCCTTGCACGTTGAGCGGCTCAACTTCCGCGCCCCCGGCAAGAAGAGCTACCGCTGGACCGACACCGCCCGAGGCGACACGCGTTCCGGCGACGGCAAGAAGCCGTCAAAGCTGTGGCGCCCGAAGCCAACACTTGATCCGAGCACCGCATCCGAATGCCGCGGCAGCCTTGATGCGGTGGCGTGCGGCGCTTACGATGCCCCATGCTCCGACTCGTCCCATTCCTTGCACTTCTCGCCTCGGTCTCGGCATGTAATGAGAACGAGGAAGCCCCATCTTCCCAGGCCCCCGCCGCGGAGCCCGCAAATAGCGCTCTGCCGGACCGATTGCAGGAAAAGCGCGCGGCCGCCGCAGAAGAAAGGGGCTGGTGCCGTCCATGGATCACCGACGCCATGGTCACTGCCGCCTGCGGCGAGCACGCTGCCTTGCAGGTTGCCCGCAGCGTTGTCGCCAAGGGCTGGTGCGCCCTCGAGGTTGCCGACGGCGACAACATCGTCCTGGACATCAAGGTCTCGAAGTCCACGAAGGAGGCCTGGGGCACCGACGTCGTGAGCTACCCCGCCGAGGTGAAGGTCGAGCCCTACAGCAAGGGAGGCGGCGAAACCAAGGCATCGGCCTTCCCGTATCTGGTTCACGTCGGCTCGGGTGGCCCCGGCGCTGTGTGTGACGCCGCTGGCGTGGACAAGCTCGCCCGCGCGGTCCTGTCCGCCGCCCCCGACAAGGCGTCCGCCCCCGCCCTGAAGCAGATCATGGCGTGCAACGAGCTCCTCACCGCCGCCGATCTCGAGCAGGCCTGCGGCCAGGAGCTGGTCATGAAGCCCACCGGCATGGCCGACGACAAGTGGAACGTCTGCAACAGCGTTTCCCACGGAGGCGGTCTAGTGTTCATCCTCACCCGCCACAGCGACGAGAGCCGCGCTTTGTCGGGCGCAAAGGTAGCGTCCGAGGACGGCGCCCCCGGCGAGGACGGTAAGGTCCACGTGTCCAGGAAGAACGCCCGCACGGTCGCCGTCGCCCCAGTCGGCAACTTGCTCCTGGAGCTCAAGTCACTTCCTTCCATCGGCGGCCGCGAGCCCTGCAACGAGGCCCAGCTAGGAAAGCTCGCCAAGCTCGTCGTCTCCCGCCTCCGATGACCTATCGGCCACAGGAAAGACCTCCTTCGCACCCGCGCGCAGCAGCGCCTCAGCGAGCGCGTCCGCGTCATCCGTACCCTCGAGCAAGGATCAACGCCTGGAAGAGCCAGGACTACCCATTTCGAGATCGAAGAACGGATTTGGCGTGTGCAGCCCGCGCAACGAATCCCACAATATCCGGCTGTAGCCGCGAGCCAGCAGAAACCATGGCTCTCCAAGGCATGCAGCAGCGCATGTACCAACGCATGAGACCGCCCTCGCTCAAGCGCACGCACGCGGGCAGATCCCCCCAGTCACGCGACATGCTCTTGGAGCATAGCAATAAGCTTCCTTCGTCGTACCAATAAGAGCCACCCGTTACGGGACTATCCGTGCAGCGTGGGCTCGCGATATGTGGCTGTGCAGAGTTAGCCGCCGAAGATCTTAGCCAACTGGATGGCCTCCGCGACCGCGTAGAAGACGCCCGCAGACAGAACGAACGCCGACATGCCCAGGGATTCGGAAAAGAATGCCATGCCGCGTAGCGACGGGGTTACTTCGCCGGGGGCCCGCAACGCGGCGCGCGCACTCCGTCCGGTTTTCGCGACGAGCGAAGGTGGCAGCTCGGGCACAGCGCCGACCGCTTCACGAATCGCGGCATCAAGCTGCTCCTCATCTTGTGGGGTACGATTCATTTCACGTGCTCCTCAGGGCCTGTGTGGCTTTCGATCGCTCTGTGCGTGCGACTAGTTCCGTAAGCTCATGCCGCGCGCGACTAAGACGCTTTCGTACGGCATCCTCCCGCAGCGCGAGCACGGTAGCCATCGCTGTCGTGTCGAGGCCCTCGACAACAGACAGTAAGATAATTTCGCGACTTGGCGCCGACATGGCATTCATCGCCTCCCTTACCGCACGAACCTGCTGCTTACTCTCGAAGGAGCGATCGGGGGCTTCCGATTCGCTCTGACACTCATGTGTGAAAGCCAGGCGTTTACGTAGATCGAAAACGAGAAAGCGCCGCCCGTTCTTGTACTTATTGCGAGCAATCGCATAGAGCCAAGCCCGCAGATCGGAGGCCGCGTCCAGGCGGTGCGCATGGCGCGCGGCGCTGAGCCACGTTTCCTGAAACAGGTCCTCGGCTTCGCTACGGCTTCGACATAGCCGACGCAGAAATGCCCAGACCGGCTCACGATAGCGTCCGTACATGCGATCGAAGGCAGCGTTGTCACGGGCGAGAAGCCCTAGCACAATCCCGCGATCGACTTCATCTGCTGCCACGCACGAGAGAACACCTCACAATGCCAGCCGTGACAAGCAATCGAAGCCGCCAGCGCTTTTCATTTTGCGTCACACCCAGCTTGCCTACGGGTTGAAACGCAAAAGGAGCCAAAGATGATGAGATTCTTCGTAGAAGGCGGTTGGGGCATGTACCCGGTGTTGGCATTTGGATTGGCCGCCTTGCTTAGCGCGGGTCGCTTCGCGTGGGACCTTGAGCCCGCTCGCCTGCGCTTCGCGGTGATCATGACAGTGCTTGTCGCGGTCGCGTCCGCGCACGCCATGCTAACAAACGTGGCTCAGGTCTTCTGGTACGTTCAGGACCCGACGCGCGTCCCAGACCCGGAGCTCGCGCGAACCGTCTTCACCGGTCTCATGGAGAGCACGCGTCCAGGCGGTCTGGCCGGTATTTTCGTGGTGCTCGCGCTCTCAGCGATGGCCACAGGCATCTATCGTGATGGTCAACGCCAACTGAGCGATCTGTAGCTTCACCTCCACGGGAGATCTGAAAGATGAGCGAAGCGAACGGGAGCTTCGTCTGGCACGAACTGATCCCCGCGGAGCTAAGGGAAGCTCTCGCCTTGCTCGGCGCGCTTGCACGCACAGATTGGGTGTTGATCGGCTATGCGTTGAGTGCCAAGCACTTTAGTCGACGAGATCCTGACTCGGTTGCGCTCCGACCGTCGCCCGACGATGTGGCGAGACGAATGCGAATTGACGTACTCCGTCACGGGCGAGCAGTAAGCGCTACACCTCGGTGACGCAGGTACGGCCGTCTTCCCAGCCGTAGCCGCCGCTCGCCCGTTCCGGGTGACGACAGCGTACGCGGCAAAGCTCGTAACCGTTCCAGCCGTAGCCATCGCCGTCGTGGTCCTCGCTCCGCGCGTCGCTGCAGGTAGCCACGCTCACGTCGCGTGGTGGGTCGGCGAGGCAGCCTTCGCCCTGCCAGCCGAGATTGTGATGATAGAGCAGGCACATCACGCGTTCGTTGCGGTAACTGCCGAACGCATTCTGCGTGCTTGGGTAAATGGCTTGGACATCCCAAGAGCTCAAGCTCCACAGGAAAGCCTTGTCGATCAGCCAGTACCCGAAGCCCACCCGCCAAGGCTCGACCGGACGCGACGCGAAATCGACCGCCGCCCGGTAAAACTCACGCTGAAAAGCTCGGCCATTGTCGCTCGCCCAGGGGTTGAGATCGGGGTCGAACGAGCCGAAGATCCCGTAGTACGGGTAGGCGGCGTACTCCCACAACTCGCTCGCGATCTTTCGCCCTGAACTGTCTGCACCGCCCCCAATGCCTAGCTCCGAAAAGTGCAGATGTTTTCCTTGCTCACGAACGAGGGAAGCCAGATCGATCCCGAACTCGAGCAGCTCCTCGGCAAACGAGTCGACGGTGCGATCGAAGTTTGCGGCGGTTGGCCACACGTCGAGCCAGCCGTAACTCGAGAGCCCGACGAAGTCGACGGCGCGAAACAACGCCCTCAGCGCCGTGCGATCCGTGTTGTCGATTCCGCCCGAAACGGCGTTGAAGTTGAGGCTGATCCCCATCTGCACGCGCGTGCCATGCGTGCGCTCGACCTCGGCAAACTTCTTTCGCAGGTCGATCGCGGCACGTCGAAAGCCCGCGGGGTCGTAGAAGATGGGCGCACCCATCTCACCCTGAAGCGCAAAGTAAATGCGTGCGTCGCGGCGTCCCGATGCCTTGATCGCCTCGACCGCCGCGATGGCCAACGGGTCGAGCATGATCTCTTTGTAGGAGTGCGCGTCTGAGCCGATGCGCTGATCCGCAGCGAGGGCCATGTTGTTGCGCCATGCCCCGACCCGATGTCCGTCGTCGAGATGGGGCAAGAACGACAGATCCATGCCGAGGTCGAGCGCATGCGCGAAGCATGCAGCCCAGTCGTTCTTGATGCGCCACTGGTGGCCGTACGGCGCCTGTGAATCGGCCGAAAAAGGGCGGCACTCGCCGCTTCCGGTGCGAAAGCAGTAGCCCTCGGCTTGCCACGTGGGACGTCCGTATCGATCGGTCAGCACGTTGCCCTTCGCATCGCGACGATACGCGTTGTACGCGTAGTGCGTGGGCACGAAGCTTACGGTGCGATTGCCGAGCCGCGCTGCCATCTCGACCATCTCGTGACAGCGACTGTTGCCGCTCTCGTCTCGTGTCGAGTCCCAGTCACCGATCAACATGACCGACGAATCGATCTCACCCGCTTCTGCGCGCACGCTCTGGGCGACGACGCTCGAAGCTAGACACACTACAAACATCCCTAGAAAAGACATGCTGCGCGACATTTGGTCTCGCTCCTGAGCGCATGTGACACAATCTCGCGGCGCAGCGCTCGATCGCGACGCGTGACTCCCAACCTGACTCCCAACCTTGCGCGCATCCGTACTCCGAAACGGCAGAGTGTGCAGCGGAAATCTCGCACTCTCTACACCGCGCAAAGTGTTGAGCCATCGCTACGCGGTGCGCGACGTTCGAACGCGTACTCCGAGCCGACGATAGCTACGGGTCCGCCGCAAAACAATCAGGTCGGATCGGCGTCGAGCCGCCCGTCCGTGCACGGGCCCTAAGCCGAAAACCCTCAGGTCGTAGCTGCAGGGTTTCCGTTTTAAAGCGTGGACTCGTAGCGCCACCCGCTGTCGAGCATGGACAAGCGATGACGGGGGCCTGGCATATCCAGCTCGCCGTGTTCGTAAGCTACGTCGCCCGCGTACAGTGAAAGCCAGCCGCATGGGACCTGACGTGGCCTTGGCACGAATTGCGCTGGCGTCGACGCGCGCAGGTGAACGAGCGCCTCCGTCGCAGCGCTGAAGCGACTCAAGATAGTAAGGCTTACGAACGTGGGCGGCGGCAGCTCGAGCTGCTTTTCTGCCTGCGCCGCGAGCGCATCGGCCGGTCGCAGCCAGCGATGATCGCGCGTTTCACTGCCATCGACGACGACCCGCTGCTCCGGATCGATCTCTGTCGCGAAAAACCAGGTGGCGAAACGGCGCGTGCGACCCTTGGGGGTCGTCCAGTGTGAAAACGGAACCAACGACTCACAGGCGACCGTAAGTCCCGCCTCTTCTTGAGTCTCGCGGACTCCTGCACGCATGGCCGAGCGCAGCGGATCGGCATCGAGCTCATCGACCGGATCCACGCGCCCGCCGGGAAACACCCAGGCGCCCCCATGAAAAGCGAGCTCGCCTGCGCGCTGCATAAGCAACACTTCAAAGCCCCCCGTGTTGGGCGCAGCGCGCAAAAGCACCACGGTTGCAGAGGGCGAGATCGGCATTTCGACGGGGATCGACATGGGTTCCCCCTATCACTCACCGACCTGAAGAGCCACCGACCTCAGGTCCGAGAGGCGCGGGCACGCGTCGGACGATCATTCAGTCGCGATCGCGCGGAGCAGACTTGTCCGCTCAGAATGCGTGTGCGCGTGCGTGCGGATAGGATTTCCAACCCGAGCGCGCCCTGAAACGACCGATGTTGCTAGTGTAAATAAAATCCTGGTTCAGCGATCCCCATCAGGCATGGCCGAAAGGGCGGCCGCCAGAATAGCTTAGTAAGCTCCGGCTCAAGAATTAATAAGGTATGAAAAAAAATCTGCATTCTGAAGCTGTGCTGTCGGATCGTCGGGACCACTGGTGGCACGATGATTTTCTAGAGCTGCTGTCGAAACGGCTCGGTCTTCGTGAGCAAGTGACGGTCCTTGATATCGGATGCGGGCATGGCCACTGGGGACAACGCTTGCTGCCGCTGCTTTCCCCGTCTGCCCGGCTTGCCGGTGTCGACCAAGAGCCGAAGTGGGTCGAGCACGCCGCCGCGCGCGCAGAACGACTGGGGATCTCCGCCCGTTGCGACTACCGGGTCGGCGATGCTTTGCACCTGCCCTACCCCGATCACTCTTTCACCTTAGTAACCTGTCAGACCGTGCTGATGCATGTCGCCGAACCTGAGGTTGCGCTGCGCGAAATGCTTCGTGTAGTTCAACCAGGAGGGCGGCTGCTACTTGCGGAGCCGAGCAATCAGGCCAGTCATTTTTCGGCAGACACGGTCAGTCGTGCGCTGACACCAAGCCAAGTTGCCGAGGTCGCCTATCTGCTTGTGGCGTGCTCCCGTGGACGCAGAAGGCTCGGCCGCGGAGATGACTGCATGGGGGATGTGCTGCCCTCCTTGCTGCGGCAGCATGGCGTAGAAGAGATATCCGTTTTCCAAAACGACCGCGCAAACGTGGCGCTCCCCCCGTACGAGGAGCACGTGTACGCGCAGCTCGAAGAGGAGCTAAGCTACGTGACGAGTGGCTTTTGGCTTTGGAACCGCGAAGACGCGCGCCTGTTGTTCGAAGCCGGCGACGGCGATCGAGCGAAGTTCGAAGCGGTCTACGGGTCCTTCCTGCGACGGACGGAAATTTTCAAACGCCAAGTCGAGGAGAGGACTTACGCAAGCGTAGGCGCGAGCTTTCATTTCGTCATCACCGGCACGACCTCGCTTCGCGCGATGCTCGCGCCGTGAGGAAGAAAGCCCGGGACGATTGCGAATTGACGTACTCCGTCACGGATCTGCGATCGATCTGCGATCTGCTGCCGCCTGCACAAATGGCTTCTCTGTGGGCGAATCAGGTCACTTTGCACACCAATGCGGGCTATTTTGGTGCCCTGGGGCCGTTTTTCTCAAGAATCGCACGGCAGGGCGCATTGAGATAGGCATGCACAATGCCAGCGCGCGTCCCAAACGAAGGGTACTGGTCGTCGACGACGACCCCAGGGTCCGGGCGGTGTGCGCGGCGCTACTTTCCGAATTCGGGTACGGAGTCATCGAGGCCTGCGACGGGGTACACGCCCTGAGCATTTTGGAGACCTGCAGTGTCGATGCGCTGCTCCTCGATGTGGAGATGCCGCGACTGCGCGGCGACGAGCTGGTGGACAAGCTCGCGCGCGAGCGTCCGGAGCTACCGCTGCTGGTCATGAGCAGCAGTGACCAGTACCGAAACTTGATCGAGCGCGGAGCGCGCGACTTTCTCGCCAAGCCTTTTCGCGCCAGTCAGCTCCATTCTGGAGTTTCAGCCTTGTTCCCTGAAACCACGCTCCGTCGTCGCGCGCAGTAAGGGGTCTGCTACCCGGTTGCGCGCCAATGGACTACCGTTTCTGCGTGGCGAAGGTGGGAGTGGGACAGGGACGGTTCGTCCTTTCGGAGCACGCGAGCTTCGTGGACGCCCAGTTGCGCCGGTTTGGAGCCTCTGTGCACGAGCTGGCCGACCTGTCCCAGGAGGTCTGGCTGATTGCCCTCGCGCGCTCTCCTTCGTTTTCGGAGCGTCGAGCGGCCCGCGCCTGGCTTACGCAGGTTTGTAGGCGGGTGGCGGCAAGTGAGCGACGCACTCGCGCCCGGACCCCGCTCTCGCGGGGAAACACGCCTGAGATCGAAGTCGAAGCGAGGCAAAGCGCGCACGTGGAGCGTCAGTTCGACGACCTCGCGGGCCTAGAGGCGCTCTCGCAGTTGGCCGAGAGCCAGCGCGACGTGCTGAGTCTGTACGGCAGCGGCGAGCTCTCCATGCGCGAGGTGGCATGGTTGCTCCGCGTGCCCGAAGGCACTGTATTCTCGCGCTACCGTGCCGCACTCGCAGAAGCCCAACGTGCCTTGCGCCGGGTCCATGCCTCTGGCGCGAAGCCCGCGCCGGAAAAGGCCGCGGGGCCCGCGCACGCCCTTCGTCTCGACGATCAGATGCGTGAAGCGCGGGTCGACGCAGGAGAATTCCATGTGTATCGCGGCGATGGCGATGGTGTCTTCGGACGCATGGGCAACGTGGTCGTGACGCGCTGGCGGCGACGCATGTTTAGCCGCACCTTCGAAGACGTGGGGTTGCTGCTAGAGCTTGCCCATACCCGGCTGCGAATGCCCGTGCTGCTTGTGAACGACGGCGACCTGGACGTGAAACTGCCCAATGCAGCGGAACGCGCGACCATGCGCAGCCATCTTGCGCAGCACTCGCATCGCGTGGCGATGGCGGTCGACGTGTTCAACACGCCGGTGACACGGTTTGCGGCGGCCATCGTGCAAGGCGGCCTTCTGATCACGCGCGCCCCCACGCGCTTTGTCATGGTCCCGTCCCTCGAGGCCGCGGAGCGCTGGGTGCGGCCCTACGCGCGCTCCAACTCAGGAGCGATTCCATGGTCCAAGGTGCGCGAAGCTGTGGTTGCCGCGCGCGAAAGACCATAAACGACGGGGCTGACGTGAACCTTGTTGGTGCTCATGCGCAGGGGCCGCTGCCGAGCTAGGGCCACTCCGCGCGTCAGCCAGTCTGAGCGATGGGAGGTGAGCAGAGCGTAAGGTGTGATCCAGGGCAGGTACAGGTTGGCGAGAACCGCACAGGGAAAGGCCCACCACGAGTCGCTGGCCGAACGGGTGAGCGCCTTATCGAATAGTACCGGAATCTGCTTTATATGATCCAACGAGACACGCTCCTACTGCACAAACGAACCGCCCCTCACGGTGGAGAAGAGTGAATCGAATGGCGACACGTCACCATATCGTGCTCATCCCGGGTTTTTTCGGCTTCGGCAACCTGGGTGACCTCAAATACTTCATCGGCGTCCAGGAGAAGCTAGAGCAACTGTTTGCTGAGCTGGAGCTCGAGGTGGAAGTCCGGCAAGTGCGCACGCTGCCCACGGCCTCCATTCGCCATCGGGCCGCACGGGTGCTCGACACGCTCGCCGAAATCGCCTGCGTAGACGATGCCCCCATTCACCTGATCGGTCACTCTACGGGCGGACTCGACGCCCGCCTCGCCATCGCCCCCACCGCTTCGCTACCTACGCAAAACAAGTTCGATGCGCTGGACCGGGTGCGCAGCCTGGTCACGTTGTCTTGCCCCCACTATGGGACCCCGCTGGCCACGTTCTTCAGCAGCGCCGCAGGCAAACCCCTCCTGCGGTTCGCGGCAGCTATCACCATTTTCGCCCTGCGCCGTGCGAGTCTTCCGCTGTCGGCGGGGCTGCGCTTTGGCCACCTGCTTACCAAGCTCGACGACGTCATTGGACTCAAGCACACCATCCTCGATCAGCTCTACGACCAGCTGCTAGCCGAGTTCACGCCCGATCGTCGCCTGGCCATCATCGAGTACCTGGACGGCGTCTCCTCCGACCAGTCCCTGCTGTTTCAGCTCACCGCGGCGGGCGTCGACATTCTCAACGCCTGCACCGCTGACCCCATTGGCGTGCGTTACGGCTCCGTGGTCACCGCGGCGCGCCCCCCGAGCGTCATGAGCGTGCTTGCCTACCGTCAGGACTTCTACGCCCAAGCCATGCACGCCCTGTTCGTGGCGCTGTACACGGTGAGCTCGGGTGGCAGCGAAAGCGTGCTTCCCGAGCCCCTGCCCGAGTACCAGGCCACTCTGCAGGCGGCGTTTGGCGAGGTGCCTCCGTGCAGCGCAAATGATGGCATCGTGCCGGCCTGGTCTCAGCTGTGGGGAGAGCTCATCCACGCCACGCGCGCCGATCATCTCGACGTGGTTGGCCACTTTGGCCAGGCCCATCCCACGGCGATCCACGCCGACTGGCTGCCGAGCCGCAGCGGCTTCGACCAAGCGGCGTTTCATGCCGTGTGGCGCGATGTCGCGCTGTTCATCACCGAAGAGGCCCGGCGCAGCGAGCGCGGGGAGCGGGCCGCGGCGCCGCCCGAACATCAACGCGGTCTGATTCCCCTTGAATAGGCGCGTCGGGGCCGCGCTGGCCCGCGCTGGCCCGCGCTGGCCCGCCACGAGTGCGGGCGTCCCATTTGGAGCGAGCGCCCCATTCGGATGCCGCTTCTAGAGCGTGGCTCCATCCCGGGCTAGCCGCCCTGGGCGTGTCGAGGCCTCCGCTGGTCCAGAGTCCTCGTCGTCATCTGACTCGCCACACCCACCTTGTATGGAGAAGAGCATGGCTATGACGCTAGACAGTTGGTTTCATGCTGCCCACGATGGCGAGTATCGCGTTCTGTTTCGCGTCCGCTAGCAAACGTCTCTTTCGCGCTATGCTGCGCACCATCTTGACGACGGATGTTCCACGACGAAATCTCGGTCTGGGACTGTCGCTCGCATCGGCCCTGCTCAGCGCAAGCTACCTCTTACCTTTGAAGCACGCGACGCAGCTGGCACCCGCCGATGATGTCGTGCTGGCCTTACTGTTCTGTGCAGCGCTGTTCAACACGGTATCGTTCGTCGCCAAGGCCTTTCGTCACGGTATGCCGTTGCGTTCAGAGGCCGAAGGTTTCGTCTCGCCCACCTCCGCCTTGCTCAGTGTGTTTACGGTGTTCGGCAATTTCGCGGCCGGTCGCACTATCGCGCTCTTGCATCCGGCCGTGACGAGCGTGCTGATGCAGACCCAGGTGCTGTTCGTGGTGGTCGCGGCTTACTTTTGGCTCGGCGAACGCGTCAACCTCGCATTCATCGTGGGCTCGGTGCTTTCCCTTTCGGGGGTGGGCTTGATGCAGTGGCGTGCCGACGGCGCAAGCTTGGATGTGCTGGCTGGAACCGCATGGGGTCTGTGCGCCGCGCTGTCGTTTGGGCTCATGCAGGTGCTGACGCGTAAGGTTGCGCTGCGCATCGATCCCTTACGCTTCAACGCGGAGCGCCTTTGGCTGAGCGTGTTGTGGTTGTCGCTGATGCCTGGCCGACTGAGCTCCGCCCTCGACATGAGCTGGCACACGCTGTTGCTCGCAGCCCTCGGCGCATTCTTCGGGCCCTTTCTCGGCCGCGTCGCGCTGATCTACGCTGCACGCCACGTCGATGCTGCTCTCACCAGCCTGGTCGGTGTGCTCGCGCCCGTGTTCGCGCTGGGGTTGACGCTCGTACTGTTCGGCGATGCGCCCTCGACGAACGAGCTTTGGGGCGGCGCCATCGTGGTGGCAGGCACCGCCCTCGCCCTGCGCGCTCGCGCCTGACCTTACTGTGAAAAGAAGCCCACCAAGGGTCTGCAGAGCGTAGGCACGAGTGCGTCCACGCTAATCTTGATCCGGTGCGAGATACTGCGCCCGGCCCCCACGATGAGCACTTACAAGTCCTCCACCCCTTTCAGCAACTCAGGCACGAAGCTCGTGCGTACCTCCACGAGCGACGAGCGTTGGCTTGGGCCGCGCGTCTGAAGCACGATGCCATCGGGCCGCAACAGATCGCCGGGTACCAACTGGTCACCAAACTCGTAGCGCGTGACCTCGGTTCGCTTCGCGGTGGGTTGCGCGTAGGCTGTGCTCGCCACCAACAAGACCGTGAATACGAGGCTTCGTTGCATCATGGTGCCACTCCTTGTTCGACCACGCGCGGCTTGCGCATGGGACGCCCTTCTTCTGTAAGGTTCGAGCCAGGCTCGAAGGGGACCTGGGCGGGACGCACAGCCCCCTCGTGCCAGACCTTCTCGTCTTCGATTTCGATTTCTACGGGGACGACCGCGTCGCGCACGCCGGTCGACAGCTTGCTCACTTTGGGCCTCTGCTTAGTACGCAGACTCAGGGCCTGGCCCGCGAGCACCAGCACGCTTTCGCCATCGCGCGGCGTGACGCTGACCTTACCTTCGTCGACGCTGACGCGCAGCTCATCCGCACTTGCGCGCAGGCCAAAGCGTGTGCCCTTCACCTCCACGAGTCCGAGCGGGGTCTCGACGCTGAGAGCGCCCCCCGCGAGGTCGCGTGCATGCACGAACAGGGCGCCGTTCTCGAGCGCTACCTGCGTGCTGCAGCTCTCGAGCGAGAGCGTGCGCACCACAGCGCTCGCCTCGGCGCGAAACAGCGCACGTGCACCCAGGTCAAGCTCGCTGCCACCTGTTGTACCGTCCGCATGCCAGTTGGCTGTCACCACGGGTCCGCAGGGCGCACGTTCCGGTGCCAGTGCGGCT
>JBBSJC010000117.1:0-17114 GCA_038257655.1 Polyangiales bacterium | reverse complement strand
CGTCGCCCAGTTGCTGCGCCGCGTGGCCGGTGTCGAGGTGACCTCCGTGTCGCCCAACCACGCGGAGGTTTCGATTCGCGGCCTGAACCGACGCACGTCAAACAAGGTGCTGCTCCTGCTCGACGGTCGCTCCCTGCGCCAGGACTTCTTGGGCACCGCCTGGTACCACTTTCTGCCGGTGTCTATCGAAGACATCGAGCGCATCGAGGTGATCCGCGGCCCGGCCTCCGCTCTGTACGGCGCCGACGCCTTCAGCGGTATCATCAATATCATCACGCGCGATCCTGGCGAGGGCACTTCGTTTGTCGCCGGTGGTATCGGCGATCATAACCAGGGTCGGGCCGTAGCGTCCTTTACCGGCCGTACGGGGGACCTTACCTACCACTTCGGCACAGGGTACGCCCAGGCCGACAACGCGGTGCTGTCGGTCGGCCCGGATCGCGTCGACCAACAGTCACTGACTGACAGTCCGAACATTGCCAACAAAAAGGTATGGGCCAACGGCGAGGTCCGCTATCCGCTTGCGCGCAAGTCTGTAGCAACCGTGGGCGGCAACATCGTTTACGGCGATCAGATGGTGCAGGGTCTGTCGCGTCTGTTGCAGGTCGCAGTCGACGACACCTACGAGTCGCAGGTCTACGGCTCGCTGACGACGCCGATAGGGCTCCGCCTCGGCACCTGGTGGAATCACCTGGATGGTAATGCCGGCGTCTCCTACCTGACGCCAGGAGCTATCGGCGTGGTGGCGCGCAACGTGGATCAGGAAGTGACCGATGTAGACCTGTCTTGGAGCGGCAACTTCACCTTGCTCGTTCCTCAGACCTTCACCATCGGCGCGGGCTACCGGTACAAGTCGATTCAACTGACATGGCTCGACGCGGATCACACCCAGCATCACGTCGGAGCGTACGTGCAGGACGTGCTCCAGCTCGCCAGGCCCCTGCGCCTTCAGCTCGGTGCACGCGTCGATCGACATCCGCTCTTGAGTGCGCTCCAGTTCTCACCTCGCGGCTCGCTCGTCTATCGTTTTCTTCCCGACCAGTCGCTGCGCGCTACGGTCGGCCGCGCATTCCGCGGGCCTTCGTTCCTCGAGTCCTATGTCGAGTTCCCGAACGCATCGCCCTTGCGCGGCGTCAGTGCCTGGGGCGTCGGCGACGACAAACTCGATCCCGAGAGCATCACCTCTTTCGAGCTCGGCTACATGACCCAGGCCTCCGATCTGTTTACGATCGAGGTCAACGCCTATTACAACATGGTGAAGGACGCCATCTTGTTCACGCAGGTGGACTCGTTCCGGCTCAACGACTTTGCAGACGACGACAACCCCCTCGCCCAGTACGACACGGACGTGGAAGCGTTCCCGGTCAGCTCGCTTCGCTTCGTGAACGAACGCGCGACCTTCAATCAGATGGGCGGCGAGGTCGGTACACGTTTCTACCCCCTGACCGGTCTCGACGTTTACACCAACTACGCCATCCACGACACCTCGCCGGCCAATGCCAACGATGTCGATGCAGTGCGCGCCAAGGAACAGCAGACGAGCTTGCACAAGGTCAATGCGGGCGTGCAGTACCGCGCTCCCTTCGGCCTTGATACCTCACTCGATTTGTCCTGGGTTTCCAAGCAAGTCTGGATCGAGCAAGTCACTGACCGAGAGACGGGCGTTCGTTTTGAGACCTACGCGGTCCCCTCGTTCGTGCTCGTCAACGGCCGCATCGGCTACCGCCTATTTAACGACCGCGTCGAGCTCGGCGTCGTCGGCACCAATCTCACCTTCAATCGCCAACGTCAGCATCCGTTTGGTCAGCCCATGGACACGCGCGTGATGGCCATGACCAAGCTTCGGTTCTGAGTCGGAGGCATGTTTATGAAACCAAAGATGCAAGACCTCATGCTTCCTCTACGCCGCGCAGCGAGTCAGCTCGTCTTGGCAGCCCCTCTCCTTTTGTCTGCTTTTTCGGGATCGGGATGCCAAGACCCCAAGCAAGATGACTTCCAGAGTAAGGGCGGCATCGCGGCCGATCCCGAGGGCATCATGCAGGGCAGCGTCGTGTACCTCGGTCCGCGTCCTAAATGCGAGTACGCAGACGGTAAGCCCACGCGGGTACGCGGTCGTGTCATCCTGACCCTGTTCGAGTATGACAACCCACCCCCGCCAGCCGGCCGGGCTACGAGCGCGCTAAACCTGTTGGCCATCTCGGGCTCCAAGGTGTTCTCGCTCGATGACTGTCTGCCTGACGGTGACCCGACCAATCCTGCGGAGAAGATCACCCGTTCCGTTCCGTTCGAGTGGCCTACGATCGCGCTCAATCCCGTGAAATCGATGGAATACCAGGTGCGCGGGTTCTACGACTTCGACGAGGACATGAATCCGTTTTTCAGCGTCAAGCGCTTGCCGACCGCTGGCGACATCGTCGGCGTCGCACTCAATGACGTGACCGATCCCGGCAAGGGTCTGTTGCGCATCCAGTTTCCCTCCCGTGAGGATGCGAAAAATGGCTTTGTACGCAGCGGCGTAACGGTGGCCCTAGGCAGTTACGTATGGACCGAGCTGCCTGCCTTTCAGCTCGATCCCAAACATCGCGCGCTGAACGCGCAGTCGTTCATCGATCCCGTGATCGACTTTGCCGTGCTCCGAGCGGATGTGCCCGCAACCGTTCGTAGGGTCTGGAATCTTACCTGCAGCAGCGCGAGCCCACCGGATACCTGCGGCCTTTCGCTGCAGTCGCTCAAAGAGTCGGTGGTCGGCGACACTTTCGCAGAAGCCGGCATCGAGCTGGACTTCGATCCAAAGCGCTATGCTTGGTTCGTCGAGCCGGTCGACATCCGAACCGTCAACATGGGCGCGCCAGATACGGCAGTACCCGACGGGCTGCCCGACCCCCACCCGTTGTTGGGATCGAGCTTGGGCGTGGCTTGGTCTACCCCGATCGTGCTGTTCCTGCGACGGGCCACAACCACGGCCCAGGGTAAGATCGAAGCGCTGGCAAAACTTCCAAGCGTAACCTTAGTCGGAAGCGTGCTTCCCGATGAGGTCGCAATCCAGCGCACATTCGTCGGTAGCATGAACATCGCGGTGCCACCCTTGGCGGTCGTCGACCTCAATCCAGCGTCGACCGCATGTCGCGTACCGTATGCCGCGCCAGGCAATCTCACGCCCACCTTTGAAGATCGCATTGCCCAGTGCAGTGACCTGCCGACCGGAGTCTTTGCCATCAACGTCCTGCATGGTGTTGCAGGAGGCGTTCGCGTCAACGAGCCTGACGCCACGATCAGCGAGAACGGCGTGCTGATCGAGGGCGGCGGCCCGTCCGGTCAGGTCTGGTCCGTGCCCAATGAGCTGGCCGAGCCGGTGCAGGTCGGCAAGGACTACGTGCTGCAAAGCCAAGGCGGCGACGGCATGTTTGTCGTTCATGATCCGGAGCCAACCAAAACCGGAAACTGCAAAGTCGCCAAGGATCCAGCCATGCAGCTCGCGGAGCGCCCGGTGAACTACCGCGGCATCTGCAAAGCGGGCGACGAGCCGATCAACGAGAATCCTGTGGGAGTCGACAACGTGGGCTGCCTGCCGAGCCTGTGCTGCGATGCCGTCAGGCACCTATGCGATGTGCCGCTCTGTGCGTTCGAAAAGGTCAACGGCCTCAACGTGCGCACAAGCCCGACTAAGATCGTCAAGGAAGACAAGAAGAACGGCTACAACGTCCCTGACTGTGTGCCCTTCGCGATGCCCGACCTGTGCTGCGCTCGTAAGTGATCCGCCGCAGTACCCCGCGGTTTATGTTCTCTCGCCCTTACGGTTGTCCATAGTGCCCTGCATGTACGCTGGTCCAAATTGACCGCTATAAGACGGACAGGAGTGGCCCGCTGACCGGAACGCGGTGTGCCCCTATGACTCAGCAAAAGTCAAGACGTGACTGAGGTGAGGGTGCTGGCCTCCGTCGCTCGTTCCGCGGTACTGTTCCTTGGTGGGCACGCCTCCTGAGCATCGGATCGACGTCAGATTCGGTCAATGGCCGCTGGTTGTGGTCTCTTTTGTCGGTCAGCCGTCCGATCAGGCTTTTGCCGAATACCTCGACATACTTGAGCGCAATCTGCGCGAGACGCTCGCGCGCGGGCTGAAAACGAGCGCACTGGTCGACACGACCTTGGGCCCCATTCCCGCCTCGACCAAACAGCGTCGTATGCAGGCCGAATGGCTCGGCCGCAACGCGAGCATCTTGCGTGCAGGCTGCGCGGGCACGGCATTCGTGGTTCAGTCTCCAGTCGTGCGCGGGGTGCTCACGGCCGTGATGTGGATGCAGGACATGCCCCATGCCCACGCCACCTTCGCCACCTATGAGAGAGCAGAGCGCTGGTGCATCGCCCGCTTGGCAGACGCCAATATCGACGTAGCGCCGCGCGTCGCTCCGCAGCGCGTATAGACGGTCGGGCCGCTTCAGCGGGCGAGCGCGAGCAGACCGATGATGCCGATGCCAAGGGCGTAAAGCGCTTCGCCCGCAATCAGTCCACCGCCTACGAGCGAAAGGCCGCTCATATCCTCCGGTACATCGGCGGCGACTTCCTGTTTGGCCGCTAGGCTGTTCAGAAGCGAGCTTGTGATGCCACCCGCAGCAAACCAGAGCGTGACCGGAAATTCGACGAAGCCGCCGAATGACAAAGCGTAAGGTGACGATAAAAGCACCGCATCCATCAGCCAGCCGAATGAGAAACCCGCCTTGCTTTGCGTGGTGAGCTTCTGATACCGGGGGCTTGCCCGCAGCAGCTTACGAGCCGTCTCGCTGACAACGCCAAACACCAGGCCAGCCTGCAATGCCACCAGCTGATATGGCGCAAGGTTCCCGATGTCGCGGATCGCTCCCACAAACTTGAAAGTCATCGCCGATTGCCACTGCGCCACGCGCGCCGTCGGATTCTCAAAGGTGTTAATCGTCAGAACCGGGTAGGCCTTCATGAAGATCTGCACAAGACCCACCGCGAGTACGGCACCCATGACGACACCGATGATCTGATAGCGAAACTGCATGTCGCGATCGGTGCCGAGGCGCGCGCCAGTCGAGCGATCCTGCTGCATATCGACGCCCGTCGCGCAGGCGACCAACAGGATGCTAGCCGCGATGAGTCCGGTGATCGGATCACGCAGGCCCAGTACGCTCATCAGCAGCACCGAGATCACAAACGCGCTCGAGATCGGGTTGGAGTCGCTGACGCCCATGCTGATCCCATTGACCAAGACAAAGACGAATGCGAGGGCGACGCCGAACGAAAGAAAGCCTATCGGTTGGCCCAGCACGAAGTGACCGACGAGCACCGTGGCTGCTGCCCAGAAGGCGGTCCAAAGGCCGAGTCGCGTGAAGTTGAGTGGCTTCTGGGGGGCACGCAGGATCTGGGACGTGCGCACTTCCTGCACCCGACGCACGGTCTTGTAGATGATGATGGAGATATCGACGGCCGCGGCACCGAGGATCATCGCCAACCCGATCAGGAAGCCTATCTTACGGAATGAATCGTTGGCGCCGAGCCAGCCCCAGTTGCGCAAGGTGGGCGTCATCCACAAGCCGATGCCGCCCATCACCACGGCGGGCACCGCGATACGCGAGGCGACCACGATGCCTGCGCCCAAGGTCGACACACTCATGTAGATGCTGCCAAAGATGGCGACATGCTCTGCGAGGTACGCGCCAGTGATGCCGAGACCTGTGCCGCCGCCCAGCTGACCTATCGAACGCTTCAACAAGCGCTTGTCGGTCAACGCTCGCAGGATGTTCGCGACGGCAAGACCGGACGGATAGGTAAGACCGAGACGGTCGACGAGAATCGGCGTGTACATCATGCCGATGCCCACTCCGAGCATGCCAACACAGCCGAAGAAGACCATCAACTGCCAGGCAGGAGGAAGCTCCATGCCCAGCCAGACCATCGCTTGGATCAGCACGCCCATCGCGCTCATCGAGGCGACGCTCGCAGCCATCGTCTGCATGTAGTTGGCGCCGTGACGACCCTCTGCGCCGTAGCCGTAGGTCACGGCGCTGCCAAGGATGCCCGCGAGCACCTGGCCACCGACGAAAAAGCCCAAGCTCAAGTTCATGTAAGTCGCTGCGATGCCGCCCAAGGGCCCGAGCACAAAGATCGCAATCGCAGACAACATCAGGTGATAACGAACCGAGCCGACTTCAGGCAGAAAGCGCGCCTTCGGTGGCACGCTCGCGGTCTCTGGGGTTAGCGGCACATCGATCTGGGCTCCCGTTTCCATCGCATCCCTCCGCGCACCACAAGTGGCCCGCTGGCTCTACCAGATGCCTCGGCTGGCCCATAGTGCGCAGCTGCAGGCTGACCTACGCCTCGTGCGCAGACACACGCCCAGGTGTCAGCGGCTGACGCGCAGGGGAACACACGACTGCAGGCTCGCTAACACTCCCATGTTCGTGATGAAACGGCCGCCGCTGAGGGCCGGGCTTGCTCGATGTTCGCACGCTGGCGTACGATCATCAGTTCGTGACTGACCGCGGATCACATGGTGCTGGGCGCCCCACGTCGCTGGATCTGGCTATTCAAGCCGGCTATCTGTTCGCGTATCAGCTGATGCGTGCCTACTGGCGCTTGCGTAGACCTGTCACGCGCGGCGCGCTTGTGGCCATCTTTTGCCAGGGCCAAGTGCTGCTCGTCCGTAACTCGTACGTGTCGTACTACAGCGCGCCGGGCGGTTACCTGCGGCGTCATGAGACCGCGCGCGAAGCTGCCGTGCGCGAGCTGCGCGAGGAAATCGACCTTACTATTGCGCCGAGCGAGCTCAAGCTCGCACTCGAAGTCACCCATGACTGGGAGGGTAAGCAGGACCATGTCGCCATCTTCACGCTCGATCTAGAGGAGCGGCCGAAGGTGCGCGTAGACCATCGCGAGGTGGTCGAGGCGTTTTGGTTTTCGCCTCGGCAGGCCGCAGACAACGACGTATTTCCGCCGCTCAAGCAAGTGATCGCAGCCCACGCCAAAGGAAGCTAACGGGGCAGCTCCGCACTGGGCGCTTGCGATCAGGTACACTGGCCCGCTACGGCTCGCAGGCGAACGCGGCGGCGCTCAAACATTCCACGATCCGCCAACTCGATGAAGTCGAAGTCGCATCGCGTTGAACGCAGTCAGCATCGCTGGCCGAGCTCGGCTCGCCGCTGGCGAAGAATTCAAACGTGGAGCCTGGGCCACACCAAACGAGCTTCCCGTCTTGGGTGATGTCGTTGTAGCCGGTCCACATGTTCGAGCTGCCCAGTTCCTGACTCAAGGCGTCGTTCTCGACAGCATCATTCACGTTAACTAGGTGCATGCCGGCAGCGGCACATACATCGGCCGAACTGAACCAGGTGCGTTGGGATGGACACACCCAGGCGCCCAGCTGCGCATAGCGTGCAAAGGAGCAGTCCGGCTCGGGCTGTGCGCAGCGCGCAAAGCTCGTCGTGTCGGGGCCTGCGCGAAACGCGGCGAGCACCGCGCACTCACCGAGCACGCGGTCGTAGATGCGCAGATCGTGAATCTTGCCGCGAAAAAAAGTGTCACCGCTGTCTTGACCGCGTCCGAGCCAGACGTTGACATCGACGATATCCGCCAGCGAAAACTTCCCCCCTGCCTGCTTCGCTATCTCCGCACCGTCTAAGTACAACCGCAGGCTTCCGCTGGAGGGTAAGATCTCAAGGGTCACCTGATGCACGCTGGCAATTGTCAGGGTAGGAAGCGCGCTAGAAGACGAGTTGAAGCTTGGCGTCTCGACCCGCGCAGTAAGACCGCTACCGGGCCTGGAGGCGAGCACGGACATCGTGGTCTCGGTCGTACCGGCCAGCCCCTCACCCTGCTGGCTCGAGCCAAAATCGAAGAGCACCTGACGTTGCGGGCCGCTGTCCCATTGCACCCACATCATGACCGTGACGGCACTCAGTCCTGAAATGAGTCCGTTGGGCAGGTCGACGAAGTCGTCGATTCCGTCCAGCGTCAGCGCGCCGGCTGCCCCTAGCGCGGCACCACCCACGATGGTGCCATGAGCATCGCCAATCAGATCGAGCAGCGTCGTACCGGTTCCGTCAAACGCGTAGCGATGCACGGGCGGAGGAGCGAACGCCATCACGGGCGCAAAGCAGGCAGCATCGAGCGGCAGACCCGGGTTCGCATCGGTGCCCGGGAACATCGAGCCGCCATCGACCTGAGCGTCTTGAGCGAGGCCGCCCTCGCTTCGACCGCCATCGGCGCCGGAGCCAGGTCGTGAGCCGTCGACTGCGCCATCGTTCGCAGCATCGCCGTCGCCCCGCCCAGGCCCTCGGTCACGGGTGAGCTCATGCAGATCGAACCCGAAGCGACCGCAGCCAGAAAGTGCCAACGCCCATACGAGCAGGGGCACGCGAAATGGGAGGCGCATGACACCCCAGTCTATCAGGCTCGCGCCGTGCCGCGCGCGACAAGCGGCACTCAACGCAAGCACGCTTACGCTTCTGCGCTTCTGAGGGGGGTGTGTGCCCCCCGCTCTACTGCGTGTTCGTGCGAGCGCTATTGCGGCAAGGCGAGGATGCGTGCTTCATTGCTGCCGCGGGAAAAGATGTTGATCATGCCGCATTTGCCCACATGGTTTCCCGTTGCGTAAGGTGTGCCTGTCTGTCTGACATCCGGTTCCCAACCCGGTGCGCCCGGCCCTGCGATAAACGACTTCACTTCGAAGAACGAGTCGCTGCCCACCGTAAACCCGCGAGCGCAGTCCATGTCCATATCGAGCATCCACAAGTGATCGCCCACGTCGTTACGCGGCTCGAAGCCAAAGCCGTCGATGGCGACCTTGAACGGATTGCGGCTGTCGTTCGTAGTCCAGTCAAGCGCGGTACCTGCGGCGCGAATCCCATGGGAGATACCCGTCTGCGCGCTTTCGGGCCCATACCAATCGAGCAGGCTATCGCCCTGCTTCCATGGACTGGTGGTGGTATTGCGCAGGTTGCGGTGTGTCAGCGGAATCGCGCAACGATAGTTGGGTGAGCCGTCTGCATTGGTGCAGTTGATGCCTTTGATCCGCAACATGGCATCGTGGTCGAGCCCGCCGCGGATGAACATGTCTTGGCCCGACACGGTTTGACCACGAATGAACACTACGGTGCGACGCACGTCGCTCAGCGGTGGTGCGCCCTGCTGCACACGCACCGGCGTGCCCGTCGACGGCACGCCCGCCTGGCTCACCAGGAACAGTAAGTAGTCTCCGGGAGGAGCCTCTAGCGTGTTAGCCGGAGGGGTAATCGTAAGCTCGTCCCCTTGCTTGGTATAGGTGAGCCGGATGAAGCGCTGGTTCTGATCGAAGGAGTGGGTGGTCGAGCCCGTCGCTAGCAACACGACACCACCTGCGGCCTTGAGCGTTTCGCCCGAATAGCGCAGGCGGACGGGCGCTCCGCTCGTCTGCATGTTGATCAAGGCTTGCGCGTTGCTTGCCACCGGCTGCGCACCCTTGGAAAAGTAAGGTGGATTGTACACGCGTAGATCAGGCCGCTCGCAGCCGATGCCACCAATCGCCGAGATGCCACCACCGATCAATACACGCCCGTCTTTGAGCAGGATCGCGAAGTTGTGATAGCCGCGCTCCAGGTTGTCGTCGGGCCAAGGCGCAAGCGTGGTGATGCCGCCAGTCTGAGGGTCTAGGATCTGCACGCTACGCCTATCGCCCGCGTAGTTGCGCTCGTCGTTACCGCCGTTGACGAGCAGCACGGTGCCGTCCGGTAAAAGCACGCTGCTTGCGTTGCGACGACCGATGCCCGTGTCGATGCTGCGCCAGCTGCTGGTCGCAGGCTGATACAGGTCCACGCGCTGCGCGGCGTCGTTGTTGTCGGTGCCCCCCATGGTCATGATCTCGCCCGTAGAGATGAGGGCCGCTGTGGTGTCCCAGCCCGCCGCACCAAAGGGCCGCTGACCGCCCGGAGCGTACACGAAGCGTCGATCGGTGCTTACGTTAGCTTCCAGGTTGCCATAGACGATGCGGCCATGGGCCCCCATGAAGGCAACCGACCGGTCAAGTCCGTCGACACGGACCGTCTGAGGCAAAAGCACAGTGTGCACGTAGTCGCGCAGGCCCGGGCCCACTTCCCAGGGCACCGCGTCGTGGGATGCGACGAGCGACCACGGCATACGGTTTTCGTCCAGCGCACGCGGGTCGAAGATCTGCAGCGTGCGATTGGCGTAGTTGCCGTCGCAGCAGCGCGCGAAGCCGCCCACCACGAGCATGCGTCCGTCGGGCAAACGCGTGTTCGTCGGATACCAGGCCTTGCCTTCAAGGCCGGACAGTCCACCTAGCATCGGACTTGTCACGCGCGCAAAGCTCGTGGTTTGGGGTGAAAATACCCGTGCGTAGTCGAGTCCGAGCTCGAGCTCATTGTGATCACCGAGGTGCTCGTAACGCGCACCGCCGGTAAACAGCACACGCCCATCGCTCATGGGACTGTGGCCCGAGCAATAGAGCACATCACTCGTGCCCGGAGCTTGGGCTTCCGCAAGCGGTTGCAGGTTCAGCGTTCCGCCCGCGGGTATCGCATTGGGATCGAGCACGAACGTGGTGCCAGTCAGACGCGAGCCATGCTCGCCGCAATGGTCTCGGTCGCGGCGGTCCCAGCCCGTGATCAATACTTTGCCGCTCGTGAGCAGCGTCGCGTGAATGGGAGCCACCCACCAGCCGCCAAGGGGCTTATTGGCGGAGTAAGTGTTGGAGTTGTCTCTAAGCTCGACCAGCGGGCCCCAGCTGTTGCCTACGAGCGCGGAGCGCTGGCTACCAGTCTCGCGCTCGTCGACGGGACCGTGAGCAGCTTCGATACAGGCGGCGCCCAGCACGCCTGCAAGCACTGGAAGCAAGATTGAATACAAACCAGAAGAGGGGGATGTCATTTTAGTGACGCATAACAGAGTTACGCGCGGTAGGCCAGCGCAGCGCGAGCTGCGTCTGGTGGATGCGGAAAAAGCCAGGCGTCTGCGCGGACCTTACGGTTACCTGTATACCTATGAGCGGATTTCCTTAAGTTGTCCGCTAAGCCGCTGTAGACTCGAGCGTATGACAGCATGGCAAAAGTGTTGGCGTCCGTGCATTGGTGTCGCCCGTCCTGTGAGGGTGGCGAGTCTCGTTTGCCTCGTCGGTCTGGTTTCTCCCGTGCTAGCGAGCTGCGACGACAGTAAGCCCGCTACGACCGGCAAGGACACCGACCGCAAGGACGCGGGCTCTAACGACGCGGGCTCTAACAACGCTGGCCAAGATAGCGGGCAAGATGCGAGTCGAGAGCTCGTGTCCCGCTGCGCTGCGCGGCCCAAGGGCGAGCCTCTCACGGGCAAGATGGTGAGCGCGGACGGACCGTACTCATCGAAGTTGGTGACATTTACATTTGTCGATACGACGCGCCCAACGCCGATGACATCCAAGTACGCAGGCGCTGACACGCGCACGCTAGACACGTCTGTTTGGTATCCCGCAGATGCCGAAGGCAACTTGGCTGACGGCGAGCCCTTCCCGTTGCTCGTATGGAGTCATGGCTTCTCTTCGACGCGGTTCGAGTCAGATTACGTCTCGCCGCACCTGGCCACGCGCGGCTACATCATCGCCGCGCCCGCGTTTCCGCTGAGCAACCTGGGCGCGCCCGGCGGCTCCCAGGGCCTCGACTTCGTCAACCAGCCGGGAGACGTCAGCTTCATCATCGATGCCATGCTCGCCAAGAGTGCCGATCCCGACGATCCGCTCGCAGGCAGCATCGACCCCGATCGAATCGGTCTCTCGGGGCTGTCAGTCGGTGCAGCTACCACGCTGATCTCCACCTTTCACGTCACCATGCGTGACCAGCGAGTCAAAGCCGCGGTCTCCCTCGCTGCACCCGGCGCTTACTACGGGCCGAAATTCTTCAAATCTGTGGAGGTTCCGCTGCTCGCGGTCCACGGCACGATCGACGCGGTGCTCGCCTATGATCCGCACGCGACCACGCTCTTTGACAGCGTTCGTTCGCCAGCCTGGCTTGTGAAGATGGCGGGCGGCACGCACACCGCGTTCACGGGTTTTGCCAACGAGGAGCAACCTGACAGTCTGGGCTGTAACCGTATCAATACGACCAACAGCATGCGCGATGAAGACGGGGGGCCGGAGGCGCGCTACGAACGGCTTGGCGGTACCGAAGTCGGCTTTAACCTGCCGCCGCCGCCGGTCCCCGCGGACGCGATCACCTGCAAGACGCAACCTCTCCCGGCGTCGATAAGTGGCGAACGTCAACACGCCTTGACCACATTGCTGCTCACGTCGTTCTTCGACATGCACTTCGCCCTAGACGCAGAGCTGCGCAATCTGTCGTGCCAGTTCCTCGAGCAGGGCGTCGCCCGCGAGAACAAGGAGCTTAAGCTCGAGGTCCGCTGAGCTAATTTGGTAAGGCGACAGGAGCTTGATCCCCGAGTCACCCGGATCAAACCCGTGCAAGCTGTGCTGCGAGCTCCGCAAAGCGCCCGTGCTGCGGCGTCGTGCTAAAGGCTCGTCATGGAAGTTGAAGGCGTTTGCCCTTACTGTGGTGAGCCGGTTGCGCTCTGGATCGATGAAGGCGGCGGTCGCTCTCAACGCTACGTCGAAGACTGCGCGGTTTGCTGTCGACCGATCGATGTCCACGCATCCACCGATGAAGACGGCGAGCCTTACCTCTCCCTGCAGCGCGGCGACGACTGACCGCCACGGAACGTTCAGGCTTACGGGTGGCGCCTTACCTCAGCCCCACATCCCACCACCGCGGGACACACTCGTTACTGTGAGACGAACGGTTGTTTCTGTCGTGACCACTTCGGGAACCGAAGAGCCCGCAAGAAAAACCGCACGTGCTGACAACAGTTCGGTAGGCTTGAAGCTGCGGAGGTCCGAGTCTTGCCAATCGTCGTCGAAGAGGAGTACCTGCCTGTCATTCGCATCCAGCACCTTGGGGCTACGACCGACGAGGACTTTGCGCGCTACCTGACGACCCTTCATGCCTCGCTTTACTCGCCCAGAGCTGGCAAGCGCTTGCTCGTGATCGACGCGACGGAGTGCGCCCCGACACCGGCAACCCAGCGACGCCTACAAGCACAGTGGATGAAAGAGCATGCGGACCGCATTCGTCGGTATACCGTCGGGGTCGCCTTCGTGATCCCTTCTGGTCTGATCCGGGGCATGCTGACCGCGATCTTCTGGATTCAGCCCTTACCCTCGCCCCACGAGGTATGCGCCACGCTCGAGCAGGCACTCGCCTGGGGCGACGGCCAGCTGGCTGCCCACGGGCTCAAAATACCGCCAGGTGCCCGGGTCAACTGGATCACGCGCCCGGGCATGACTGTCACCGGCTGAGCGCGCCTTCCAGCTTTCGCGCGCCCCGCGTGCGCTGCGACCGATCGCAGCCGCACCTTACTTTCCCAGCCGACTGACCGGCTTGTGGCGAAAGCAAGTGACCAGGTGATCATTGACGAGCCCCGCGGCTTGCATGAACGCGTACACGATGGTCGAACCGACAAAGCTGAAGCCGCGACGCTTGAGGTCCTTCGACAGCGCGTCTGAGAGCTCCGTGCGTACCGGCCAGTCCTCGCGCCGCGCCATCAGACTCTGGATGGGCCTGCCTTCGACGTACTGCCAAATGTATGCATCGAAACTGCCAAACTCGCGCTGAATCTCGATGAAAGCGCCCGCGTTGAGCACGGCCGACTTCACTTTCAGTCGGTTGCGCACAATGCCAGCGTCGCCGAGCAGCCGCTCGATGTCTGCGTCGCCAAATCGGGCGACACGCTTGACGTCGAAGTTGTGAAAGGCTGCGCGATAAGCGTCGCGCTTCTTGAGAATAGTCAGCCAGGACAGACCGGCCTGGGCGCCATCCAGCACGATTTTTTCGAACCATTGCCGGTCATCGTGGACGGGCACCCCCCACTCTTGATCGTGGTACGTGATCAGCAGGGGATGGCTTGAGCTCCAGTCGCAGCGGCTGATCACGCGTGCGGACCGCGCCGGCACAGCCTCTTTCTGCTTACTCATGGCAGCTATGATAGATGCCGAGCAGGGGCCAGTCGACGCATGCGGCTCGCGCGCGTTCACGCACGGACGCTCACAAGCGGCGGCGCCTTACTTAGGCGAATCCTTGCGCTTGGACGCAGTCGCGGCTGCAGAATCAGCGCTCTTCTTGTCCTTGCTCGCGTTGTGTTGCTTCTTGTTCTTGTCTTTCGACTTAGGTGATTTGTCGCCCATGAGTGCACCTCCCCCGAGTTTCTCGGCACAGCGCCGTGTTTACACCGTATCAAACATCACAGAGCTTAAGTATTAAGAGGAAGCGGAGCTGGCTGCACCCCGATTGATCGAGCTATGGACGGCCACGATGAATACGGACTTTCGCTCGCTGTCGCTTTCACCCGATCTACTCGCTGTTGTTGCAGAGCTCGGTTTTGAGAAACTCACGCCCATTCAAGCCGAGAGCATTCCCCTGCTCTTGGACGGCAAAGATCTGATCGGCCAATCGAAGACCGGCAGCGGAAAGACCGCAGCTTTCGCACTTCCCATGCTGCACAAGCTCGACATGCAGACGCGCGCGCTCAAGGGCCTCGTGCTGTGCCCGACCCGTGAGCTCAGCGCCCAAGTGGCCCGCGAGATGCGTAAGCTCGGACGCAGGCACCGCGGCTTACAAGTGCTGGTGCTGGCCGGCGGCGAGCCCCTACGTCCCCAGGCCAGTGCGCTTGAACGCGGCGCTCATCTGGCCGTGGGCACGCCCGGACGCGTGCTCGATCACCTACGCCGCAACATTCTCGACCTGAGCCAGATCGAGACGATCGTGCTCGACGAAGCGGACCGCATGCTCGATATGGGGTTCCAGGAGGACATGGAGGAAATCCTGGGCGCAGCTCCCAGCCCGCGCCAAACCGTGTTCTTTTCGGCCACCTTTCCGCGTTCGATCGAGAGCATGAGTAGCGCTCATCAGCACGAGCCCGTGCGCGTCACGATCGAAGACGAAGCCGACGAGCAACCCGACATACGCCAGCTGTACGTCACGGCCGAGGTCGAGCAGAAGCTCAGGGCTCTGCGCTGGGTGCTGGCACACCACCCCCACGAGTCCGCCCTGATCTTTTGCAACTTCAAAGCCAGTGTCGCGGAGCTTGAAAAAACCCTGTCCAAGGCGGGCATGAGCGTTGCGAGCTTGCATGGCGACCTCGAGCAATACGACCGCGACCAAGTGATGGCCACGTTTAGAAACGCGAGCACGCGCATCCTGGTTGCGACCGACGTCGCCGCGCGCGGTCTAGACGTCAAGGACCTTGACCTCGTCGTCAACTTCGATTTGCCCTCGCAGCCCGAAATTTATGTACACCGGATCGGGCGCACGGGGCGTGCCGGAAAAACTGGCCTGTCGGTTTCGCTCGCGACCGAACGTGAAAAGACCAAGCTGCGCGCCATCGAAGAAGTGACCGGCGTGCCGATCGAACGCATCTCCATGAGCTCCGGAGACGCGCAGCCCGAGGTGGCAGTGCACTCCCAGGTGCTCGCACGGGATGCCAAAATGGACACGATTCAGATCTCCGGCGGTCGTAAGGAAAAGGTGCGGCCGGGCGACATTCTGGGCGCGCTCACCGGCGATGCGGGAAATCTGCAAGCGACCGAGATCGGTAAGATCGAAATTCACGATCACTTTTCCTACGTCGCTGTCGCCCGTGACGTGAGCGAAGCGGCGCTCAAGAGCCTGAGCGAAGGCAAGATCAAGGGCCGCAAGTTTCGCGTGCGCCGGGTTGAGTGAAGCTCCTTCCACGCTCAGCCTTCGTGCCGCCTTCGTGCCGCACCGATGACTTTCGGCGGATTTCGTGGTTAAACCGGGGTCGTGAGCGCCTTGCATGAGCCTACGTTAGCGACCGACGAGCTGCGGCCCACGCATCTGGAAATCGACCTCGATCGCTTGGCCCATAACTTCCGTGTGATCGCAGCCCACGTGGCGCCCGCACAGGTCATGCCCGTACTCAAGGCGAACGCCTACGGTCATGGCTTGGTCGCCGTCGCGAAAAAGCTCGAGCAAGTCGGCGCACCGTATCTGGGTGTCGCCTATCTCGAGGAGGGCCTGCGGCTTCGCCAAGAAGGCGTAAGCATCCCGGTGCTCGTGATGGGCGGCATCGTGGGCTCCCAGATACCACGCTTCATCAGCCACGACCTTACCCTGACGGCCTCTTCGATCGACAAGCTGGCTGCGATCGAAGAGTGCGCCGAGCGCATGGGAAAACGCGCGCGCGTGCACCTCAAGATCGACACGGGCATGGAGCGCATCGGGGTGCACTGGTACAGCGCGGAGAAGTTGCTCGAGGCTTCGTTGCGACTCAAACACGCCCAGATCGAGGGCATCTTCACGCACTTCGCCAATGCCGATGAAGGCGACCTTACCCACGCGCGTTTACAGCTCGATCGCTTCCATGAGGTGCTGCGTTTCTATGAGCGGCGCAGCCTCAAGCCGCCCATGCGTCACGCGGCCAACTCGGGCGCGATCATGCAGCTGCCGGAGAGTCACTTCGACTTGGTGCGGCCTGGCGTGCTGTTTTACGGCGTAAGCCCCGCCGCAGACCTGGCCATAACCTTACCCGTACGCCAAGCCATGCGCTGGCTTACGCGCGTCGTGTTTTTCAAAGTGGTCAACGCCGGCTCGCCCGTGAGCTACGGCTCGCGCTGGTCGCCGGCCGAGATGACACGCGTCGTCACCCTGCCCGTGGGTTATGGCGACGGCTACGCACGTTGCATGAGCGGCCAAGCAGAAGTCATCCTGCACGGCCGTCGCGTGCCCGTGGTCGGGCGCATCTGCATGGATCAGGTGATGGTCGACATCGGCTGGACTAGCGCATTTAACGGCGACCAAGCCGTGCTGCTCGGCGAATCCGAGGGCGCTCAGATTCGCGTCGAGGACCTGGCACGCTGGGCCGCGACGATTCCCCATGAGGTGCTCACGAGCATCAACACGCGGGTCCCGCGCGTCTATCTCAACCCCTAAGTACAGGTCCCCAGAAGTAGGTGATCACTAGGGCTGCCAGGACGTTTTCTCCACGTGGGCGTGAGCGTTGTCCTGGTCGTGAGCCTTGACGGCGACGGCGACGGCGACGGGAGCAACTTCGGTCGGCCTTGGCCG
>JBBSJC010000116.1:0-17131 GCA_038257655.1 Polyangiales bacterium | reverse complement strand
GGCTCCCACGTTTGCGAGCCGCTTCCGGACGTGTGTGGCGAGGCGCCACGACCTCTCGTTGCCCTGATGTGTTGGAGACACGCCACCCACCCCTGGGCATACCGTGTGCATTGCCTAAGCGGATCGGAGTGTCTGCAATGGCCAACAAGGTTCTGGTTATCGATGACGACGCGGATCAGTGTGCACTGATCGGGTCGCTGCTGGGTCGATTGGGCTATGCCGCTCAAACCACGACTTCGCCGAATGAAGCACTTCGGCTGCTGGAGCAGGCCTCATATAGCCTGATCCTTACCGACGTGGAGATGGACGAGATGTCCGGACTCTCCCTATGCGAACGCGCGGTACGGCTGGTTCCAGACATCCCTGTCGTTCTCGTCACTGCGCGCGCAAGCCTGGAGACCGCGGTGACAGCGATGCGAGTGGGCGCCTATGATTTCCTAACTAAGCCACTCGACGCGAAGCTACTTGGTCTCAGTGTTGCACGGGCTGTGCAGCATTATCACCTCACATCCGAGGTCAAAAAGCTGCGCGATCACGTCCATCTGGAGACGAACGGCTCGCTTATCGGCGACAGCGCTCCCATGAAACGGGTGAAGGACCTGATCGAACGTGTGGCCGACAGCGACGCTTCGGTTTTGATTCAAGGAGAGACCGGCACGGGCAAGGAGTTGGTCGCTCGGGCGATTCACGCGGCTAGCGCGCGCAAGAGCGGACCGTTTGTCGCGATCAACTGCGCCGCGGTGCCCGCAAACTTGCTCGAAAGCGAATTGTTCGGGCATGCGCGCGGCGCTTTCACCGATGCCAAGACGCAGCGTTCGGGTCTGTTCGTCGAGGCTACGGGCGGTACGCTGCTGCTCGACGAAATCGGGGATATGCCGCTCGATATGCAGTCCAAACTGCTACGCGCGCTGCAAGAGCGAACCGTAAGACCCGTTGGCTCGAATCAAGACGTGCCGTTCGATGTGCGCATCTTGGCCGCTACGCATCGGGACCTCGAGACCGAAAGCGGGCAGCAGCGTTTCCGTGAGGATTTGTATTATCGCATCAACGTGGTGCGGATCGACGTGCCTGCGCTGCGCGAACGAAGCTCAGACATTCTCAAACTGGCGATGCACTTCTTAAACGAATGCTCGCGTCGTTCGGACCGACCGTTTCCAGGGTTGTCCTCGCAAATCGCCGAACGGCTGATGTCCTATGACTGGCCGGGTAACGTACGCGAGCTCGAGAACTGCATGGAACGCGTGATGACGCTGGCAAGGTTCGACCAGATCTTGCTCGAAGATCTACCGGAGAAAATCCGGTCGCATCGGCCCAACCGCTTCGCGCTCTCCGTTGATCAAACGGAGGACATCGTCACGCTCGATGAGTTTGAGCGGCGTTACGTGCTACGCGTTCTCAAGCTGCTCGATGGCAATAAGTCGCGTGCCGCCCAACTGCTCGACCTCGATCGCCGCACCCTGTATCGCAAGCTGGATGGCTACGGCTATCGGCAGGGCTCGCGCACGAACGCGGGCACCGCGGACGCTTCGTCGTCTTAAGCTGCGGTCAGGGAGCGACTGGGAAGCGACTGGGCAGCGCCAGCGCGGAGTGCCGCCGCAACTCGCTTGGGCCGTGCGCGCTCGCCGCATGTGGGGCGTAATGTCTGCCGCGCTCACGTCCCCAGATGAGCGCAAAGCGATACGCCGTACAGTGCGCGCTGCCCCTACGTAGCCGCACGGACGCCACAGGCTACGCCCAAGTCTTACGATCCCAGGCGAGCTTAAACGCGGTAGTCCGGTGCCAAGCATCGAAGTGCGATCGAGAGTCGATGTAAGATGGACCATGAGATCTCAGCCATGGCTTGACGCGGGTTGTTTCAGGGTCGTGTTGGCATGTCTGCTCGCAAGCGCGTCTTTCGCGTGCAGCCCTAAATCGTCGGGCACACAGCCCGGTGATTCAGGCGCGGACGGTGGTGCGACGGGAGGTACGGGAGGCAACGGCCAAGATAGCGCCGGCTCCAACGCAAGCTCCGGATCCAACGCGGGCTCCTCTGCCGGTAGCAATACGGGCGACGCGGCACTCGAAGATGTGTGCGGCGATGGCCTGCGCATAGCCGGCTCCGATGAGGAGTGCGACGACGGCAACCGCAACGAAGAAGATGGTTGCACCGACTGCAAAGTAGAGCCTGGTTGGGCTTGTGCGGCGATGGGTGGCCCATGTTCGCCGCGTTGTGGTGACGGCATACGCCTGGCTGTCGAGGCCTGCGACGATGGGGACACCGACAACGATGATGGCTGCAGTCAGAGTTGTGAGCTCGAGCCTGGCTGGTCCTGTCCGCAAGCTGCCGAGCCCTGTGTCGCTGCGCTCTGTGGGGATTCGCTCGTCGTTGGCAGCGAGCTGTGCGACGACGGCGACGACGTTCCCGGTGACGGCTGCGACAGTGCGTGCCAGCTCGAGCCCGGCTGGATCTGCGTGGGCGTCAGCTGCTCGGCTGAGTTGTGTGGCGATGGCATTCGCGCCGGCCTCGAGCAATGCGACGACGGTAACAACGACTCAGGCGATGGCTGCGTTGCGGACTGCAGCGCGCGCGAGCCCTTTCACGCCTGCCCGGTGTTGGGTGGACCCTGCACGAAGACGACGGTGTGCGGCGACGGCACGTTCACGCCCAACGAAGCCTGCGATGATGGTAACAACGACCCTCAGGACGGCTGTAGTGCTAACTGTCAGGTCGAGCCTGGCTTTGTGTGCTCGGGCGGCGGCGATTGCAACGCCGTGTGCGGCGACGGGCTCATCAAAGGTAATGAACAGTGCGACGATGGCCGGCACTGCCTGGGCGGCAGCGATGCGGGCAAGCGTTGCAGCGTGGCAAGCGATTGCGCGAGCGCTGCGTGCGAGCCCCGGGCCGGTGACGGCTGCACAGGCTCGTGCAAGCTCGAGCCCGGTTTCCACTGTCCGACCGTGGGCACAGACTGTCAGGTCGCGATCTGTGGCAACGGACGCACCGAGGGCCTCGAACAGTGCGACGACGGGGACCCGGTCACAGGACCTGACAACGAGCTCGGCGATGGCTGTACTCCGTTCTGCACGCGCGAGCCGAGTTGCAGTGGTGGCGAGTGCATTGCGACCTGCGGTGACGGCATCCGTGCGGACAGCGAAGCCTGTGACGATGGCAACAACCAAAAGGGTGACGGCTGCGGCGCGACCTGCCTCAAGGAGCCAGGCTTTAGCTGTAGCGACGTGACGATCGATCCGCCCACCTGCGTCGACCTGCCACTGGTGCTGCGCGACTTCAAAGCGCGCTACGTGGCGGGCGGCCATCGCGACTTCTATGTCGAAGGGAGCGCGCCTGCGGTCTCGCCTGCGCATGTCCACACTGGCAGTGACGGTAACTTGGTGCTTGGCGCCTTGGACTACGACACCAATCACAACGGTGTGCCGGACAGTACGGAGCCAGGCGTGGTCGTACCCGCGGGCAGCGCCAAGAGTGCGGTCTACAACGCGGCCGAAAAGGGCCTCGATGGTGCAAGCTCGCGCAACACCCACGGCCCTCGCTCCTTCAACGACTGGTACCACGATGGACCTGACGCCAAGACGGTAATCTCCACGATGACGGTGTGCGATGACGACCGCGACGGCATCTACGTGTTCGACGACCAGACCTTTTACCCGCTTGATGGCAAGGGCTGGCAAGACCCGTCGAACATCGATATGAGCGAGGTCGCCGAAGGCACGGCGGACTATACCGATTGCTCCGCCAACTGCTGCAACATGAACAATGGCGCCGACTCTGATGCGGGTAAGTTTCATAACTTCATGTTCACGAGCGAGCTTCGCTTCTGGTTCACCTATAAGGGAACAGAGGTGCTGAACTTCCGCGGCGACGACGATGTGTTCGTGTTCATCAACGGCACCAAAGTCATTGACCTAGGCGGGATCCACTGCGCGCAGACCGGCAACGTGGTCTTGAGCAGCATTGCCGCCGGCGCGGGCCTGACTGTCGGCAAAGTGGCCGAGGTGGTCGTGTACCAGGCTGAGCGGAACCCTCGGGCGTCTTCCTACCGGTTGGAGCTCGGTAACTTCCTGTCCAAGCGCAGCGAATGCGTTTCGCTGTGCGGGGATGGCATTCGCACGCCCGACGAGGCTTGCGATGACGGCAGCCTTTGCCAGGGCGGCACCAAAAATGCGCAAGCCTGTGCGCAGGCCAGTGACTGCCCCGGCGGCAGCTGCAGGTCACTGAACGACGGCAGCCGGGGCCATTGCAAGGCGGACTGTTCGGCACGTGGCCCGCATTGCGGTGACGGCGTGCAAGATCCCGAGGAGGCCTGCGACCTCGGTGCGGTCATGAATGATGGCAGCTACAACGGTTGCAATCCTGACTGTTCGCCGGGTCCAACATGCGGTGATGAAAACGTCGATGCGTTTTTTGGCGAGCAGTGCGACCAGGGTGCAGCCAACGCAGACGGCGTCTACGGGGGCTGCACCAGCGAGTGCAAACGCGGTCCGCGCTGTGGGGATGGCATGGTGCAAGCGGCCGAAGGCGAACAGTGCGATAATCAAATCAATCTCGACCGCTACGACGGCTGCGCGCCCGGTTGCGTGGTCGCCCCTTACTGTGGCGATGGCACCGTACAAAAGAGCGCGGGCGAGCAGTGCGACGAGGGCGTGGCCAATCGCGACGGGGTGTACGACGGCTGCAGTCTAATGTGTAAGCGCGCCTCGTACTGCGGCGATGGTTACGTCGACGCGAGCGCGGGCGAAAAGTGTGATGACGGCAACGTCAATGACTTCGACGGCTGCTCCCACCGGTGCGAACGCGAAGTCATCCTGCTTTAGGCGCGTGCGTTTACTAAGGCATCGTGCGCTTGCGGCATGACTATTCCAGTACGATATAAACCGGGGCATGGTCACTTGAACCCTCTCTGCCGCGTGCCGCGGTGTCCACCTCGGCGGCTTGCAAGCGCGGCCTAAGCTCGTGGCTTAGCAACAGGTGATCGATGCGAAGGCCTGCGTTGCGCGGCCAGGCGTTTCGCTTGTAGTCCCAGAACGTATAAAGCGCCTCGTCGGGATGGCGCATGCGCACGGCGTCGGTCCAGCCTTGGGCGAGTAAGCGAGCAAATGCCGCTCGGCTCTCGGGCTGCAGCAAGGCGTCCTTATCCCAAGACTTGGTCGGGTAGATGTCCGCCGCGGTGGGGACCACGTTGAAGTCGCCTGCGAGCACGACGGGGACATTGGCCGCGTATAAACTCGCAGCATGGGCTATCAGCCGTTCGAACCACGCAAGCTTGTAGTCAAAGCGCGGGCCAGGCTGAGGGTTCCCGTTTGGCAGGTAGATCGAGGCGACCATCACCCCGTTGACGGCCGCTTCGATGTAGCGGCTCTGTATGTCCCTGGCATCGCCTGGCAGGGCCTGTCGCGTAACGATGGGCAGTGTGTCTTTGGCGAGGATTGCGACACCGTTGTAGGCTTTTTCTACGCTCCACACGGCATGGTAGCCGGCTTGCTGCAGCGGCACCTTGGGGAAGGTTGCGCTCTTGAGCTCCTGCAGGCACACGACGTCGGGCTGCGCATCTGCCAGCCACTCGAGCAGACGCGGTAATCGACCGTTAATACCATTGATATTGTAGGTCGCGATTTTCATGCAGACGCATGAGTCATGCGCGACGCCGTCTCTGGAAATAGTAGGTCGACAAAGCGCGCCGCCGTCGGCTGCGGCTCGTGATTGGCGAGCCCCGGCCGCTCATTAGCCTCGATGATCCAATAGCTGGGGCTGCGCGCAGAGCTCAGTGGAGAAGTGACAATCAGATCGAGCCCTACCACCGGAATCTGAAGGGCGAGCGCTGCGCGCTTGGCAACCTCGCGCAACTCTGGATGCAGGTCGTTCGTGACATCGTCGATCGTGCCACCCTGGTGCAGATTGGCCGCGCGCCGCACCGTCAGCTCCACATTCGCAGGCAGCACGGACGCTAAGGTATAACCCGCCTCGGCGATGCAGCGCTCGGTTTCGCTGTCGATCGGGATCTTACTCTCACCGGCCGTGGCAGCTTGGCGTCTGCGACTCTGCGCCGCGATAAGCTCACGGACTGAGTGTTGTCCGTCGCCAATGACGCGCGGCGGGCAGCGCACGGCCGCTGCCACCAGCTCGTGTCCGATTACGATAAGTCTCAGGTCCTCACCTGCCACCAGTTGTTCCAAGAGTACCGGCGCCCCGCAGTCAGCGGCGAGTTGAATCGCCCGCGCGAGGGTGTTGGGGGTCCGCACGCCGACCGACACGCCACATCCCTGCTCGCCGCGTGAAGGCTTGACCACCAGCGCACCGTGCTTACTCAGGAATGCTTCGTTTTGCACGGGTGTACCGGCCTCGCGTTGCTCCGGGGTGAAGAGGCCGGCTTCGCGCAGCACACGTGTCGTCGTTCGCTTGTCGTCACAGATACTGAGTGCCACGGCGCTCGTGAGCTCACTCAGCGACTCGCGGCACAGGATGCTGTGCGTACCATGACTAAGGCGAAAGTATTCGGCGCGCGCAGCCAAGATCTCGACAGCGATACCGCGCTTTTTTGCCTCCTGGATGATCAGTTTCGAGCTTGGGTCCAGGGTCAGGACTTCGCTCCCACCCTGCAGCAACTCAAGGGGCTCACAGGTCCCATTTTGTTTGAACGCTTCCATCCGACCTGCTCCTTCGTCACTACTTACGCTTGCTGCTTGCATAGCTGCTAGCCCGTACACGCTCGACATTACTTACTTACGTGCTCTTGTAACCACAGCTCGAGCAACGCTATCTGCCAGAGCTCCGAGCCCTTCAGGGGCGTGATGTGCTCCTCTGGCCGCTCAAGCAGTTTCTCCACGTACTTGGGCTTGAATAGGCCCCGCTCTCGCGCGGCCCTAGAGGTCACCGCCGCACGGGTTAGCTCAAGGTAAGGTCCCCTTAGATAGACCAGGGCGGGCACCGGGAACGAGCCTTTGGGGCGGTCGATGATCTCGTTCGGGAGCAGCTTGCGAGCCGCCTCTTTGATCACGTACTTGCCGCCCTTTGGCGTCTTGAGCTCCGCGGGGATCGCAGCGGCACACTCGACCACTTCGTGATCGAGGAAGGGCACGCGTGCCTCCAGGCCAAACGCCATCGTCATGTTGTCCACGCGCTTGACGGGATCTTCGACGAGCATCACCGTGGCGTCGATACGCAAGGCGCGATCGATGGTGCGCTGAGCGCCCGGACGCGCGAAGTGCTCGCGGACAAAGCGGCTCGTGTAGTCTTCGTGCACGAACTCGTCGGCTACTGCCTCGCCATAGGCCGCGTGATCGCGATCGAAAAACATTTCCTGGTATGCGCGAAGGGAGTCTGAATCGCGGCTTTCGAGCAAGGGTGGATACCAGCGATATCCCGCGAAGATCTCATCGGCACCTTGTCCGCTCTGCACCACTTTGACGTGCTTGTGGACCTCCTGACTCAACAGGTAGAAACCGATCACGTCGTGACTGACCATCGGCTCGCTCATGGCAGCGATGCAGGCTGGTAGATTAGGTAGGGTCCGCGTGGAGTCGACAGAGATCTTGTGATGGCGTGTGCCGTAATGTTTTGCGACCAGATCAGAATACTCAAACTCGTCGCCCTGCTGGCCGTTGACCGCTTCAAACCCGATCGAGAAAGTATCGATCGGGGCGGTACCGAGCTCGGCGAGCAGACCCACGATCAGACTGGAATCAAAACCGCCGGACAACAGCACGCCCACCGGTACATCCGCCACGGTGCGCCGCTTCACGGCCTGACGCAGGCTGAAGATCGCGCGCTCTTGCCACTCTTTGAGCGACGTTGCGCGCTCGGCTTCCGGTGTTTCGAAGTGCACGTTCCAGTACTGTCGTGTGCGTTGGCTGCCGTCGGGCTCCAGGGTCAACGTGGTGCCCGGCTCAAGCTTCTTGACGCCCCGTAAGATCGTGCGGGGTGCAGGCACGATAGCGTGCAAGGTCATGTAATGGTGCAGTCCGACCGGATCGATCTCCGTATCGACGCCGCCTCCTGCCAGTAGCGCAGGCAAACTGGAAGCAAAGCGTAAGGCGCCGGGCACCTGTGCCAGGTACAACGGCTTGATGCCGAGCCTGTCCCGCGCGAGAAATACGCGCCCACTGTCGCGCTCCAAGATCGCAAAAGCAAACATGCCATTCAGATGCTCGACGCACTGCTCGCCCCAGGCGGCGTAAGCCTTGAGGATGACCTCCGTATCGCCGTGGGAAAAAAAGCGGTACCCTTTGAGGGTTAGCTCCGCGCGTAGCTCCGGGTAGTTGTAGATCGCCCCGTTGAACACGATCGATATACCAAGCTCGCTGTCGACCATGGGCTGTTGCGCGCTAGAGGTAAGGTCAATGATACGCAAGCGGCGATGCCCAAGTGCCACGTTGTCCCGTACGAGCACGCCAGAACCGTCCGGACCGCGAGACGCCAGGGCGGCTGTCATCCTGGTGACGGCATCGGCGTTTGCCGCGATTCCGTCAGAGCGTATTTCCCCGCAAATTCCGCACATTCTGCTGCTCTCCTGTTGAGACTTCCTGGTCTTTTTGTGACTTCTTGCGACGGTGAGCTGAAGCCGGATTTCCCGCAGCTTCTGGCTGTCCGCTCGGGGCAAACCGCCCAATCGTGGCGTTTTGAAACAGCTTGTTGCGCTTATCAGCCGAAGCTCTCGTCGAGCGTATGAAGGAGAGAGCAACTTTCGCGCCCACCTCCGCCCCCTTTGCGCGAGTGGTCCGAACCTTGCGATGTGCCTAAGACGTGGGATTAGAAATCAAGCAAGAATGCTTCACACGGGCCGACCATGCACGCTTCTCGCGTCGGCTGAGTGAGCAGCTACGCGCACTCCAGCTGGTCTTGATAAGTCCAGGGTTCGGTCGGGCTGAACGTACCCTCGGTGCCGAGCTTGAGCTGGCGGTGATCGACAAGCACGGACGTGCCTACGCAATCTCCCAGGCATTGGTCCGCGAGGCGGACACTCCGCTCATCACGCCGGAAATGGGCGCCTTCGACATCGAGCTGTGCACCCCGCCTGTGCCGATCGCGGGCAAGCCGTTTTCGCAGCTCCGAGAGAGTATGCAGACCACCGTTCGTCAGATCAGTGCCCTGGCCGAACGACATGGTGGGCGGGTGGTGCCAATAAGCATCTTACCGACCTTACGGAGTGATGACTTTGGTCCGGAAGCGATTACCGATCAGCCCCGCTATCGTGCGCTCGCACGCGGCTTGCGCGACGGCCGGCGCAGCCCGTTTGAGATCGCGATCGATGGCGAGGACAGCTTGCGCTTGGAATCATGCGAAGCGGTCGCGATGGAGGCCGCCAACAACGCCTTTCAAGTGCACGTGTCCACTCAACCGGGAGAGTTTGCGGACTTGTTCAACGCCGCGTTGCTCCTGAGCGCTCCGGTGATCGCGGCCGCGGCCAACTCACCCACGTTTTTGGGCCGCAGCCTGTGGCACGAAACGCGTGTCGCCCTGTTCAAACAAGCGGGCGACGACCGACCTCCCTGTCCCGATGCCGACACGGCCTTGCCGCCGCGCGTGAACTTTGGCAATGGCTGGGTACGGGAAGGCGCCCATGAGCTCTTCATGGAAAGCGTGGCCTTGCATCCGCCGCTGCTTCCAGAGTGTGCGCGCGACGAGGATGCAGTCGCCCTCGCCAGCTCTGGTAAGCTTCCCAAGCTCAACGAGCTGCGCTTACACCACGGCACCGTCTGGAGTTGGAATCGACCCGTGTACGACCCGGAACACGGCGGCAACTTACGGATCGAGCTGCGCGCCTTACCGGCTGGGCCGAGCTACGACGACATGCTCGCCAATGCCAGCTTTTTGGTGGGTGCCATGCTGGGCTTAAAAGACCGCATGCCGCAACGGATTGCAGCGCTGCCGTTTGCGCTCGCTAAACAGAACTTCTTTGCTGCAGCGCAACATGGTCTCGATGCCAAGCTGATGTGGCCTAGCACGACGGGAGGTGCGCCTACGCGTATGCGTGCACGGGAGGTTCTCTTGTCGCTTCTTCCGATCGCGCGCGAAGGGCTGTCTGCCGCGGGCGTCGACTCCGCTGAAAGTGTGTTCTTAGAGGTGTTTGAGGAGCGCATCCGTTCGGGCCAGACCGGCGCGGTCTGGCAAAAACGCGTCTTGTCGCGTCTGCATGCCCAAGGCTACGGGGGGTACGCGGCGCTCACGAAGATGCTGGAACGCTACATCGTCTGCTTTCAGTCCCAGCGCCCCGTCCATGCCTGGTCACTCGACGACAGCGAGGTGCGTTATGTGTGAGCTGCTTGGTATGGTGGCAAGTCATCCCGCGGATCTGGTGTTTTCGTTCACCGGTCTTACGCTTCGCGGCGGTCAGACCGGACCCCACGCCAACGGGTGGGGGCTCTCGCTTTACGACGGTAAGTTCGCGCGCACCTTCCTGGAGGAGCAGCCGGCATACTCCAGTCCCCTGGCGCGCTTCCTGCGGGAAAACCCGATCTTGACCAAACTTGCCATGGCGCACGTCAGGCGCATGACCCGCGGCGTGGCCAGTCTACAAAACACGCATCCATTCATGCGCGTATGGGATGGTCGCCACATCGTCTTTGCCCACAACGGCACGCTGCCCCACGTCAAGGAACGTAAGCTACGCACCGAGAGCACCCTGGGCGACACCGACAGTGAGCACGCGTTCTGCGTGATCCTCGAGATCCTGCGCGAGTCCTACGGTACGCGCTATCCAGAAAGCCCCCACGAGCTTGGTAAGACGCTGCACGAGCTCGGAACGGAGCTAGGCCGGGATGGTCTATTTAACTTCCTGTTCGCAGACGGCGAGCACCTGTTCGCGCGCTGCGGGGACTCGTTGTTTTCGATTCAACGGCAGCCGCCCCTCGGGCCTGCCACGCTGGTCGATGCTGAGCTCCGCGTGCACTTCAACGATATTCTGGGCCCGTCCGAGGATGCGCGGATGACGGTGGTGGCGACCCAGCCGCTGACCCGCGACGAAACCTGGCAGAAAACGGAGCCAGGCAGCTTACTCATCCTGTCGGGGGGCGATGTGATCCGCACATTCGCGCCACCTCCTGGCTACGAAGCGCCTAGCTCCGAGGCGCCGCCCTGGGAGCCAGGTTAGAACGCGCCGAGACGATTGGGATGGCGCGATCATACGGATCCCACTTGCAACGGACATGCCGCTACGGCGATTAGAGGCTCGAGGCTCGAGTTCTGTTCGTCAGCCACGATGCACGTTTGGCTGCGAGCCACGCGGCGCCAGCCATGATGCTGAGCTGAATGGCGAGCAATCCGGTAGCGTAGCCCGAGAGGGCCGAGGGCCCGGCACCGACGATCGCACCACCATAGGCATAACCATGCAGCAGACCGAATAGACCGAGCATCAGCAGCGCCCCGCGCTTGCCAGGACTCCGGCGCACGATCAGCCAAGCCAGGGGCGCTGCCGCCACCACGGACACCGCGAGGCTGAGCTCCGCAAGCGGCCAGGCGACGCGGCCCGCGTGGAGCAAACAACCGATGATGCTTAGTGCCGCGAAGGAGAGGACGGGCCATCCCGTAGTGGTCATGGCTCCGCACACGCCACCGAGCAGGAGCAACACAGCCAGGTGGTCAAGTCCGATGATCGGGTGAGCCAAGCCCGAGCCGAGCCCTTGGATGAAAGTCATTGGGGCTTCGCCATCCATGTCGTGATGGGCGCGGGCTAGTGTTGGCATCCAGGTTGCCGCGAATACTAAGATGGCAAGGGGTGTAAAGCGTACGCGGTGCGTAGGCGAGTGCGGTGTGTATCCCATGGGTGTTCTTTCTCTTGAGGGTGGCTTACAGCTCGGTCGTGGGCGGGCTTGCGCGTCTAAAGCGATGGGTAAAGGTCGGATCGTAGAGTCGCGAGTTCGCAAAATCGGTGGCAGCAAGCACGCGGCCCACGATCACCATCGACTGTGAGCGCAGGCCGGCTTCACGAACTTGGGCAACGATGTCCGATAGCGTGCCAACGAGGATCTTCTGATCGGGGCAGCTGGCCTTGTGCACCACCGCGACCGGGCAATCCGCGCCATAGGCAGGAGTCAGCTCTGCGACCACGTCACGCAACAAGTTAATGCTCAGAAACAGGCACATGGTGGCCTCGTGCGCCGCAAGCTCGGCGAGCTTTTCCTTGGGCGGCATCGGCGTCCGTCCTTCTGCACGGGTGAGGATCACGGTCTGACTCAGCTCGGGTAGCGTGAGCTCCTTGCCCAGCGCCGCGGCCGCAGCGGTGAAAGAGGACACGCCCGGGATGATTTCCACCTCGATGCCAAGCTCGTGCAGCTTGCGAATTTGCTCGGCTGTCGATCCGAAGATGGAAGGGTCCCCCGTATGCACGCGCGCCACGTCTTGGCCCAGAGTCTGTGCTTCGACGATCACAGCGATGATCTGATCGAGGGTCATGCCGGATGAATCAAGCACCTTCGCATCCGGGCGCGCCCGGGCGACGGCCGCCGCCGGCACGAGTGAGCCCGTGTAGAGCACCACGGGACAGGACTCGATAAGCTCGGCCGCCCGCAAGGTCAATAGCCTAGGGTCACCCGGACCCGCACCGATAATATAGACACGCATCTCATCATCCCCCAGTCGAGGTGGCATCACTATCTTGCTCCGAGGTCTTAGATCGGAACCGCTTGCAACGTGCGATGAGCGCAGCTGCGACCTGCGGATTGGACGCCCAGTGCGCATGGACATACGAGCCGAGCACGCTGCCCAGCTGGTAGCCTTCGGTCAACGTGTCGCCACCCCTGCGTCGTTGCAGCTTGTAGGCATGCTCGACCAGATCGGGTGAGGGTGCCGGACTAACCTCTGAATATCGAAACTGATGTCCGCGAAAGCGCGTGCCTACCGGGCCGAGCATGCTCGCTGTCTGGGTCTCGACCTCGACGTAACCAAGCGCTTGCAAACGCTCGAACATTTGCACCTCGCAGGGGAAGACTCCGACCATGGGGTGGCGCTCTCCAGTGACGCTACGAATCGCCTGGGTAAGGTACATCAATCCACCGCATTCAGCGTAGACGGGGCCACCCATTTCTACGAACGCGCGAATGGCCTCGTGCATACTCAGATTGCCGGCAAGCTGCGCTGCGTGAGCTTCCGGATAGCCCCCACCGAGATACAATCCGTCGACTGCGGGCAGCGCCGCGTCGTGAATCGGTGAAAAGCGTACGAGCTCGACGCCGAGCTGTTCGAGCCGCCGCAGGTTATCGGCATAGTAGAAATGAAAGGCATCGTCGTAGGCGAGGCCGATGCGACAGCGCGTGTTGATTCGCCCACTTTCGATCACCCTGCTGGCTGCATCGGTCGTACTGACGTCCTCGCAGGCAAGGGCTGGCGCAGACCGCGCAAGGGATAGTAAGGTGTCGAGTTGCAGCCAGCTGCCGGCATGGTCAGCCCAGTGGTCGAGCAGCGCGTCTGGCAGCACACTTTCGTCGGCGCTGCGTAAACCGAGGTGGCGCTCTGCGAACGCGTGCTTAGTGTCGCGGGGTAGCCCGCCTAAAAGTAAGGGCGCTCCCAGGGCCTTGTCGAGCAACTCCAGGTGGCCCCGACTTCCGACGCGATTGGCGATTACGCCTCGCAACGTGAGTGCCGCGTCGAACGACGCAAAACCGTGACACACTGCTGCAAAGCTGCGGGCCATGCCGCCGGCATCCACCACCAGCACTGTCGGCGCTTCGAGCCACTTGGCAATCTCCGCGGTCGAGCCTTCCTCTCCCGTGGCAGTGGCGCCGTCGAATAGACCCATCACGCCTTCGATCAGCGCGATGTCCGCATCGCGTGCCGCATGCACGAAGGTGGTGCGCACGGCGTCGCGACCCATCATCCAGCCGTCTAGATTGTGACTTGTGCCGTCGATCGCGCGCGCATGGTAAGTGGGGTCGAGATAGTCGGGCCCGCACTTGAATAGCGCGACGCGCAGGCCCCTTGCGCGCAGGGCTCGCGCAAGCGCGATGGTTACTGTGGTTTTGCCGACGCCGCTTGCGACGCCCCCGAGCACCAGGCGCGGGATGCTGTGCTTCAAGCTCGTCATCAGGTGCAGCGCAGCACGCTGTCGCGCACCACGTCCCACACGGCTTTTGGCATTGCCACAAGCCAGCGCGCATCGATGGCGCTCGGCGGTTCCAGGTTACCGTACTGCTCAGCCTCGTCCTCATCACGCAAGCCAGCCACCAGATTCCAGAGCCTGTCGCTGACAGAGCCGTTGCGAACGATCAAAAAGCGTTCGCTCAACAGCGTGGCTAGCGCTTCGCCTTCGAGATCGAGCATCAGCCACGGCGGCTCGACGTCGATCTCGCGCAGCGTGCTGAGTGCGACGTAGGGAGTCACCACTGCATCGATTTTCGGCGGCGGTAAAAAGCCGTGGGCCGTGAAATCGCAAGGCCGCTTGGTGTTGCCGACGAGATAGTAAGATTTGTCGCTTTGTGCGAGCAGAGCGCCCGCAAGTCGTGCCACGCGCGCCATTACCTGCCCTCCGTGAGTCCGCCGGCCACCACGAGCGAGTGCGCGGGTCGTTGACCGGGTAGCGTATCGCCGGCCCAGGTGTACTTGTTGCTGTAACCCCGCGGCGTGACCATGTAACCCTCGAACATGAAGGTCTGGCTAGAGCCCACGAGCACCGTGGTAAGCATACCGATTTCATAATCGAGAAAGTGATCGAGATCCGTAAGCTCTGCCGACTGCAGCTTGCGATAGGCACTCTTGACGAGCGCCACGGGTGTGTTGCCCGCGCGGTGCCCGCGAATCATGCGCTGGGCCTCAACAATCTGGCGTGTGCGACGACCACTCGCAGGATTGTATAAACCGATCACAAAGTCCGCAGCAGCGGCCGCCTCGATGCGTCGTGCGATCACCGGCCACGGTGTCAGGAGATCAGAAAGAGAGATCGCGCAGAAGTCATGTCCGAGGGGCGCACCGACCACGGAGGCACAGGAGTTCGCAGCCGTCACACCAGGAATGATGCGCAGCGCAGGCGAGTCACCGCGCTTCCATCCCATCTCTTGCAATACCTGAAACACCAGACTCGCCATACCGTATACGCCGGCGTCGCCCGACGAAATCAGGGCGACCCTGCCGCCGTCGCGGGCACGCTCCACCGCGGCACGCGCTCGGCCGATTTCCTCGGTCATTCCCGTGCGCACGACTTCTTTGCCTACGATCAGGTCCTTTACCAATTTGATGTACGTGCTGTAGCCGACCACCAGTTCTGCATCGGCAATCGCGCGCAAGGCCGCAGGGGTGGTGTGCGCCTCGGCGCCGGGGCCGATGCCCACCACGTAAAGTATACCTTGTTGATCCGTCATGACTCTACCCCTGGACGCTTGGAAAATGCAGCGCGTGCGACAGCGATCGTCATGCTGCGTCCTGCGCCTTCTTCGGTATAAATCGTCTTGGCCACGACTAACTCGTCGACGCCCGCGGCAAGCCTCGCGGCAGGCTCGGCAACACCGCGCGTACCGATATACTTGAACACCGTGGCGGACGGGTTCCGTAGGTTCGGCACGTTGTCGAGCTCTTCAGGCGTAAAGAACTGAATCGGCCAACCGTACTGCTGTGCGAGTGCGAGCAGGCCTTCCTCGTCATTTTTCTTGTCGACCGAGGCCAGACCACGCACCGATTTGATAGAGAGTCCGTGCTGCATGAGCACTGCGTGCACGCCACGCTCGATAAGCGAAAAGGGGGTGCCGCGATCGCAGCCAAGACCGAGCAAGAGGCTCTTGGGCCGATACAACACGGCGTTCTCCCAATGCTCAGGATGCAGCGCCTGAATGTTTCGATCACTTGCGATCAGCAGGATTTCCCAGGCCTTCGGATCGACACCCGCAAGCTGCGTAGTGTAGGCGACGCCTGGGGGCAGGGCTTGGTCGAGCGGCCAAAAGTCTGGCTCGCCAGTCTCCTGCACGAAGAGTACGCGTTCGGCATTGACGACTGCAGCGCAACCGCGCGTGACGTTCTTGTCCATATCGTCGAGGCTAAAACCTCGCTCACGACCCAGGATGTCGACGGTCAATGTGCCAAGAACGTCCGAGGCGGTGGTGATCACCGGCGTCGCAGCGAGCGCGCTTGCTACGCGCTCGGAGAAGACGTTGCCCCGGCCGACGTGACCCGACAACACGCAGATCGCATAACGCGCGGCATCGTCGACGCAGACCACGGCCGGGTCTACCTTCTTACTATCGAGCAGCGGTGCGATCATGCGCACCACCGCGCCCACGCTGATCACGAACACATGACAGTCATAGGCTTTGAACGTGCGCTGGAGCAGAGGCCCCATCGGTAAGGTCATGGGCTGCGCGTTACTCAAGCCGGGCCTGTCCTGCGCCGCTGCCATCAGCTTTTCGGACACGAATACGTCCGCGCTTGGAATGGCCGTGGCGAGCTTGGCAGCGTGGCTGAGCCCGTGTCGGGTGATAGCGTAGATGGCAAAAGACTTACGCAGCTCAGACATCGCGCACCTCGGAGCGGCTGAGGGGGCGAGGCAAGCTCGAGGCGGCCACATCGCCCATCAGCACGCCAGCGCGCTCGCCGCGCGAGATCACGACCATCGCAAAGCAGTCACCGCGCTCGCGCGAAACCTTACTGAGGTCACGTTCGATGCGCTGCTCTGTCATCGTCGCGCGCGATACGTACACCGCGCGATCGAGCAGGCCTGCAACCCTCAGGGTGGCGATGATCTGTGGCAGCGCTTCGCCCACTTTCATCAGCACCACGGTGTCAAAGCGGGCAAGAATCTCCGGCAAATCCGCGTAACCGCTGGTTCCCGGTAGCACGGCGACGCGCTCTTGTCCGTCGCACAGCGCCATGCCAGCGACGGCAGGCACAGCCATGATCGATGAGACGCCTGGCACCACCTGACAGTGCAGCGCGGGCATGCGACGCAGAAGCTCGCGCCGCACATAGATGAACGTACTGAACGTAGAAGGGTCGCCCTCGCTCACGAACGCGACCGACTGTCCATGAACGAGCCGCTGCTCGATCGCGTCGCACGCAAGCTCTACCGCGGGGCGCACACGTGCCGGATCCTTACTCATCGGGAAGGTCAGAAAGAGTCGCTCTTGGTCGGCGCGCGCGCGCAGCATGGGTCGAAGGATGCGGAAGGCCTTCGACGCACCGAAATCGGAGCTACGCGGCAGGGCGAGCACTGGCACCTGG
>JBBSJC010000115.1:0-17179 GCA_038257655.1 Polyangiales bacterium | reverse complement strand
AGGCAGGTGCTGACGCGCAGGCAGGTGCTGACGCGCAGGCAGGTGCTGACGCGCAGGCAGGTGCTGACGCGCAGGCTGGTGCTGACGCGGTCGCTTCGCCCGACCAGGCCGGGGCTGCGCCGGCGGCTGCCGAGCAGGCGAGCGAGGCTCCCTCTGATGAGTCAGCGGCTCAAGCGCTCGCCGAGGTCGTGGCAGAAGGTCCGATCGTCGAGGGGCCAGCAAAGGCAGTCGACGTCGAGGCCGCCGCTGCCGAAGCGCACTCTGAGCCGCCTCACAGCCAGGAGCATCATGCTGAAGCGGAGCACGCAGAGCCCGAGCCTGAGCCGGAAGCGCCGCCAGCACCCGAGCTAGGGACGATCTTTCGCGGTCGCATCGGCTCGGTCGCCGAGAGCGGTCACGTGGTCATCGTCAACCGCATTGTCGATGTGCCCGCCGCCAAGAAGCGTCTGGAAGGCGCGCGCGAGGCGCGACGTCGCGTACGCGGCGTGGTGTTCGGATTCAATCGCGGCGGCTTCGACGTGATGGTCGAAGGCATTCGCGTGTTTTGTCCGGCGAGCGGTATGTCGCTGGCGCCCCTCGAGAATCCGGAAGAGGTTCTCGGACAGCGCCTCGATTTCACCCTGCCGCCCACCAAGGCGGGTACTCACGGCTTCGTGGTCAGCCGCCGCGGCATCATCGAGCGCCAGCAGCGTAAGGCTGCGAAGGCCCTGTTCAAGTCGCTGCAGCCCGGGCAGCGCCTCAAGGGCGTGGTCACGCACGTGCGCGACTTCGGTGTCTTCGTGGACCTCGGCGGCATCGAAGGTCTCGTGCATCAGAGCGAGCTTTCGTTCAACCGCGGCGTGCGCCCGTCCGATGTCGCCAAGAGCGGCGACGAGGTCGAGGTGCAGGTGTTGCGCGTCGGCGAGGGGCCCACGCGTCGCGATCGCGAGCGCGTCTCGCTTTCGATGAAATCCTTGCAGGATGACCCCTGGTCACAGCACGGCGACGTGCTCGACCCCGGCAGCGTCCACACGGGTAAGGTCACGCGCACGACGGACTTCGGCGCGTTCATCGAGCTTGTGCCGAACATCGAAGGCTTGCTCCACATCTCGGAGCTCGGGCGAGAGCTCAAGCACGCAAACCAGGCTGTCCAAGAAGGCCAGGAGTTGCGCGTAGTCGTGGAGCGCGTGGATCGCAAGCTGCGTCGCATCTCGTTGTCTCGCCTGTCGGCGAACGAAGAGAAGGCGATGGCCGCGGGCGAAGCGGAAGGTAAGAGCGGCAAACCACCCAAGATCGGAGCCCACGTGACTGTGGTCGTCGAGAAGGTGGAGCCCATGGGACTCATCGTGCAGTTCCCCGGCGTATTTGGGCGGCGTGGTCGTGGCTTCATTCCGAACGCGGAAATGGGCACGGAGCGCGGCACTGATCACCGTAAGGGTTTCGCACCCGGTACGCAGATCCCCGTCAAAGTCGTCGCGATGGATCGCGATGGTGGCCTGCGTTGTTCGCGTAAGCTCTTGCTAGTCGAAGAAGAGAAACGCGCGGTCCAAGACTACCGACGCGAAGCGGCCCGACACGGCCTCGGCACCTTCGGCGATCTGCTGCGCGCCAAGCTTGAGGGTAAGCAAACGACCTGAGTGCCGCACGAAGCTTGCCTCGTGGCGCGTCGATCGCGTTTTCGTGGTGGGCTTCGTTGCAGCGTAAGGGCTGCGTGCTATCAGACGACTCCCGAAACAGGGCGATTAACTCAGTGGTAGAGTGCCTTCTTCACACGGAGGAAGTCGCTGGTTCAATCCCAGCATCGCCCACCAGATTGGATGTAACGAAGTAGCCGCTCGATGATCCGGGCGGCTTTTTCGTTTCTGCTTGCTGCATGCGCTCTCGAGCGTCACGGAGATGCCTGTGTCTTCCGATCATGCCGCTTCAGATCTCGTTTCCAGGGTCGTCGCAGGAGAACAGCGTGCTGCGGCACGCCTGATGCGGCTGATCGATGATCGTGTCCCAGGCTATCTCGAACAGCTCAAGGCGCTGTACCCGCATGCGGGGAAGGCGTACGTGCTCGGGATTACTGGTACGCCGGGCGCAGGTAAGAGCACGCTCGTCGATCAAGTGATCGAACACCAGCGTGCGCTCGGTCGCAAGGTCGGCGTGCTGGCGGTGGATCCTTCCAGTCCGTTTACGGGCGGCGCGATCCTGGGCGATCGCATTCGTATGCAGCGGCACTTCCTCGACGATCAGGTGTTCATCCGCTCGCTTGCGACGCGCGGCCACATGGGCGGACTGTCGCGTTCGGCGGGCGACGTCATGCGTGTGCTCGATGCTTTTGGTTGCGATGTGATCGTCGTCGAGACCGTGGGTGTCGGCCAGGACGAGCTTGAGATTGCGCGACTCGCACACACCACCGTGGTGATGATGGCGCCTGGCGGTGGTGACGACATTCAGGCGATCAAAGCGGGCATCCTCGAGATCGCAGACGTGTTCGCTGTGAACAAAGCGGACCGCGAGGGGGCGGACAGTACAGTCCGTGACCTCGAAGGCATGCTCGCGCTGAACGATACGCTTGTGCACTCCGGTGCGGTGCACAAGGGGCACAGCGCCGCGATGATGCGCATGGTGCAGGGGGCCGCCAAAGACGGGGACGTTACGCGCTGGTCTGCACCGGTCGTGAAAACCGTCGCGACGCGTAACGAGGGAATCTCCGAATTGATGGCCGCATGTGAGCAACATCGCGCCTTTCTATTCGGCACGGAGGCCGGCAGGGTGCGTCTGCTGCAGCGGCGCGAAGAGGAGCTTGCGACCATTTTTCGGGACCGATTGCTGGCTAAGGCCCTGGAGAAACTGGGCGTAGCGTTCGATGAGGCGCGTGCATCGCTTTCTGACTTGCGTGCGGATCCGTACGTTGTCGCAGAAGATCTTGTGCTTAGAGTGATCGACTAAGACCAGGAGCGCGCCATGGCCCAGCAGGAAGTGTTCATCGTAGGTGCAGCACGCACGCCGATCGGCTGTTTTCAAGGGGCCTTGGCCTCGGTGACGGCGCCCCAGCTCGGTGCGACCGCGATCAAAGCGGCACTCGAGCGGGCAGGGGTGAATCCCGCGGAGATCGACGAAGTATTGATGGGCAACGTGCTCTCGGCGGGCGTTGGCCAAGCGCCAGCGCGCCAGGCTGCGATCGCCGCGGGCGTGCGCCACAAGACGCCGGCAACCACGATAAGTAAAGTGTGTGGCTCCGGTCTGCAGGCCGTGGTGATGGGCGCCAAGAGCGTGCTGCTCGGTGATGCGAATCTAGTTGTCGCGGGCGGTATGGAATCGATGTCCAACGCGCCTTACATCTTGCCCAAAGCCCGTAACGGCTTTCGGATGGGACACGGCGAGGTCCTCGACACGATGATCCTTGATGGCCTGTGGGATCCCTACGGCAACTTTCACATGGGCCAGGCCGGCGAGCTGTGCGCCAAGGAGTACAAGTTCGAACGCGCGGCCCAGGACGAGTTCGCCAAGGAGAGTTATCGCCGCGCGCGCAGTGCCCAAGAAAAAGGCGAGTTCAAGGCTGAGATTGCGCCAGTCCCTGTCAGTGGACGCGGCGGCGAGCAGCTAGTCGAGCAGGATGAAGAGCCGGGCCGCGCGAACCTCGAGAAGATGAGCTCGCTCAAGCCTGCGTTTGCCAAAGACGGCACGATCACCGCTGCGAATGCCTCGAAGATCAACGACGGTGCCGCCGCACTCGTGCTGGCCAGTGCCGATGCGGTAAAGCAGCACGGCCTCAAGCCGCTCGCGCGTATCGTATCCTACGGTAGCCACGCCCAAGCGCCTGAGTGGTTTACAACGGCGCCGGTCGGGGCGATCAAGGCTGCTTTGAAGCGGGCGCAACTGACCGCAAAGGACATCGATCTCTACGAGATCAACGAAGCGTTTGCGATCGTGACCATGGCGAGTGAGCGCGATCTCGAGCTTCCCCATGACCGCGTCAACGTGCGTGGCGGTGCGGTGGCGCTCGGCCATCCCATCGGCGCTTCCGGCGCGCGTGTGCTTACGACGTTGCTGTACGCGATGCAGGACCGACAGGCGCGGCGCGGGCTTGCGACACTGTGCATCGGCGGCGGTGAGGCGCTTGCGCTGATCGTCGAGCGCGTTTGATCACACAAACGCAGCATCAGCGCGCGTGGCCCACGCTGACCCCGCAAACCATGCGGCGTGGTTGGTCTCGACACGGCGCTGGCCAAAGTTCATCATGACCGCCCGCATGTCCGACGCACTCGCTTTAGTTCAGGCGCCGCCCAACCTCTGGGACGACGCTGTGCGTGCGCCCGAGCGCGAAGGACCCTGGCTGCCGTTGTTGAAGGCGGAAGGCATCGCCTGCGATCCGACCGAGACGTTGGCGACGACGTTTCTCGTAGGCAGTGTGGAGCCCACGACCGGAGATCCGGAGCTCGTCTCGGTGACGGCCCCGGGAGACCTGGACGCGTGGTGGATCGATAGGCGCACGATGCGACCTGAGCGTGTGCCCGCAGGCGCGCAAACGTCGGAGGCGTTGATCGTGGGCGCGGCGGATTTAGCCGATCGCGTTCAGCTCGCGCTCGGCGAGCCCGTGCTCGTGCGCGTGGGCTTGCGCGGCGAGCGTTTTGTCGTCCAAGGTTTGCGTCCGTTGGCGTTGCGCACGCAGTTTACGAGCGCGAGCTATCGCAAGCTTGCACCGCTGCTTGCAAGTCCGGGCACGCTGGCGCCATTGGCCATCGACGCCATCGATCGCGCGTTGGGCCTTGAAGCCGAAGATGGTGACGAGCCGCGGGTGCGACGCATCTACGGACGCGCCTATCGCCGCATGGATGTGCATCACACGCCATTCACCGGCGAAGAGGGCCGTGTGGTTCGACGCGCGCTCGGTCGCCTGGCGCGGCTTGGGCGCGATGTGGTGCTCGCGCTGGATGATGCGCGGGCGTTTCGCACTGAGCTTGCGCGGTCGATTCCGATTCACGACGGTCAGGCCCTAGACACGCTGCACATGCAGGATCTGATCGCGGCACTCCACAGTCGCATGGCACTCGTGACGCGTGCATTGTCGCTGCTTGAGCGGGCGCGACTGGCGACGTTGAGCTTGGTGCCCGCAATCGACGCCACAGTCGGGCCGGCCCCGCGCGACCTACTCGATGCGCTGGCTGCGCCGATGCGTTCACGTCGGCGACAGGCAGTCGATGGCAAGCTGCTGGCGATGGCCCCGCATTGTCAGCACCTGGATGGCGTCCTGGCTCTTCCAGGAGAAGAGCACCTCGCCGAATGGGGCAAGCTACTGCATACGCTCAAGCACGTGCGCATCTTGGGCATGGACATACGCCCGGATTCGATTGGCAGCAGTGATGCATCGTTGCTGCAAGCGATCGATGAGGCGGTGGCGGCCCAGCGCGTGGAGTCTGAAAAGCAACGGGAGCATGCCGAGCGTGCGCTGCGCAGCCTATCGCTGAAGGGGCCATTTGGCCCACTCGGGGCACCGGCCGTCAGTGCGCAGCTGGTGCTTTTGCAACGCCTCGCGAGGGCCAAAGGCTCTGTCTCTGAGGGGCTGTCGGCAGCGCTCTTGAGGTTGCGTGCGACGGCGCTCGAAGCCGGCGAGCGCCTGGCAGCCCAGGGTGTGATCGATAGCGCAGAAGACGCGTTCTACATGCCGCTCGATGAGATTTTAGAAGCGCTGTCGGGTGAGCTTGGGGCCTACGCTGCGCGCGTGCGCTTGCGCCGCGAAGATGACCGCCGCTTTCGCAATTTTGCAGCGCCGCGCCGCATTCTGGGGCGCCGCGCCTGAGTCAACGCACGCGTGTTGCACGCGCTTGGCGCTTTATATACGTGGGCTTTTGAGCCTGCAGGGTCGCGGGCGGGACGAGAGGAAGCAGCATGGCGCAGATCGAGACGGTCGGAGTGATCGGTGCAGGCCAGATGGGCCGAGGCATCGCGCAGGTGGCCGCACAAGCCGGCGTAAACGTCAGGCTGATGGACACGAGCCAAGCGGCCTTGGATGCCGGGCTAGTCACGCTCGGTAAGGACCTGGAGAAGCTGGTCGGCAAGGGAAAGATCAGCAGCGAGCAGCGCAGCGAAGCGTTGGCGCGCATTGCGGGCGGCACAAACAGCGCGTTTTTATCTGACTGCGACTTCGTGATCGAAGCGGCTACCGAGAACATGGAGCTCAAGCTCAAGATTTTCTCTGGGCTTGATCAATCGATGAAGCCGGGCGCGATCTTGGCTAGCAACACATCGTCAATTTCGTTGACTAAGCTGGCGGGCGCTACCAAACGGCCGACGCAGGTGATCGGCATGCACTTCATGAATCCGGTGCCGCTGATGAAGTTGGTCGAAGTGGTGCGTGCGCTGCAGACCGACGAGCCGACCTATGTGACGACCTGCGAGCTTGCGACGCGCATGGGCAAGTTGCTCGTTACCACCAAGGACATGCCGGGCTTCATCGTCAACCGCATGCTGATTCCCTTCATCAATGAGGCCTGCTTTTCGCTGCAAGAGGGGCTTGGCACCGTGGAAGATATTGACCAGGGTGCACGACTTGGCCTCAATCACCCGATGGGCCCGCTTGAGCTTGCGGACTTGATCGGTCTGGATACTTGTTTGTCGATAGCTGAAGTACTGCAGCGCGAATTCGGCGAAGATAAGTACCGGCCCGCCGCGATCCTGCGCAACTACGTGGCGGCCGGATGGCTGGGACGGAAGAGCGGGCGCGGCTTCTACGATTATTCGAAGAAAGCCTGAGCCCGACACGGCGGAATGGGAGGCAAGATGTCTGAAGAAAGCGTGGTGCTGCTCGAGCACGAAGGCCCGGTGTCGATCCTCACGATCCAGCGGCCCAAGGTGCTCAATGCGCTAAATGTCGAGGTACTGCGTGCGCTGCGCCGGGCGATCGACAACGTGTCAGGCCGCGGCGCGACGCGCTGTCTGATTCTGACGGGCGCAGGAGACAGAGCGTTCGTGGCGGGAGCGGACATCGCGGAGATGCAGGGCATGACGCGGCGCGACGCGCACGCGTTTGCACGCTCAGGTCACGAGACGCTTGATGCGCTCGACAAGCTGGCGTTTCCGGTGATCGCGGCGGTGAACGGCTTTGCGCTCGGCGGCGGCACCGAGCTCGCACTGGCCTGCGACTTTATCTACGCCAGCGAGAAGGCCAAGTTCGGACAGCCCGAAGTGAACCTGGGCGTTATCCCAGGCTTTGGTGGCACGCAGCGTTTGGCGAGGCGCGTCGGCATCGCGATGGCACGGGAGCTTATCTACACGGGCGCGATTATCGATGCGGCCGAAGCTGCGCGCATCGGGCTTGCCAATCGCGTGTTCCCCGCGGACCAGCTGCTAGCTGAAACCAGGAAGGCAGCTGAGCTCATCGCGCAGAAGGGGCCACTCGCGATCTCCCAGGCCAAGCGCGTCACCGCGGACGGGCTCGACAATCTCTTGGCCGATGGCAACGAGCTCGAAGTCGAAGCGTTTGCTGCTTGTTTTGAGACCGCCGATCAGAGGGAAGGCATGGCCGCGTTTCTCGAGAAACGCACGCCGACCTTTACCGGGCACTAATCGCCCGGCCAGTTGAGCTCCGCCATCACCGGCGCGTGATCGGAGGGCAGCTTGCCCTTGCGCTCCTCGCGATCGATCGACGCACTCACGCAGCGCTCGGCGAGCGGCTGCGTGACGAGCACAAAATCGATGCGCAATCCCTTGCCCTTGGGAAAGCTGAGCATCCTGTAGTCCCACCAGGAGAACTTGCCTGCCGCCTGTTCGTGCAAGCGATAGGTGTCGATCAGCCCGAGCTCGATCAGGCGCTGCCAACGCTCGCGGACCTGGACGTGACACAACACGCTATCTGTCCAGCTGGGTGGGTCGTAGCAATCGCGATCCTCAGGCGCGATGTTGAAATCGCCGCATAGAACGAGCGGCTCACTCGCGACGTGATGGTGCGCGAGGTACGCAAGTAGTCGGTCGAGCCAGCGCAGTTTGTAGGCGTATTTCTCAGACGTGATCTCTTGGCCATTGGGGACGTAGCAACAGATCACGCGCACGCCGTTGACGCGTGCGGACAGCAAGCGCGACTCGACGTCGCTGTCGCCATCGTCAAGCGTTCTCCGAACGTCCTCAAGCTCGCTGCGAGCAAGGATCGCTACGCCGTTGTAAGTGCGCTGTCCCAGCACGGCAGCGTGGTAACCGAGCGCTTGTATCTCGGCCGCAGGAAAGCCGTCTTCCTGCGTCTTGAGCTCCTGCAGGCAGAGCACGTCTGGCTGATGCTTTTCCAGCCAGGCCAAGAGACGCTCACGGCGCGCCTTTACCGAGTTCACATTCCAGCTCGCGATCTTCATGCGCGCGCGAATCTGGTACCTTGCGGCCTCGGAGGCAAACCAAGCATGGACCGCAGCATCATCACAACCCCCAACGCGCCGGCTGCCATCGGCCCTTACTCGCAAGCGGTCGCCGCAGGCGGCTTCGTGTTTCTATCGGGACAGATTCCGCTCGATCCCACTAGTGGCGAAATGGTGGGAGGCGACGACGTGGAAGAGCAGACCAAGCAGGTCATGCGCAATCTCAAAGCCGTGCTCGACGCGGCCGGCGCGGGCTTTGCCAAGATCGCAAAAACCACGATCTATTTGACCAATCTCGAAGACTTTGCGGCCGTCAACAAAATCTACGGCAGCTACTTCGAAGGCGTCGAGCCGCCTGCACGTGCGACGGTGCAGGTGTCAGCGCTGCCGCGCGGAGCGAAGGTCGAGATCGACGCAATCGCCGTGGTGTAAGGCTGACACCCTGAGCTCGCCGCAGCGTCACGCCTGTGTCAGCGCGCGTGACGACGTACCCAGCACGCGGGCCAGCAGGTTAGAGCGTGCAGCTCAAGCGAACGGGTTGTCGAGCGCGATCGTTTGCTCGCGATCGGGACCGACGCTCACGAGCGTGATCGGGCACTCGACCTCGCGCTCGATGTACTCGATGTACTTGCGCGCGCTTTCGGGTAAGTCCGAGAGCTTGCGGGCGCCGCTGATGTCCCCACGCCATGACTCGAACGTTTCATAGACGGGCTTGAGGCGCGCCACATCGAGCGCGTCCGTGGGCGGCTCGTCCAAGCGTTCGCCGTCGAGGTCGTAGGCGACGCACAGCTGCACGGAATCCATGCCGCTCAAGACGTCGAGCTTTGTCATGGCTAGCGCCGTCAGGCCGTTGACGCGCACCGCGTAGCGCAGCGCAGGCAGGTCGAGGAAACCGCAGCGGCGCGGGCGGCCGGTGGTGGCACCAAACTCTTGTCCGGCCTGGCGCAAGGCCTCTCCGGGCGCCCCGTGCAGCTCGCTAGGGAACGGTCCTTCGCCCACGCGGGTCGCATAGGCTTTGGTGATGCCGATGACTTTGTCGATCGCTGTGGGGCCGATGCCAGCGCCGACGGCCGCACCACCGGACACGGCGCTTGAGCTCGTGACGTAGGGGTAGGTACCGTGGTCGACGTCGAGCAGCGTGCCTTGCGCGCCTTCCATCAACACGTTCTTCTTCGCGCGCACCGCTTCGTAGACCACGCGTGCTGCGTTACCGATGAACGGACGCAGGCGCTCGGCCAAGGGCAGATAGACGTCGGCTATCGCATCGACCGTCGGCAGTACTTCGCCGTGCGCGCGCGCGACCGGTTGCCAGGCCTCGAGGTTCGCGGCGACTTTCTCGCGGAAGCGCGTGGCGTTCATCAGGTCCGCCATGCGTACGCCGCGGCGTGCCGCTTTGTCTTGGTACGCGGGGCCGATGCCGCGCTTGGTGGTGCCGATCGCGTTGGCGATGCGTTCGCCCAGGGCGTCCATCTGCATGTGATGGGGCAGCACGAGGTGCGCGCGATCGGACAAGACGAAACGCTCCGGGCTGAGCGAGCACGATTCCGTCAGTAGATCGATCTCGTGCACCAAGACCTTGGGATCGATCACGGTGCCTTGGCTTATCACGATGTGCGAGCTCGGATGCAGCACGCCCGAGGGGATCAAATGCAGCACGGTCTTTTTGCCGCCGACCACCAGCGTGTGCCCGGCATTGGCACCGCCTGCATAACGCACGACCATGTCGGCGTGCTGGGTATAGAGGTCGACGATTTTGCCTTTGCCTTCGTCGCCCCACTGGGCTCCGACTACCACTACGACGGCCATGACTAGTCTCCTCGCAAGGCGCGTGAGAACGTCGCGAGCGCATCGATGCTCGCGGGATTGAGCTCACGCATGAATTTGTGTTGTTGCTCGTCTGAAGCGCGCATCGCGACGCATCCCTTGGCATTGATTGCCAGGATCACGTCGTAGCCCCAAGCGCGCGCGTAGGCGAGGGCGGATGTCTTGTCGCCTGCCGGCAGCGTCGCTGCGGTCAGATTCTCGGCGTGCAGGGCTTGCACGGCGGCCTGCACACCCGGGCCGTCATTTCCGTAGACCAGATAGCGGGTGCTTGGGCGATCGCGCCAGGCGTGGCCTTGATGGTCGAGCGCCCAGAGCAAGTTCTCGAGATCGATGCCGGCACCTGTCGCGGGTTGCGGATGACCGTAGCGACCGAGCAGCTCGTCGTAGCGACCTCCCGTGGCGACCGCTTCGCCCGGGCCTGGCGCGAACAACGCAAAGCTCACGCCCGTGTAGTAGGCCGCTCCGCGGATCTCGCCCAGATCGACGCCAAGCGTTTCGCCGAGGCCGAGTGCGACGAGCTTCTGGGTCACTTCTTCGAGGCTGGCCAGGTGCGCTTCGGCGGGTGTATCGCGCACGAGCTTTTTGGCGTCTTTGAGCACACTCAGATCGCCGTGCAGGTGCAAGAGCTGCGCGAGGCGGGCTTGCGCCTTTTTGCCCATGCCTGCGCGTGTGAGCGCTTCGATCAGCAGGGACTCGTCCTTGCGTGCCAGGGCTTCTGCGGCGGCCTCGAGCAAGGCGGTGTTCTGTGTCTCGAAGCCTTCTGCATGAAGCAGCGCGCGGCCGACGCCTACCTCCGAGAGCTCGATGCGATACTGGTCGAGCCCGGCTGTGGGGCATGCCGCCGACGTAAGTCCGATGACTTCCAGATCCGCGTCGGTGCCTGCCACGCCGATAAGCTCGATGCCGACCTGCGCTAACTGACGCTGGCGACGGGCGCGTCCACGGCGCTGACGCACGACCGTGCCCTCGTAGCGCAGACGCCACGGTGCCGGATGGTCCGCCAGACGGGTCGACACGACGCGCGCGATTTGCGGTGTCATGTCCGGCCGCAAGGCTGCGATTTCACCGCTTTCGGGATCGACGAAACGCAACAGATCGCGCGGATTGAGCGTCGAGCCACGCTCGAACACTTCGACGCGTTCGAATAATGGCGTGGTGATTAGCTCGTAACCTGAGCGGTCGAACACGCCTTGCAGCGCTTCGCTCACGCGCCTTCTGGCGCGAGACTCAGGCGGGAGCAGATCGCGCATGCCAGCGGGAGGCGTGAGTGCGTTACCTAACGCGCCGTTCAACATGGGGGGCTCGCGGGCGGTCACAGCTCGACGACATTTACAGAGCGCATGAACTCAATCTTGCGCAGCTCTTCGACAGCCGCGTCGGGCACCGTGCCATCGACCGTCCAGAGCGAAAGCGCGCGGCCTGCCTTTTTGTCGAGGCCGAGCTGCATGCGGGAGATGTTGATCCCGCGCTCGCCGAGCATGGTACCGACCTTACCGATCACGCCGGCGCGATCGTCGTTGTGCATCAGAATCAGCGAGCCATGGATGTGCGCATCGAGCTCGTAGCCGTTTAGGTGTACCAGGCGCGGCTCGCCATCCGCGCTGAGCGTGCCGGTGGCGGTGTGCGTGTCGATCGCCCCGATCACCGTGACTTGCACCGCGCTGGCAAAACCGCGCGTGTTCGATTCGACGACCTCCACCAACGAGATGCCGCGCTCCTTGGCTTCGTGTGGGGCGCTGACCTGGTTGATTGGAGTCTCGCAGTGGCGCGCGAGGTAACCGGCCAACGCCACATTGGCGATCGGACGCACGCCCATTTCCCCTGCCTCACCGGTGCAGGTCACGCGCACTTCGCGCACGTCGACGGGCTCGAGCTGCCCGAGCAACAGACCAAGCTTGCGGGAGAGCAGCAGGTAAGGCTCGAGCTTGGCGGCCACTTCCTTCGAGAGCGAAGGCACGTTGAGCGCGTTTTTGATTTCGCCGGTCGTGAGGTACTTGGCGACTTGCTCGCAGATTTCGAGCGAGACGCGCTCCTGGGCTTCAGACGTCGAGGCACCCAGGTGCGGCGTCAGGATCACGTTGTCGAGCTTGAGCAGCGGATGCTCAGGTGAGCACGGCTCTTCGACGAACACATCGAGGGCTGCGCCGCCTACTTTGCCGCTTTTAAGCGCGTCTACGATCGCGACCTCGTCCACGATGCCGCCCCGTGCGGCGTTTACGATCAACACACCGTCTTTCATCTTTTTGAAAGACTCGGCGCCGATCAGGTTCTTTGTGTCCGCGGTAAGCGGCGTGTGACACGTGATGATGTCCGAGCGACGAAACAGCTCATCGACGCTGACCAGCTCGACGCCGATCTCTTTGGCGCGCTCGCTCGAGAGCACCGGGTCGTAGCCGATCACGTTCAGCTGCAAACCTTGCGCGCGATTGGCGACGATGCGGCCGATGTTGCCCAGGCCGAGCACGCCCAGGGTCTTGCCAGTGATTTCGCGGCCTTCGAACTTGGCCTTTTCCCACTTGCCGGATTTCATCGAGGCCGTCGCCTGCGGGATCTTGCGTGCGAGCGAGAGCATGAGCGTGATCGCATGCTCGGCGGTGGTGACCGCATTGCCAGTGGGCGTGTTCATCACGATGATGCCCTTTTTGCTGGCAGCCGGGATGTCCACGTTGTCGACGCCGATGCCGGCGCGGCCGATGACCTTCAGGCGCGCGGCCGCTTCGAGCACCTTGGCGGTGACCTTGCTTCCGGAGCGGATCACCAGACCGTCGAACCCGCCGATGACCTCGCGCAGCTCGTCCTCTTTCAGGCCGGGCTTGTACTCGACCTCGACACCTGGAAAGCCTTTCAGGATCTCGAGACCTGCGTCGCTCAGCTTGTCGGACACCAGTACCTTGGCCATCGGGTTCCTTGTGGCAAGCGGCCGCTTGGGCTTGGGCTTACGCTGAAATATCCTGATAGTCAGGACGGTTTCGCTACTGCCTGGCTGAGCTGCAAGTGCCGAGCGGGCCTGCTCAAACCGGGGTCGGGGTAGCATTTGCCCCATGCGTGAGCAAGCGCATCAGACCTGCATCAGACCCGTATCACACCTGCATCAGACTTCGCTGGCGACTTCGCCGGTGCGCTCGAGCCCGAGCTTGAACAACACGGGGCCGACGACTTCATTGACGGCGACGGTGGCGACCACCAGCGAGCGAAAACCCGGGCCAAACGTGGGAAACGAGTGTTCGATCACGGCGCTGAGCCCCAGCGTAAGCCCGGCTTGAGATACCAGCGAGGACCAGCCCCACTTGCGCACCGGACCTGTCTCACCTGCGATCGCCATGCTTGCGTAATGCGCGATGAGCGATGCGACCGCGCGACCACCGCATAGCGCCAATGCGACAGGCCAAAGGTCGACCAGCAAGGGAAGGTCTAGATGAGCGCCCGCTGTGGCAAAGAAAACGACGAACACGATGCTGCTCGTGTCTTCTATCGTGTGCAGCAGCTTGTCGCCTTGCGCCGATAGGTTCTGCACGACGAAGCCGGCGCACAGGAAAGTAAGCATCGGGTCAAAGCGCAGGTAGCGCAGACCCTCAGACAACACGAAGCCGAGGGCGACGAGCACGAGCAACACCTGACGGCCGACCAGGCGCAGGTAGGCGATCAGCAACAAACCTAGGGTTGTGCCCAAGGAGACGCTGCCCGTGATCTCGTGCAGCAACACGTCTAGATCGCTGAGCGAGACCTGTGCGCCGGGCTCGAGCAGGGGGCGCGCGATCGCGATCGTGATCGCCATCATCATCACGACCACGACATCCGAGCTCATCACGAATGCCAGGGAAAAGCGCGATAAAGGCCCCTGGGCGCGCGTCTGCGAAAGGATTGCGAGCGTGGCTGATGGACTGCGGCTCACCGCGAGCACGCCCCAGAGCAAGCCCACACCGAGCAACGCTTGGAAGGGAAGGCCTCGCGCAAACGGCACAAACTGCGAGACACCCATGAAAAGTACCGTGCCGCCGACGAGCACGACAAGCGTCTGAATCAGCATCGCCCAGGACAGGGTGCGCATCACGCGCTGCACTTCTGAGATGCGCAGCTCGAGGCCACCTGCGAGCGCTATTAGGGCGAGGGCCAGCGTGTTGACTTGCTCAAGCTGCTTGACTGTCTCGTGGCTCACGAGGTGCAGCACGTGCGGACCTGCGATCACGCCGGCTGCGATATAGCCGGTGAGGTGGGGCAAGCGTACGATCTCGAGCAGCTCACTGGCGAGCATGCCTGCGAGCAGCAGAAAGCCCATGCTGGCGATCATCACGCCTGAATCGAGCGGAACGGGTTGGGCGTGGCCGAGCGCAAACATGACCGCGAACACGGCGCCTAGCCCCGCTGCTTGCAGCACGCGATCGACGGCCGTGCGCTTGGTTGTGGCGCCGCTCATGGCTCTGTCTCCTGCGCTGCTATTTCGCCCGATTGCGAGCCGCGGACCCGGTTGCTGATCTCGCCGCACACCGTCAGGGCGCGCTTGAGGGCCACTGGGCCGACGATCTCGCCGGTCAACGTGCCTGCAAACGCAGCCAGCAGCGCCAAGTCGCCGATAGGTCCGGGATAACGTAGGGAAACTGCGAAGCCCAAGGTCATGGTCAAGGTGCCTGACGAGAGCATGCCTAGCCCCACCCAGGCGGTGGCCGGACGCGTGGGCTGCCGGGCAGCTGCCACGACAGCGCCCGAGACGAAGCTTGCCGCAGCGCGACCTACGACGGCCGCCAACACGATAAGCGAAGCGTTGGGCGAAGCAGGTTTCACAAGGTGCGCGCCGGCCAAGAGCAACGCCGGCAGGAGCACTGCTCGTTCCGTGCGTGCGAACATCTCGCGCAAGGCACCGCCCTGAGAGGAAGCGGCACTCAGCGAAATGCCCATCGCAAACATGGCGCTCATGGCGCCCATGCCGACCGAGGTCGTCACGCCGATGCAAAGCAAGGACGCGCCGAGTAATACGCCCCACCACTCCACGCGGCGCGACATGCCTCGTGTCAGCGCAGCGGCAATCAGGCCGAGCGCGATTCCCAGCCCGAGTGCGAGCGCTGCCATGCTGCCGCGGGGCATCACCGCGCCCATGATGCTGCGCGGTTCGTCGAACCACGCGTAGACCACGGCGAGCGCCACGAACACGAGCGCGTCATCAGCAGCGGAGACATCGGTGATGAGCTTGGAGACAGGCCCTTCGACGACGTGACGCTCGGCGACCCAACGCACGGCATGGCGCGTCGTATCGCAGGACAAAAGTCCGATGCACCAACTGATGACCCACAGGTCTGCGTTGTTGGGAAAGCCCAGGGCACGTGCCGAGAAAAACACGGCTGCGCCAGTGATGATGGCTCTCATGGCAGCGAAAGCTGAGCCGAGTGCGATGCGGCGAAGGGATGCGGAATTACCATCGATGGCCCCGCATTCGAGACCGAAACCCAAAGCAAGCCAGCCGAGGGCCACAAACGCGATCGGATCGAATGAGTCGACGACTTCGATGCCGATGAGCCCGAGCATCTGCGGGCCCAGCGCTGCGCCGAGCACCACGAACTCAAGGCCCGAAGGCAGGCCGTAGCCGCGGGAGCGTCCCGAGACCCACAAGCTGCCGATGTATGCGACGACGAGCAGCGACAACAGGAGCGGCATGGGATTCATGCGTTGTCTCGCCTCGAAATGAGGGCGATGTCCGCGCCGCGTAGGGCGTGCGCTACTTCCAGCCAAAGCCGCGTGCGTGCGCCATCGAGCGAGTCGAGGCGGGCGAGGCGGTAGCGGACGCGCGTGCCGTCGATGTCGAGCACCTCGACCGCTGCGCGCGTCTCGCGTGTGAGCACATCGATCACCTGTCGTGGATCGACTGCGGCATCGACCTCGATCTCGATGCGTATCGCTGGCTCGCTCGTGTACGCGCGGGTCGCGTGCAGCAGAGACAGCACGTGCGGCACGAACACGTCGAAGCCGTCGTCCGACCGCAGGTGCACGTAGGTAAGCGCGATGTGTTTCACGCGTCCGACCTCGCCGCCGTAGCTAAAGCGACCGTCCACCACGAGCCGGCGCAAGAAGATCACGCCGATGCCCACGGCGATGCACGCAAGGACGGGCGAGATCGCGACGCCCACGAACACGAGCGCGAGCTTTCCAGCGTGGGCGAGGGGCCCGACCGCATCGCCCGTGATGATCGGCGCACCGAACACGAGTGCCGACACGATCACGGCGAGGTTGGTGGTAAAGCTTGCGGCCGGGGCAAGCTCCGGCGGCAGCCAGGCAAGGCGCGTCTCTTGTCGTGCAACGCTGGCAAAGAAGAGCGAGACGAGACGCACCACGACGCTGGTGGCAGCGATCAGTATCAGCGCGACGCCGAACAAGGGCAGCGAACGGGCAATGCGCCCGATTAGCCCCGAAATGGGCGAAAGAACGAGGCTCGTAAGGTGCACGGTATAGCCGCGCGTGCTCTCGAACATCGAGAGCGAGACGACCAGCCACGCGTACACCAGACCAAGTAAACCGAGCCAACGTCCCACGCTGACCGAGACCAACAGCATACTGCGCAGGGCAGCCGGGCTGAGCACTTCGAACGAGCGCAGCTGTACGGCGGGCACCTTCTTGGGGTTCTCGTCGAGGAAGGTCTGCGCACGCATGGCAAAGTCAGCCACTTTGCGCAGCAAAAACAGCGTTATCAGCCCAAAGAACACCACGAGCGAGATCGAAAACACGGTGTTGGCGATCGCCGACCGCTCGCGTTCGGCGCGCAGCGCATCGCTTATGCGCGTGCTGACTTGTAGTGCGTAGGTCTGAGTATCGGGCATGCCCGCGGCCCGTGCGTCTGGCTCGTGCAGCTGAATCACCAGGCGTGTGCCGACTAACACATGCACCGCGTGGCCATGGACCTCGGTGCGCGTCTCGACCGGCTCTTTGCCCGCCGCGAGCGCGTTGAGCGCGCGACTGGCCTGGGCTGCGCGTTGCACAACCTTCGGGTTCGGCTCGTGACTGCGCAGCTTGAACACGGTGGCGCCGTGCAAGGTGACAGGCGCCTCGGCGGCCTGGGGCGT
>JBBSJC010000114.1:0-17199 GCA_038257655.1 Polyangiales bacterium | reverse complement strand
GGAGTAGAAGTCGACGTTCGGATACAGCTTGCGCTCAACAAAGTAAGAGTCGGTCAGCGCGGCTTCCTCGAGCTTCTTGGCGACGTCGAGCAACGGATCGTCGATGCCGAGCTTGGCGAGCATCGAGTCCGCTGCGCTCTTGATGATCTTCGCGCGCGGATCGAAGTTGCGATAAACGCGGTGACCGAACCCCATCAGCTTGAAGTTCGAGTTTTTGTCCTTGGCCATGTCGACGTACTTTTTGACGTTGCCACCGTCGGACTGGATTTTCTCGAGCATCTCGATGACTTCCTGGTTGGCGCCGCCGTGTAGCGGGCCCCAGAGTGCGCATACCCCAGCAGCGACGGCAGCAAACAGATTCGCTTTGGACGAGCCCACCAAGCGCACAGTGGACGTGGAGCAGTTCTGTTCGTGGTCGGCGTGCAGGATCAGCAGCAGGTTGAGCACCTTTTCGATCTCGGGATCGATCTCGTAGGGCTCCGCCGGAACGCTGAACATCATGTGCATGAAGTTGCCGCAGTAGCGCAGCGAGTTCTTCGGGTAGACGACGGGCTGACCAATCGACTTCTTGTAGGCGTAGGCTGCGATCGTGCGCGTCTTGGAAATCAAACGCGCGATCGTGATGTCGATCTGATCCTTGTTGTTCACATCGAGCGCATCAGGGTAGTAGCTCGAGAGCGAACAGATCATCGCGCTCAGCACCGCCATCGGATGCGCCGTCGACGGGTAGCCGTCGAAAAAGTGCTTCATATCCTCGTGGATCATTGAGTGACGTGTGAGCAGCGTCGAGAACGCCTTGAACTCGTCGGCCGTCGGCAGGTGCCCGTAAATCAACAGGTACGAGGTCTCCACAAAGGTGGATTTCTCCGCCAGCTCCTCGATGGGAATGCCGCGATAACGCAGGATGCCCTTATCGCCATCAATGAATGTGACCGCGCTCTTCACAGAGGCGGTATTGACGAAAGCTGGATCGAGGGTCACGAGCCCGGTCTGATCACGCAGCTTCCCGATATCGATACCGCGCTCGCCTTCGGTGCCTACTACGACGTCTGTTTCGAAGCTGACGTCTCCGACCTTGATCTCCGCTTTCATGCTTCGGACCTCCCTCGCGCGGACTCTGGCCGCCAAAAACTGTCGACAGTTCCTATTGTGCACACGTCCCAGCCGGAACGGGCGCCAAGCTTCATTCTGCCCGGCCCGGCGGCGCGCAGTGTGGGCGCCTTCACCGCTTTTTGATCACGGCAGTCCGTGCAGAAACGCCGAGCGGGGTAGATCATGCTTACACGACATGCCGATCGGTAGCCAGCGCTAACCCACTCAAAAGATGGCAAGATTTGCCTCAGTACGAGCCTCATGTTCAGGTTTCAGGTGGCGAAATGGTGACAACGAGCTGGTCATGTTCGGCACGGCAGCTTCGGGACGGCTGCCTCAGGACGGCAGCTTCAGTTGACCGGTTCGTTGCAGATCAAAGCGCTGCAGGGCCACAGCGACCAAAGCATGGGTGATAACGCCTGTCCGCAGCAGCTCAAACACCTCGCTCACCGGCACGAGCACGACTTCGATGTCTTCACCTTCATCCAACGACAGCGCGCCTATGCACTCGCAGCCTTCAGCTAGGAACATGTGGGTGCGGTTGTTGAGAATCGCCGGGTTCGATTCGATGAAGCCGAGCGGAGTCAGGCGCTCGCAGGCGTAGCCAGTCTCTTCGCGCAACTCGCGCTCGGCGGTGGCGCGCGCATCTTCGCCCGGGTCGACCATCCCGCCCGGCACTTCGAGCGTGATCTCGCCGGTGCCAAAACGAAACTGGCGGATCAGTACCATGTTTCCCAGCTTATCGAGCGCCACCACGTTGACCCAGTCGGGCGAATCGATCACCGAGTAAGTGCCTTCAACGCCCGTACGTGGCGAACGAAAGCGCTCGCTGAAGACGCGATAGATACGCGTTTCTGCCAGAAGCTCGCGACCCAAGGATACCCAAGGCTTGAGGGTCATCGCGCAGCCTCAGGCTTATCGCGGACAATCACGGCGTAGGTCACGGTGGCGTGCGCCACAGGCTCGACCTTACCTTCGCTGAACAGGCGCACCTCGGTCACGCTCAGGCGTTTGCCGAGCTTGAGCAACACGGCTTCTGCCACTAGATCGACGGGCTCAGGCCGCGATAGAAAGCTGATATTCAGGTTGCTCGTCACCGAAGGCGCGGCGGTAAAGCCCAGGTTGTGCATGATCAATGTCCAAGCGGCCGTGTCGACGATCGTCATCTGAGTCGGTCCGGAGATGCTGGCGCCGGGCCGTAGATGTTGTGTTCTGATCGGCAAACGGAGGCGCGCGCGCGCGGGCTCTACCTGTTCGATCAGAATGAACGGCTGGTCGTCTTCAGTCGGAAACGAGCGCTGGATGAACTCCTGGATCTCTTGCGCCGTCGGTTTTGGCATATCGCCCAATCGTACTCAGAAATGAGCAGCGCGCGCGGGCAAGACTCACGCTTTGCGCAAGGACCGTGCATGCGCGTGTCTCGCAGGTGCTCAGGCTGCGTGCTCAGGCGCGTCGCAAGCGCAGCGAGGTAATCTCCGCAGGAACGGTACGGATCGGCGGGCCCCAGTAACAAGTGCCGCGACTGACGTACAGCCACATTCCTTCGTGTTTGCCGAGGCCGTGGGCTATCGGGTGCTGCACCAACCCGACGAACAGATTCCAAGGGAAAAACTGCCCGCCATGCGTATGCCCTGAGAGCTGCAGCTTGTAGCCGAGCTTGGCTGCCTCAAAGGCGCTCTTGGGCTGGTGCGCGAGCAAGATCCGGAAATCATGGGCAGCGGCGCCCGCGAGCGCTGCCTTTGGATCCGACGTGTGGCCGGGGTGGTTTTTGCCCTCTCGCGCGTCCGTCACGCCTGCGAGCAACATGCGCGAGCCCGCGCGCTCGATCAGCACGTGGCGATTGTTGAGCACGCTCATGCCGAGCTCTTCGAAGTGCTGGGTCCACTGTTCGACGCCGGAGTAATACTCGTGATTGCCGGTCACGCAGAACACGCCGTCCTTGGCGCGCAGGTAACCCAACGGTGAGATGTCCGCGCGCAACTTGTCGACGCTGCCGTCGACGATGTCGCCTGTGACCGCGATCAGATCGGGATGCAGCGAGGTTATCGCCTCGACGATCGGCAGGATGAAGTCCTTGTCGATGGTTTCGCCGACATGCACGTCCGAAATCTGGACGATGTGGTAACCGTCAAAGGCCGCGGGCAAGCCTGCGATCGGGATCTCGACCTCGAGCACTGCCGGCACGCGCCGTGCGCGACCGAGACCGAAACCAGACACCGCTGCCGTCACGCCGACCATACTGCCGCCGCTTACTTTCATCAGAAAGTTTCGTCGCTCCGCTGAAGGTGGAAGCAGGCCTTTGGCGGGGTCGCGCTTGCGCATCAGGGCATCGACTGCGCGCAGTACGAGCCAGGTGAGATCGCGTGCCACGAGCAGAGCGAACAGGATCGAGAACGCACCCATGTACGTCCATGCAAGCCACGTGTACGGCAGCAGCCACGGATAACTCAAGAACGAGTCCGCAAAGAAGACGCTAGGTCCAAGGGCCGCGAGCACCACGAACAATGCGTAGAGAACGCCGCGAAAAAAGCCGCGCGTGCGCAGCGGTCCGACTAGCCGCGAGGCGACGTAGACGTGGAGGAGAATCCAGAGCGTACTGACGATCGTAAAGAAGATGTACATCTGTTGTTGCCGCGCAGGATAGCGCTAGGCTGCGTCGCGTGCTGGGTAGACCTTCTAGGTGAGTGATGTTGGAGTTTCCGAAACAGCTCGCCGTGGTGATTGAAGTTCCGCTCGGCGGCTTCATCAAGCGCCGGGACGATGGCAGCATCGATTTCATCTCGCCTGCGCCCTGTCCGTTCAATTACGGCAGCGTTCCTGACACTTGCTCAGGCGATGGAGACCGTCTTGACGCGGTGGTGCTCGGGCCTCGCTTGCGTCGCGGCAGCTTGGCGGTTCACCCGGTGGTCGCGTGCGTAAGGTTTGTCGACGCGGGCGACGAGGACCCGAAGTGGATCTGTTCTGCCCAACCCTTGAGCCTGCGCGAACGGGCACTGATCGCCGGCTTCTTTAGCTTGTATGCCCAAGCCAAGACCGTGCTCAACGCACTACGACGCAAGCCGGGCGCAACCCGTTACGGCGGCATTACTTTGGCGTAGTTGTCGGTGCCCGCGCGCGCGACAGGCAGGCCGAACGGCGGAGTTGAGCGTGTGCTCGAGCCAGGTCCCCTCGTCAGATCAGCGTGTAGTTGTCGCAAGCGGCCGAGAAGGTATTGAGCGCGTCGGCCAAGGATTTACTCAGGTCGCCGTCGCAAATCGAGCTGAAGACAGCATTGGGGCCAGTTTGCATCACGAAATCGAGCAGTCTGTTTGCGTAGTTCGCATTGCCAAACTGTGAAGTGCACATCGGCGCTTTGTCGCCTGCGATCACCGCCGCAGCCCACCGCGCGCGCGCGCCGGTGACCATGTCGAAGGTCGCGATGATGTCCGCGACAGGCACTTCCATGCCTGGCAGAGGAAACGGAAAACCGCCCGTAGACTGAGGGGAGCCGGTGCTGCCATCGTCTTCGTCCGTCAGGATGATCACGGACAGTAAGGCGTCGGGGCGCAAGAAGCCCGCGTTCGATTGATCTGTCACGCGTTCAGTGACCGCTGCCTGGGCCGCCTTGAGCTGCTGCTCCTGCCCCGAGCCGTCTACGCCGACGGTGGCGAGGCTGGTGAACGTCTCAGACACGTTTGGATCCGCGCGCTCGAGCCAGGGTCTGGTCATCGAGGCGCTCTTCAGCAGCGCACCTTCTTCGCCTGTGCCGACCGTGATGCCCAAGAACTCAGTGGGAAACGAGGTTGTCGTCACGCCCACCCGGTAGTCGAGCTTGCCTCCGTGAAAGGCGTCGAGCACCGCGATGAACTTTGGGAAGTTGGTCGCGAGGTTCGCCTGCTCTTGGGCCATGGAGCCCGAGTTATCGATCACGAACAGGATGTCCATCTTGTCGCAGCCGACCGAGGAATCGGAGCCACTGCCACCGGCTGTCTGACCGCCAGTGCCGCCGGTCTGAGCATCGCCTGTTTGGCCTCCGGTCTGAGAGCCGCCCGCCGTCTGAGCGCCAGCGCTCGCGCCGCCTCCATCCGAATCGAGGTAGCTCCCGGTATCGCGTACATCGACGCTACATGAACAGACGAAGCTGCTTGCACAGACGAAGCTGCTTGCACAGACGAGGGTCTGGATCGAATAGGGCAAAGCTAGGGATAAGCGCGGTCTCCTCACGGTACACCTCACGTAAGAAAAGAGACCCACTGTCGCCGATCCGGCACGCCACGTCAGCTTCAAAGCGGTGACAGACCTGGCATGAACAGCGAGTTTTGCCCGTGTTGTAGTTTTCCGTCCGAAGTTGGCGAGGTTTGATAGGGCTGATCGACTGTCGCTGCGCTCCTGCGGTTTGATCAGCGTGCTGGTTTTTTGACCTTGTACAGACCGTAAGGTCGGGTGCGCTTGTCCACGCCGCCGTTGAACAGGGCCATCAAATGTACCTGCGAGGCGGTCACGTAAATCCAGCCGTTCTGAACCGCCACGCTGTCGGGCCATTGGATGCGAGCATCACGACAGACCGGCATGACCTTACCGTCGCGCCACAGATCGATGCCGTTCTTCTCGAGGGCAGTCATGACGAGATCGCCATCTTCGCAGCCGAAAAGACCGTCAGGTATGCCGCTGTCTCCCAGTTTTTCCACGCCCTTGGCAAGCTCGGCCTCGCTCAAAGCAGGGTCGTCGAGCAAATCCGTTTTGATACGGTATAGGTTGCGGCCGGTGACCGAGTGGTAATAACAGTAACCCTTGGTGACGGCGATTCCGTCTGAGTGCACCTGGAACACGCTGCCATCTGGCAATCTGATTTCGGTGCCCTCGACGGTGGGAACACAGTCAGACTCGGCCTTCATCGAGGGATGGGAGTCGAGTACCACGCGGCTTGTACCCTTTTCGAGATCGACCACGACCAGGTGACCCAAGTTCGAATCGGTGATGTACGCGTGGGTGCCTTTGTCGTTCAGGCGCACGTCGTTGAGGTAGCCGTTCAAGGGCGCGCTCGTTTGATCAAAGTAAATCGTCTTGACGATTTTGTTCGTCGCTAAATCGATCCGATGCAGCTTGGGCGCGCCCGGCACGACCGGACCGAAGTAAACGGCGCCCGGCTCGAGTACCCACAGCCGGTCCCAGGGATCGATGTACACGCTCTGCACGCACACGAACTTGTCGCGCGGTGATTCGCCGTCCTGCCAGCTGTTCCAGTGCTGGTCGGGGTAGGGCTTCAGGCTGCCGTCCGCTGCGATTTCGGCCACCTGCGGCGCCTTGTGCTCGGGCGCCCAGCGCGGAAAACACACGAATTTACGCTCTGTTTTCGAGACGGCGATGCCCGTCGGTTGAAAGTCACCAAACGAGGCGACCTCGATGACATTGGGGTCGATCGAATCGGTCATGGTGCGAGATCCTTGTGGGTAAACGTTGTTCAGCTCTGCACGTAACCCACGAAGGTGCGTCAGATCAAGCGTTCTCTCCACGGCTGGTCGCCCTGACAGAGCAGCGGGCTCAGTCACGCAAGTAGTGGCAGGTATAACCGTTGGGATTGCGGACCAGATAATCCTGGTGAGAACTTTCCGCGGGCGTGAAGGGACCGGCATCGACGATCTCGGTCACGATCGGAGCCTTCCACTTACCTGACTTGCCCACGCGCGCTTTCACCTCTTCGGCCACCTTACGCTGTGCTGGATTGGCCGCGAAGATGACCGAGCGATACTGGGTGCCTTGATCGTTGCCCTGGCGGTTCTTGGTCGTGGGGTCGTGCATGCGGAAGTACCACTTCTCGAGCAGGTCCGCGTACGACAGCTTCGACGGGTCAAAGGTCACGCGTACCGACTCTGCGTGACCTGTGTCGCCGCCTTTGACGTCGTCGTAGCTCGGGCTTTTCGTCGCGCCGCCTGCGTATCCGACCTCCGTCTCGACCACGCCCGGGATTTTGCGTAGCAGGTCTTCCATGCCCCAAAAGCAGCCGCCAGCGAGCACGGCCGTCTCGACGGACCCTTTGCCTGCGGAGGCCTTGCCAAATAGCGGCAAATAGGCCGCGTATCCTGCTGCTTCGATCTTCGCGACCGGGATAAAGCGTAAGGCGGCTGAGTTGATGCAATAGCGTTGATGCGTCGGCGCGGGCCCGTCATCGAACACATGGCCGAGGTGGGCATCGCCCGCTTTAGAGCGGACTTCCACGCGTGTCATGCCATGGGCGCTGTCTGTCTTAGACACCACGCGGCCGGGCTCGACCGGTTGCGTAAAGCTCGGCCAGCCCGTGCCCGAGTCAAACTTGTCGATCGAGCTGAACAAGGGCTCGCCCGTGGTCACATCGACATACAGACCGGCCTCGTGGCTGTCATGAAAAGGGTTACGAAACGGTGGCTCGGTGCCCTCGTTCTGCGTGACGTCATAGGCGAGCGCAGGCAGCTTCTTCTTCAGCTCGGCATCCGTAGGCTTTGCGTATTTTTGTTGCGACATGATGCTCGTCCTTTCCGGCTGCGCATCGGCCCGCGGCGCCGCCCACGAAGAGCGCATGACGAGCACGGCCAGCACGAGCGCGCCCAGGCCCACGAGCCACAGACCGCCGCGGCCGCTGAACAGCGCACGCATCGCACGCATGGCCGATTCGATAGAGCTCATCGGAGTCCCTCCCAAGACGCCGGCTCCCGGACCAACCGGATCCAGACCACGGGCAGCGTCTGGGAGCAGTTCGCAAAACAGCGGCCTACCGTTACACGCCGGTGCTTGCCCGCTGGGGTCTTGTCCCGCCGTGTGCGCTGCTGTGAGCGCGAGCGACGGCTCAGCCGCGAGCCCGACGCGTCATTCCGAAGGCAGCCAGCGCGTAACCTGCCACGATCACCAGCCCGAAAAACTCGCGCCCGTACTCGATCTCCGGCCGCGCGTTGCTCATGGTCGCGTTCAAGTCGCCGGGCTTCCAGGCACCGAGCAGCTCCGGCGCGATCGCTGCCGCCCAGATCAGCGCCACGAGGCCCACCACTAGCGCCTGCTTAGGCGCGGCCTTCCCGAGCGCGCCGAGCAGCGCCAGCCATGCGCAGGACAAGTACATGGCGATCCAGCGCTCGGGATCCGGATCATTGAGCTGCAGATACGCAGACCAGAGAGCGAGCAGGCAGAACGCGGCACTGATAATGCGAAAAGACACGATACCCCTGCTTTGTGGGCGCTGCGGCGCCTGAGAGTGTAGCTTTGGTCCAGATCCATGACAGAGCCCGATTCCAAACCTCGCCCTTTTTCGCTGATTCGTACGTTTGCGCTCGCAGATGTGCTCACCCTCGGCAACGGCGGCTGCGGCGCCGGCGCGATTTTGGCGTTGATGCAGTACATCGCGACCCAAGAGTCAGATTGGTTGTGGTGGGCGATGGCGCTCTTTCCCCTGGCGTTGATTCTGGACTTTGCAGACGGGCGCGTCGCACGTTGGCGTCGCCGCTCCTCGCCGCTCGGTGCCGATCTTGATTCGCTCGCGGACGTGATTTCCTTTGGCATGGCGCCAGCTGCGCTCGGTTTCGCCCTGGGCCTGCGCAGTGCCCTGGATGTCGCCGTCCTGCTTTACTTCGTCAGCTGCGGGATCAGCCGCCTGGCGCGCTTCAACGCGACGGCGGCCGAGCTCTCGGATGACACGGGTAAGGTCAGCCATTTCGAAGGCACGCCAATTCCGACCAGCGTGCTGCTCGTGGGCGTGTTCGCGGTGTTGACCGCCATGGGTAAGGTCGGTGATCAGCTTCCGTTTGGCAGCATCGAGCTCGGCTCTCTAACGCTGCATCCGCTGGCGCTCATGTACTTTGCGAGCGGCAGCCTGATGATCAGCACGATCCGGATTCCCAAGATTTAGGCCCGTCCAAAGTCGTTAGGGCATGCCAGGCACATTGAGCCGCACGCTGTACAGAGCCTTGGTCGTGGTCACGAACAGGGTGCGCCGGTCGACTGAGCCAAACGAGCAGTTGGTCACGTTCGAGCCATCGGGCAAGTCGATAGCGCCCAGGTGCACGCCTTTCGCATCGAACACTTGGACCGCATGGACCTTGGCGTCGTAATTCGCGACGTACAGGTTGCCCGCATCGTCCACGCAGATGCCGTCGGGCGTTGCAAAGTTGGACTGGGGCACGGCGCTTGCGGTGATGAAGGAGTCCGTGGCGGTCACCGCGCCCTGGTCATCGAGCGTAAGCTTCCAAATCGCGTGGGCCGTGTCGCTGCCTACGTACAAGGTCTTTTCGTCGGGGGATAACGCGATGCCGTTGGGTTGCGCCGCATCGAAGATGCGCGTGATCTCACCTTGCGGATCGATGCGATAGGCTGCGACCTTCGTGCCCGGGTTTTTTGTGCCCCACTGCGGATCGCTGAAGTAGATGTTGCCATCGCCTCGCAGCACGATGTCGTTGGGGGCAGACAGGGGCTTACCTTCGTACTGGGAGGCGAGCTCGCTGCGCACGCCATTATCGATACGTGCCACGACACCCTTCGTGCGCTCACAGGCATAGAGGCGACCCTGGGCGTCGAGGGCAAGCCCGTTCGTGGTGATCGGAGCGCCGGGATAGGGCACCGTGCTCAGCTCGCCGTCGCTCGGCCTGTAGCGCACGATGCGCGCGCCTTGGGCGTCATTCTCGACCACGTCCGAGAACAACACCGTCTGAGTCGACGCATCCCAGAAAGGACCCTCGAGCGACTGAAGCGTGCCTCTGCTGGCAAGCAAGCTCGGAGCGGCTGTGTTCTCAAGGGGATGGGGAAATGCCTGCGGCTTCATGCCCGCATCGTCGCCCGAGCTGTTGCCCGCGTCATTCGATGTCTGAGCGGCGTCGCTCATCGGCGTCTCGTTCGCACCGGCTTCGCCTGGCATGGTCGGCGATGCGTCGCCGCTATCGCTGCCAGCCTCCGCGGGGGTGGCTTGGCTCGGAGCAGCTTTGCTTGCGCCGCCACAAGCGAGCGATAGGCAGGCCGCGGACGCAACCGAAGTAAGTGCGAGCGAAGCGAATGATGGCAGAAGGCGTGTGCGTCTCACTGCTGGTCAGTGTGTTTGCCCGCGGTCACCGGGTCAAAGCTCTCGCCAATAAGCCAGCAACCAGCCGCTTTCGCTACACTAGTTGCCACCAGGAAAGCCGCCACCGCCGCCAAAGGGCGGAAGGCAATAGCTCGGACCTTGTTGCCCGCCGCCAGCACCACCACCGCCGCCGCCGCCGCCGGGAAAGCCGCCGCCGCCCGGACCACCGCCACCGATGGCATTGCACGCATAACCATCCCTGACGCGGCAATCGCGGTCGCTATCGCAGGTCTGAAGACAATACTGCAGGCCAATCGCATTGAAACAGCCGGAACCATCAGGGCAATCGTCATCCTCTTCGCAGCCCTGCACGGCGCAATAGCCCTCCGGAAATTCGATCATCAAAAAGCCGCCGACGCTCTCTTCGGTCAGACACTCGGCGTTTTTATCGTCGCAGGAGCTGTCGCTCTTGCACGCGGCGCCCACGGGTGCATCGCTGCCGCCCGGGCCGTTGTTGTTGCCATTGTTCCCGTTGTTGGCGTTATTGCCGTTATCAGCGTTGCCGCCGCTGTTCTGTGCGCCCCCATCGCTATCGCTGCCATGCCCTCCCTCGCCCTGGTCGCCGCCAGTGTTGTCAGCGTTGCGGCCGCCGTTGCCCCCGCCACTGCCCGAGCCACTCGTGTTGCCGGTGATGAGGTCATCGGCACCCTTAGAGAAATCATCGAGCCCCGAACGACCGCCGCACGCGGGCGCGCTCAACGCGAACAGCAAACAACTCAACACAAGACGGCGATGGGTCAGCATGGGAAATCCTCGTAAGAGCAGCCTGGCGGCTTGTGACGCCGCCACACCTAAGTCGCAGCCAGCGCTAAGATTTTGCACGCTTTTTCTCTACGCGGCGGACTTTCGTCTCGCGTCTGGCTTCGTAGCTGAAGCGCACTGCAATTTTCCTCAGCGCTGCGCCTATGAGCGTTGCTCGGGGCCCCGGGTCGCCTACAACGGGATCACTACCTGATGGCTGTCCCTGCCCGCGTACGCTTTGAAACCTACGCCTTCGCGCTGATCGCGACCACGCTGCTCGTGATCCTGTGGGGTGCCTTCGTGCGCGTCACCGGCTCCGGCGCCGGCTGCGCCGATCATTGGCCGCTGTGCAACGGGCAGCTGATGCCGCGCGCGGAATCCGTCGAGACGATGATCGAGCTGACGCACCGGGTCACCTCGGCTCTGTGCGGCCTTTTGTCGATCGTGGTGCTCTGGCTCGCCTTTCGCCGGTTTCCGGTACGTTCCCCGGTGCGCCATGCGGCTCTCGCCGGCTTCGTGCTGATGATTATCGAAGGGGCGATAGGCGCGCTGCTCGTCAAGAAAGGTCTAGTCGGAAAGGACGCTTCGGAAGCGCGCGCTTTTGTCGTGGGCCTGCATCTTTGTAATACGTTTCTCTTGCTCGGCGCCCAGGCGCTGACCTTACACTTTGCGCGCGATCCGCGTCCGCTCAAGTGGCGCGACCGTCGCGGCACGGCGCTGGTATTCGCCGTGTTGTGTCTGCTGGTGCTTTTGCTCGGTGCAAGTGGCGCTGTGACCGCGCTCGGGGACACGTTGTTTCCCGCCGACAGTCTCGCCCAAGGCATGGCCCAAGACTTCGCGGCCGACGCTCACTTTCTCGTGCGCCTACGCGTGATTCACCCGCTGCTTGCGATCGGAACCGGCGCGCTGCTCGTGTATTTCGCCCAAGAGCTGCGTTCACGCCTGCAGACGTCAGCGATCACGCGCTGGGCCTGGGCGCTCACCGCGATCTACGTGCTGCAGCTGATCGTGGGCAGCCTCAACTTACTGTTGCTTGCACCCACTGGCATTCAAATTACCCATTTGTTTTTGGCCGATCTCACTTGGCTTAGTCTGATCTTTCTCGCTGCCTCCACGCTGCAACAAGAGAGCTTTTAGCCCCGATGACCGAGTTTTGTTTTGCAGACAATCTCGAAGCGCTGGCGCTCGCCTTTCCCGAGCGCACGTTTGTAACGTTTCGCGAGCGGCACTTTACGTACGCCCAGTTTAGAGATCGCTCGCGTCAGCTCGCGCGCTTCCTATTGTCGCGGGGACTCGGTAAGGTCATCCCTCGCGCCACGCTGAGCGGCGAGCAGTCCGGCCAAGATCACGTCGGTCTCTACTTGTACAACGGCAACGAGTATCTCGAAGGCATGATGGGCGCATACATGGCGCGCGCTGCGTCCTTCAACGTCAACTATCGCTATGTCGAGGGCGAGCTTGCCTATCTGTTCAACGATGCCGCACCCAAAGCGCTGATCTACCACGCACGCTTCGCTCCGACTTTGCGCCAAATTCTCCAAACTGGCACCGGCGTACCGAGTCTGACGGTCCTGCTCCAGGTGGCAGACGAAAGTGGCGAGCCTCTGCTCGAAGGTGCCGTTGATTACGAAGCAGCGCTCGCCTCGCAAGCGACCGACAAGCCCGATACAAAGCCCTCGCCCGATGACCTCTACATTGTCTACACGGGCGGTACCACCGGCATGCCCAAGGGCGTGTTGTGGCGTCAGCACGACGTATTCATGGGCGCCCAGGGCGGCACCTACGGCGACGGCAAACAACACCAGTCGGTCGAGGCCATGGTCGAGGGTGCGCGACGTCTCGGCGCCAAGCTGCACGTGTGTCCGGTGCCCCCGTTTATGCACGGCGCTGCCCACTGGATGGCATTTGTCACGATGACCAATGGCGGCAGCATCCATGTGCAAGACACCCCTGAGCGTTTGGTCCCGTCCGAAGTCTGGTCGCTCGCCGAACGCGTACGCGCCTCCAACGTGTTGATCGTGGGCGATGCCTTCGCCATACCGTTGCTCGAAGAGCTCGACCGCAAGCCGTACGACTTGTCCGAGCTGCGTATGATGAGCTCGGGTGGCGCCATCCTATCTGCCCACGTCAAAGATCGACTGCGCCAGCACCTACCCGGCCTGTTCATTCGGGACACCTTGGGCTCGAGCGAATCAGGGGCCCAGGCTGTGATCATCGAAGGCCGTAGCGAGTTTCAGCTCATGCCGGACTCGGGTGTCGCCAATCATGAGCTCACACGTCTGCTCGCGCCCGGCGAAGACGAGGTCGGCTGGCTCGTGCGCGCCGGTCACATTCCCCTCGGCTACCTTAACGATCGCGACAAGACCGCCCGCACCTTTGTACAAATCGCAGGCCGCCGTTACTCGGTACCCGGCGACCACGCACAGCTCAGTGTGGACGGTACGGTAAGGCTTCTTGGCCGCGGCTCAGTCTGCATCAACTCAGGCGGCGAAAAGATTCATCCCGAAGAGGTCGAAGAAGCGCTGAAGTCCCATCCCGATGTCTATGACGTGGTGGTCGTGGGCATCCCCCACGACAAGTGGGGCAGCCAGGTGACCGCCATCGTCGAGCCGCGCCCGGGTAAGGTGCCCACCCTAGAAGCACTGCATCAGCACTGCGAGCACAAGCTCAGCCGCTACAAGCTTCCCAGGCAGCTCGTGCTCGTGCCCAAGATGGTAAGAAGCCCAGCCGGTAAAGCAGACTACCGCTGGGCCAAAGAATTCGCGCTATCCGCCTGCGGGTGAGCTTGCCAGGAACGTGCTCAGCAGGCGGCGCTCAGCGACTCAGAGCTTCGCGAGCGCGGCTTCGTAGTTCGGCTCCTGCGCTATCTCAGGCACCTGTTCGCTGTGAATGACCTTGTTGTTTTCGTCGAGCACGACCACGGCGCGCGAGTGCAGGCCGGCGAGCGGACCAGACGTCATCTCGACGCCATAGTCCTTGCCAAACGTCGAACGGAAGGCTGACAAGACAGTCACCTTATCGAGGTTTTCCGCGCCGCAAAAACGCTTGAGCGCAAACGGCAGATCCTCGGCGATGCACAGCACGGTCACGCCCTTTTTAGCGGCCAGCTCGTTGAACTTGCGCACGCTCGACGCGCAGACGGGGGTATCGATGCTGGGGAAAATGTTGAGTACCTTCTTGCCGGGAAAGTCCTTCAGGCTGGCGCGCGTCATGTCCTGTTTGATCAGGCTGAAGTCGGGCCCGCTGCTGCCCACGGCCGGTAGGGTGCCGCTGGTTTCAATGGGATTGCCGCGCAGGGTGATGGTCGCCATGGTGATCTCCTCGGGCGGTGGCCGACGCTCAGCGCGCAGGCCCCCGCAGTCGTTGTTGGTCGCGCCTAGTGTAGGAGCGGGCGTTGTAACGTCCACAGCGTATCGACGCCTGTGTCTGAGCTTGATAAGCCTGCGGCATGGCCCGCATCAAACGTCGTTTAATCTGTCGCGGTTATGAGATGGACGCGCGCCAACGCGTCTCGCCCACATCCTTGACACGCTACATGGAACACCTGCGTTGGGAGGCGATCTTCGACCAAGCCTTTGGTCTCGGCGCACTCTTTCAAAGCGGAGGTAGGATGGTCGTGCGTGCGCAAGATTTGTGGGTCGGTGCGCCCGCAACCCATGGCACCGAGCTTGAGCTCGACCTTACTCTGGCGCGCGTGGGCAACTCGAGCGTGACCTTCGCCGAGCGCGCCACGCGCGTTGCAGACGGCGTCGAAGTCGCGCGCGCCTTTGTGACGGGGGTGGTGCTCGATGGCGCAAACAAACCTACGCGCGTCCCCGACGTGATCCGCGCGGCAGTCGAAGCGGAAGAGATTCCCAGCACCCCAAGCTTCGCCCAAGCCGTGCCTCACGATGCTTTCAGCCGCACGGTAAGCATACGTCCCAGCGATCTCGACACGCTGCTCCACGTGAACCAAAGCCGCTACGTCGACTTCGTCGATGACACGCGCACTTTGCGCAAGGCTGCGGTCCCAGGCGCGCCCAGCCTTCCGCATCCATCGCGGATCGTGCTCGACTACCGCCGCGAAACCCATATGGGCCACGACTTGCTCGCCCGCGCTTGTGCGCTCGATGACGATGCCAACACGCTCGCTGTCGATCTGTGTGATGCGATCGACGGAGAGCTCGTCTCCCGCGCTAGAATCAGCTGACTATCGACCGGAGGAGACCGATTCAGAAACGTTCTCGCGTGTTGTTGCAGCTAGTTTTCGCGTGTCTCGCCGCATGTGCCGATCCCGGCGCTGCGCGCGGTCCTCAGCGCACCTCAGCGGTCGCCGAACCTGCCCCTACCAAGACAGCTGAGACAAAGGGCCACGTGGCGGGTGAAGCCGTCGCACTGCCAGGCGCTCCGCTACCCGGCCCAGAAGGACAAGCCAGTCCGAGCGCACAAAAGCCTGAGCCAGTGGCGCCGAGCCCGGCCGCACAGATCTTCTCGCCATCGACCAGCACCTCGATAGGTCACCCGTCCGAAGGTCGCATCGAAGGCGCGGCCGCCTTACCCTTGAAAGGGGAAGGCTTTCGCTTCAACAGCAACCGCGATTCGAACGCGCGCTTTGCCGCAGCCGAAGTGGCCGGTGCGATCGCACGCGCAGCACGCCATGTGAAAGAAGTCCTGCCCGGTAGCGAGCTTGTCGTCAACGACATCAGTCTCGAGCAAGGTGGTCCGATCGATCATCACGGCTCCCATCGCGCGGGTCGCGACGCCGACATCCTGTTCTATCTGCTCGGCGACGACGGTAAGCCCACGCCCTCCGTTGGCGCGCCGATCGATCCCGACGGCATCGGCTTCGATTACAAAGACCTCGCCGTGGCAGATGATGACATTCGCGTGCACTTCGACGCGCCGCGCACCTGGCGTTTCATTGCGACCTTACTGTCCGACAGGGAGGCCCGTGTGCAGCGCATCTTCGTCGTGGAACACCTGCGCGACAAGCTGCTGGCAGAGGCTGCCAAACACTCGGCCGACCGCGAGATGCAAGAGCGTTTCGCCGAGATGACCTGCCAACCGTCCTACCCCCACGACGATCACTTGCACGTGCGCTGGTTCTGCAGCGCCGAAGACCTTGGCCTCGGCTGCCAGGACTTGCCGCCCATCTATCCCTGGCGCAGCGCCGAGCTCAAAGCCGCAGGCGTCTCGCCGGTGATGGGCGTGTTGCGGAAGAATCGCCCACGCTCGAAGATCGTCACCCACGAAGAAGAAGACCGTCAGGTCGCAAAACAAGTAATCCACCGCGACGTTCACGCGTTTTTGGCACGCCGCAAGCTATGGCGCGAGCAACCGCATCCGGGCCGTAAGTACTGCCGCTGAGTAGCGTGCCGGCTCGAGAGAGCTGCTGTTGGCCTCGTTCAAACCGTAACGCCGCGCAAGCGCCTTGCGTGTTCAATGTGATAGCGATCATAGACATTTCACGCCGCCTCTGGAGTAAAGGCTACCCCCGTTGCACTGCGTGCTCGCGCCAGGCACTGGAGGCCCCTGAACGAACGTCGGGAAATTATCAATGCAAAGCTGCGGCGGCTCTCTTGAGGCAGCTCCAGGTTGGCCAAACGCAAAGCAGGTGTTGATTGGGCAGAGGCCCATATTGATTCGTTCGATATCGTCTGGCTTGCAAGGTGTAACGTTGTCCCCATGGGGCCCAGTAGTGGCGCCAGGAACGTGCGGGAACATCCCCGCGTTTCTGGTCACTATACCGTCACAATTTCTATCCGCGCTCTTACCTGGCGTCGTAAAGCCAGCAACCGTTTGATTCGGTCGGAACTCACCATCCTGGTCGTCACAGTCCAGCGAAGTACCAGCCACCGGCTTCACTGAAAGCCAAGCCTTGCAATCTGTTGTTATGCCTGGCTCGCGGCATCCAACCACGGAGTCGACGTCTGTGGCGAAACCATCTGCATCGCAGTCGCGGTACCAAGTCTTGACGTCTACAGCATCCGTTTCATTGGTCTTGCCGTCGCAATCATTGTCAAGTTCGTCCGCACAAATCTCCTCACCTGGGACGATGATCGGCGCGTCGCACACCGTTTCGACCGGGCCGGTGCACATGTACTTTCCTTGCCGGAGGCATTCCCCCAACTGACCATTTGAGCAAATTTCATTTGGCTGACGGGCCAGGCCGACCAGGCACGAGCCGCCGCACGCATTGCTCATGCCCTCGTCGACCTCACCGTCACAATTATTGTCGGTTCCGTCACATATCTCGGGATCTGGAATGCCGGCCACCGCGTCGCACGCAACCTCGGCCGGACCGCTGCAACGGTAAGCGCCGCTTTGCTCGCAGG
>JBBSJC010000113.1:0-17295 GCA_038257655.1 Polyangiales bacterium | reverse complement strand
TGCTCCACGAGCACCACGATCGCAAGCTTGGGCTTATCTGCAGGCGCCCAACCGGCAAACCAGGCATGGGCGCGATTGACGTACCAGGAACGCTTGGGGTCGTCCTTAGTGCGTTGATGATGCTCGACCTGGGCTGTGCCGGTCTTGCCCGCCACGGTGATGCCCTGCACCGTGCTCGGCGTGTAGGCCGTGCCCTTCTCTTCGTTGACCACGCCAAACAACGCGTCGCGTATGAGCGCAATGTGCTCGGGTTTGTAGTTCAGCTTGCGGCGCACGCGCGGTGCAAAACGCTCGAGCACCTCACCGTCAGGTGCCTGCACGTTCTCGACGAGCTGCGGCACGTGTAAGGTGCCGCCATTGGCGAGCGCGGCGTAAGCCATGGCGAGCTGAATCAGCGTCACACGCGTGTTGCCCTGGCCGATGGCCGCGTTGAGCGTGTAGCCAACACGGAAGGGCTCGCCGCGCTGCTCGTACCAGCTCTTGGTGGGGACGAGGCCCTTGGTCTCGGTGTTGATGCCGATACCAGTCTTTTCGCCCAGGCCAAGGTCGGCGGCATAGCGCGCGATGCGGTCAATCCCGACGAGCTCCGCCAGGCGATAAAAATAGGTGTTGCAGGATTGGACCAGGGCCGGGCGCATGCTCACCTCGCCATGCACATGCTCGCAGCGGAAACGCCGATTACCGAGCTGGTAGTAACCGATGCAGTCCACACGCTGGGTGGCATCCATGATGCCGTCACCGAGCGCTGCCATGGCGCTTATGGGCTTGAAGGTCGAGCCAGGGAAGTAACTATCGTAAAGCGTCTTGTCGATCAGCGGACGAAACAGATTGCCGAGAAGCTCGCGACTGCGCTCGCTCGTGAGCTTACCGCTCATCTCGTTCAAATCGTAGGAGGGCTTGGAGAGCAGGGCGCGGACTTGCCCGGTCTGGACATCGACCACGACTGCGGCGCCTGACGGATGGCCACGAAATTCGCGCTCCAAAATCCGCATGAGCTCCATGTCCAGGGTCAAGGTAAGGTCTCGCCCGGGTACCGGCACTTCCTTCATTGGTCGCCCATCGGGCTTGGGCGGCTCCAGACGTGAGCGTCGACCGCGTGCATCGACGTAAACACGACGGTAGCCCCGCCGCCCGCGCAAGAACGCTTCCCATGCGCGCTCGACCCCGCTGCGCCCGATCCGGTCTGCGGCTCGGTAGCCCTGGTTACTCGTGGCTGCGAGCTCCTCGGCGCCGATCTCGTTCAGATAACCTATCGCATGCGATGCAAGCTTCCCGTACTCGTAGCTGCGCACCGGCACGCTTATCACGTCGACTGCCGGCAGATCGCGCGCATGGGTCTCGAGCGCCGCCAACTGCGCGCGCGAAAGCTCGGTCAACACCTGCACTTGGTGCGTGCGACGCCGCTCGGGCACAGCCGAGATCTCGCGCTCAAGCTGCGCTTTGCCTTCGCTGTCGAGCTCGAGCAGCTCCGCTAGCCGGTTGACGTCTTGGGCACCGCGCAAGCGCGAGGGCGTCACGTACATGCGAAACGCCGGTCGATTGGTCGCAATCACGCGCCCCATGTGATCGCGCAGGATGCCGCGCGTCGCCGGCAGCTCCACGGTCTTGACGATATTCTCGTGCGCGATGCCCCCGTAGTAATCATGGGCTAACACCTGCAAGTACACGATGCGCATGAACAGCACCGAGAAGGCGCCGACGACGACCAAGGCCATCCACTTGTAGCGCTTCTTGAATTCGCCAACTTCGCGGCTGACGCTCAGCAAGCTCATGTGAGCACCGCCGATTCTTCGCGACGACGCAGCGAGTCGATTCGTCGTACCAGCAGAAAGACAAAGGGTGCGATCGCGCCCGTCGAGAGCGCGGATGCGAGCAGCGAGACCGTAAGGTGACGCGCGCTCACTGCGTCAAAGGGCGTGGCGGTACGAAAGATACCGCGCAGCGCCACCACCGAGCCTGCACCGATCAGCGCTGCTGCCGCCGTGATCAGCACCTGCGATACGCGGCCGCGCATGATCAAGCGAAAGCCCGCACCGCGCGCGACAAGGTAAGCTGCGACGTGCAAGAACGTGAGTAGCCCCATCGCGTTGCCGCAGAACGAATCGAGAAAGACGCCGAGCAGAAAACTCAGCACCGCACCGCGCGCCAAAGACACGTCTGGTGCCATGCCGAGGTAGATCACCATGGGCAACAGAGGGTTGGGCATCAACACGCCCAAGTCGAGCACGGTACCCACCGCGGCTTGCAGCACGAGCAGAAAGAGCCCCGTTGCTAGCAGCAGCAGGTCGCGTGTCATGGCGCCTCGGCGCGGGCGCCGCTCGCTGGCGTCTTGGCATCGTCGGCGGCCGCATCACTTGCGCCCTCGGTCAACACGAGCACTTCTTCAAGGTGCGAGAAGGCCACGGCCGGTGTCACCTCGACGAGCTGGTGCAGATCGAAATCACGCTTCTCCACGCTCGAGACGGTGCCGACCTTGATGTTCGGCGGAAAACGTCGACCGAGGCCCGAGGTGTAGACCGCATCACCGACGCGTACTTCGTCGGCGCGCAACAGGTACTGAATGCGGCACTTGTAGCTGTCGCTTTGGCCCGTGCCGCGTAAGATGCCGCGGGCTCCCGTGCGCTGCACGATCACGTCGACGGCGCTACCTTCGTCCACGGTCAACATCACATCGGCGTAGCGGTCGGCGACGCGGGAGATCTGACCGACCAAACCCTCAGGTGTGACGACGGGCATACCGCCCACCACGCGATCATCGCGCCCGCGATCGAGGCGCAGCCGGATCACGCGGAACAGGGGCGAGATGTCTTTGCCGATCACGCGGGCACTTACCTTCTGGCCGGTCACCTCATCGCGCAGCAGCAACAGGCCGCGCAGGCGCTGATTTTCGCGCTCGAGCTGCTCTAGGCTTCGCGCCTGCTCATGCAGGCGTGCGTTCTCGTAACCCAAGCGCTCGTTGTCTTTTTTGACCTCGACCAGATACACGTACTCTTCGACGAAGCTTGACACGCCGCGTGCGGTGCGGACCGCGAGCCACTGCATCGGAGCGCTCACCTCGATCAACCAGCGATCGAGGAACGTCGCCTTGGAGGGGTCGCGCAGGTTGGCACGCAGGAAAAAGAAGGGCAGCGCGAGCAGTAAGATCGCGAGTCCGGCATCTCTGAAGCGTTTGAAGAGATTCACGGTTCGCTCTCAGGAGCTATCAGGAGATCGTCACGTTACGGAGCAACTCCGCGTGATCGAGCGCCTTGCCCGAACCGAGCACGACGCAGCTCACAGGATCATCCGAAACGGTAACCGGTAGCCCGGTTTCTTCCCGCAAAAGTACATCGAGATTTTTCAACAGGGCCCCGCCACCGGTGAGCACGATGCCCTTGTCGACGATGTCGGCGCTCAGCTCCGGGGGCGTGCGCTCGAGGGCGAGCATCACTGCTTCGACGATCGCGTTGATGGGCTCGCTGAGTGCCTCGCGAATTTCCGCACTGTTGACCACGACGGTTTTCGGAATACCCGCAAGCAAATCGCGCCCCTTGACCTCCATGGTCTCGAGCTTGTCATCGGGATAGGCGGTGCCGATCGTGCACTTCACGCGCTCAGCGGTCTGTTCGCCGATCAGCAAGTTATACTTACGCTTCATGTAGTTGATGATCGCGTCGTCCATCTTGTCGCCGCCGACGCGGACGGACTGCGAATACACGATGCCAGCCAGCGAGATCACGGCGACTTCAGTCGTACCGCCGCCGATGTCGACAACCATGTTGCCGCTCGGCTCGGTGATCGGCAGCCCGGCTCCGATCGCTGCCGCCATCGGCTCTTCGATCAAAAACACTTCGTGGGCACCCGCGCTCTCGGCGCTCTCTTTGACGGCGCGCTTTTCGACCTCGGTGATCCCAAAGGGCACGCAGATGATCACGCGCACGCGACCGCGATGGGCCTTTTGGATGAAGTAGCGCAGCATCGCCTCGGTAATCTCGAAGTCAGCGATGACGCCGTCGCGCAGGGGTCGTACCGCTTCGATGTTACCCGGCGTGCGGCCCAACATCTCTTTGGCTTCGGTGCCGACCGCGATCACTTTTTTCTCGCCGCGGGGGCCGCGCTGCACCGCCACCACGGACGGTTCGCATGAAACAATACCTTTGCCCTTCACGTAAATGAGGGTTGTCGCAGTGCCGAGGTCGACTGCGATGTCGTGGGAGAAGAGACCTTGGAGCCAGTCGAATATCATCGAGCCTTGAGCTCCCGTCCGTGAATGCAGCTTTCAAGCTGCCTGAGGAATCGCCCCTAAACGTCGCAGCCGCCGCTAACCATTTGAAATCACGCGCGCTTTTCGGATAGCCGGGGCAAATGAGTGGATATCCTTAACAGAAGCGCGGCGAGGGATCAAGAGCGGTGCCCGAGCCCGAAGGGAGCGCGCGCGCCAAACCCTGGCTCGGTTGCCAAACTCTAGTAGATTTCGCCAGATTGCGCGCGGGCTGTGTTTTCGCACGGTACCGCGCTAAGTCGAGCCAATGCCCCAGACCGAGGGACCGACGATGAGCGACAGCGGCCACGTACGCATCTTCGACACGACCCTGCGCGACGGCGAGCAGTCGCCTGGCGCCACCATGACCATGGAGGAAAAGCTGCGCATCGCGCGCATGCTCGAGAAGCTCGGGGTCGATGTGATCGAGGCGGGCTTTGCGGCCGCATCGCCGGGCGAAGTGGAAAGCATCCGGCGCATCGCGGACGAAATCCGCGGCTGCGAAATCGCTAGCCTGTGTCGCACCCGTCACGCCGACATCCGTGCGGCTTGGGACGCGCTGAAAGATGCGGAAAACCCGAGGCTCCATACCTTCATCGCCACGAGCCGGCTCCACATGGAGCACAAGCTAAAGATGAACGAGCAGGAAGTGCTCGAGGAGATCAGGCGCGGCGTCGGCGCCTGTCGCGAGCTGACATCGAACGTGGAGTTCAGCGCCGAAGACGCCACGCGCAGCGATATCGGCTTTTTGAAAGAAGCCTGCGCGGCTGCGATCGAAGCGGGCGCCACAGTGCTCAATTTGCCGGACACCGTCGGCTACACGATGCCGGACGAATACAAGACGATCGTCAAGAGCATCCTTGAGGTGATAGGCGACCGCGATGTGATCATCTCGACCCATTGCCACAACGATCTCGGCTTGGCTGTCGCCAACTCCCTGGCGGCCATCGGCGCGGGCGCACGTCAGGTCGAGTGCTGCATCAACGGCATCGGCGAGCGGGCTGGCAACGCTGCGCTCGAGGAGCTGGTGATGGCGCTGCGCGTACGGCCGCAGCTGTTTCCCGTCAGCACGCGCATCGTCACCGAGCATTTGTATCCAACGAGCCGGCTTGTCAGCGAGATCACCGGCCTGAGTGTTCAGCCGAACAAGGCGATCGTCGGCCGCAACGCTTTTGCCCACGAGGCGGGCATTCATCAGCACGGCATGCTGCAGAACCGCAGCACCTACGAAATCATGGAGCCGCAACAGATTGGGCTGCCGACGAACAACATCGTGCTCGGCAAACACTCAGGCAGGGCCGCGCTGCGCGACCGCTTGAGTTCGCTTGGCTACGACCTCGATGATGCGCAGCTCGCCCGTGCTTTTGACAGCTTCAAGCAGCTTTGTGATCGCAAAAAGACCATCTATGACGATGATTTGTACCCACTCGTGGCCGAGGACTTCAGCCTGAAGGAGGTCTACAAGCTAATCGATGTCGAGTTCAAGGGCGGCAGCGAGGTCGCACCCTTTGCGCGCGTGTTCCTCGAGGTGGACGGCGTCGAACGCAGCGCCGAGCACCATGCCGATGGGCCCGTGGAAGCCATAATCTCCGCTATCAAAGAGATCGCCGACAAGCCCAACCTGCGGCTCAAAGACTACGAGCTGAGCGCGATATCGAGCGGGGCCGACGCCCAGGGTAAAGTAAGCCTTACTATCGAAGAGAACGGCATCTCCTCGCGCGGACAAGGTCGCCATACTGATGTGGTCGTCGCCAGCGCATTGGCGTTCGTCAATGCGCTAAACCAGCAGTTTTATCAACGCAGCATCCACGCCCGTCGCTCCGACCCCCCACCCAAAGAGTAGATTCACGATCACGGTTACGGTGAGCAGCAATCTGGAAGGCAGGAAAGCACGTGACTGAACTAGACATATTGGTGGTCGCTGGGGATGGCATCGGGCCGGAGGTCACGGCTGAAGCGCTGCGCGTGCTTGAGCTCGTCGCTAAGCAGGCGGACATCGCGCTCAGGCTCGAGCATCAGGTCTTTGGTGGCGCCTCGATCGATCACCACGGCGTGCCGGCGACCGAAGCGTTGCTCGAGCGGGCCACCGAAGTGGACGCGGTGTTGCTCGGTGCCGTGGGCGGGCCCAAGTGGGATGGCGTCGCGGCGGACAAGCGGCCTGAAAAGGGTCTGCTCAACCTGCGTAGTCGCATGGGGGTGTACGCGAATCTGAGACCGGCCAAAATCTTCCCCAGCCTGGTCGACGCCTCGCCTTTGCGTCGCGATCTGGCGGAGCAGGTCGACTATGTCGTCGTACGCGAGCTGATCGGTGGCTTGTACTTCGGTGAGCCACGGGGCATCAGCGGCGAGCCAGGCAAACAGGTGGGCATCAACACGCTGACCTATTCTGAAGACGAAATCCGCCGTATCGGCAAGCGTGCCTTCGAGATTGCGCAGCAGCGCCAAAAGAAGCTGTGCAGCATCGACAAAGCCAACGTGCTCGAGTGCATGGTGTTGTGGCGTCGCACCATGGAAACGCTGGCCAAGGATTACCCGGATGTGGCCTTGAGCCATATGTACGTCGACAACTGTTCGATGCAGCTCGTGCTCAACCCCGGACAGTTCGACGTGATGGTGTGCGAGAACATGTTCGGCGACATCATCTCGGACGAGGCAGGCGCGACCACCGGCTCGATCGGCCTGTTGCCTTCGGCGTCGCTTGGCGACAAAGGCGCGCTCTATGAGCCGATCCACGGCTCGGCGCCCGATATCGCAGCGCAAAGTAAGGCCAACCCGCTGGCTGCGATCCTGAGTGTTGCAATGTTGTTCGAGCACACCGCCAAGCGCGCCGACTTGAGCCGAAGAATCGAAGCCGCCGTCGCGGGCGTACTGGCCGATGGGTTACGAACCGGCGACCTGATGCGCGGCGACAGCACGGGCAAAAAGCTCGTCAGCACCCGCGAGATGGCGGATGCGGTCGTCAATAAGCTCAGCTTGCGCTGACGTAGGCATCAGCGCAGACGCTGCGCCCATAATGGTAGGTCGCGGGTAACGCAGCTCACAGAGCCATACGGTGACGCTTGAGGCGAGCTGGCTAGGCGAGCTTCAATTGAGGGATGAGCGTTAGGTTGTCGGCGGGCGGGCGCAGCATCGATATCCCCGACCCACCTGGCGGCGTGCGCACCGACATGAGCCACTGGCCGCTCGCCGTCGTGACGCCGCCAACCACGGCCATGAGTGACGCGGACTATCGCGCTTACCTCGAATGGACGCGCAGATACGTTGTCTGCACCGGCCAAGGGTACGCGCTGGTGCTCGACGCGCAGAACACGCCAGGCGTCAGCGCCAGTCAGCGTCAGATTCTCGGTGAGCACATGCAAAGCACGAAGGCCTTCTCCAGCAAGTACTGCGCTGGCACGGCCATGGTGTTCGATTCGACGCTGATGCGCGGCATGATGACGGCGATCTTTTGGCTTTCGCAACCCCAGCACGCGACCAAAGTCTTCTCGCAAAAGCCCGACGCGATCTTTTGGGCCAAGTCCCGGCTTGAGACCTTTACAGCTGGTTCGAACGCGGCCCGTCCCAACGCAGGCCAAGGTTAACAACGTAGCTTCACGTCTGACGCTCGAGGGAAGATGCGCGACATTCCGGATTGCCCAGGTGGCATCGCGACAGACCTAGCGCACTGGCCCATCGTGATCATGACTGCGCCTGCGCGCGCACTGAGCGATCTGGAGTTCAAGGCTTACCTGGCCTGGGTCGAGAAGTACGTCACGTGTCATGGCGAGACCTACGCAATCGTCAACGACGTGCGCTACGCGCCCGCTCCGAGCGCGGCGCAACGTAGACTCGTCGCCGAACAAATGGAGCGGTTGAAGCTCGTCACCAAGCGTCACTGCGCGGGCAACGCGATGGTGTTCCAGTCCCAGCTCATGCGCGGCATCATGACCGCGATCTTTTGGATGGCACAGCCCGACTACCCGACCAAGGTATTCGCCACCGTCGATCAAGCCATCGCATGGTGCGAGGTGCAACTCGGACGAGAACAACACCGACGCGCGGTCGAAGCCCGCTTGCGGCGCTGAGTCAGAGCGAAGCCCGCTTGCGGCGCTGAGTCAGAGCGAAGCCCGCTTGCGGCGCTGAGGCAGAGCGAAGCGCGCTTGCGGCGCTGAGTCAGAGCGAACGCGCGCTCTTGCGCAGCGGGGGAGACCAGCTCTCACAGCTTCGAAGCCGCTGAAAGTGATGCCAGGGCTCACCGCCGCGGCTCTTGAGCGAGCTTGCAAGACGCAAGGTCTCAAAGGCCTGCACCAGGCGTAACACGCGGGCGCGCGCCACACGGGCACCATCATGTTGAGCGGCCGCTTCGTCCAGATCGCGCACTGCCGCGGCGTGTACTTCTGCCAGCGACGAATCTGTCAGCATGCGCATGATCTGCTTGCCATCATGCGCGAGCATGCGTTGCGTGCGTTCTTCCCAGGGATGCTCCAGCAAAGGCCAGCGTTCGAGCAAGCCGATGCGCAGAAATTGGTAGGCGGCATCCTCGGCCGCCTGAGCTTCTGCCGCGATGGCGTCGATCTCGGCCAAGGTCGCCTCGATCTCGCTCAGCTTGTCGCGCGCAGTCTGCTCAGTGTCGAGCTCGAGCGCAGCTCCGAGTGCGCGGATCACGGCAACTTCTTCAGGAGCCGCGAGCGGATCGAGGCTGACCTTACCATCTTGTGGCGCGATATGGCGCAGGTAACGCTCGGAGGTGTTGGTCGGAACATCGAAGGATGCGGCGTGGATGCGGGCCCACGTGTGCGCCTCCAGCAGGCCTATCGAGCCGTCGGTATCGAGGTCGATTTCGCGGACGCGTCGTCGACCCGTGCGGTCTTCACCCTGTAGCGCATGCCAGAAGTGAATCGCGTAAGACTCCTGGGCGCGTCGATCGGGGTTGGGATCGCAGCCACTCGCTTCGTCGTCCCACGGCGCCGCGAACAGTCCGCATTGATCGGCCCGCGACAAACCGTTCTGAGCGTCTGCGTCGCGGAAAATCAGATCAGCAAAGCCACCGCCGTAACAAGACGTGATCACAAATCGGACCGGCCGCAACGCCGCATCCTCCGCTTTCTGTTCGAGCGCGCTCGCAAGCTCGCCAACCTGCAAGCCTTGGCCGCCCCACAAGCTCATGGAGTTTTCGCGCGCTGCGCTGCCGCGTTCGCCGTGACAGGTGGCATACACGAGCAAGGGCTCGCTCCCCTGCGCGAGCGCGGCTTGCATGGCGAAAAGCACATGGTCTCGTGTGGCAGGTCCGTCGATGCTCAGTTGGGTCGTGGCATAGCGAGTGGCAACGGCCCCGGGCCGGCCGAACAACTCTGACAGACGCTCACGTAGCTTCATAGGGCGGCTCGGCCCCGGCACGTCTAGCGCAAGCTGTGCATGGCTGCCGCTCGCAAACAAAGTAAGGCCGGTGCCGCCGAGCAAGGACTGAACTAGCTCCGCATCTTGCGCTAGCGATACCTGATTGCTCATGGGATCTGCGCCACCGCCGACCACCAGCCAACTCAGCGCGGGCGGTATCTTGAGCGCAGGCTGTTCTACCGACGCCACCGGCAAGGGAAGGATCTTGTGCTCGTCACCGCGCCTGCCTTGCTGCGCGGCGGGTGGTGAGGCTGTCTTGTCACTGCAGCCAGCGAGCGCCCAGTACAGGAGCATGGGCGTAAAGAAGCGGAGTCTCGGCATGCCCTTGACTTATGGGCGCAGCAGGCGCCTGGAGCAAACACGCCCATTGACCCTCGCCAGTGCTGTCCTAAGACACCTGTCATGAGCAAACCTACACGTGTCGTGATCGTGGGGGGCGGCTTTGGCGGGCTCACTGCTGCCAAAACCCTAGTCAAGACCGACGTGGACGTCACTCTCGTCGACCGTCAAAACCATCACCTGTTTCAGCCTCTGCTCTATCAAGTCGCGATGGCGGGCTTGGCGCCCAGTGAGATCGCGGTGCCGATCCGCACGATCTTACGCAGGGCGTCCAACACCACCGTGCTACTCGCCGAGGTCGAGGCGATCGACCTCGCGCACAAGCTCGTCAAGGTGAGCCCCGGTCCAGCTCTGAACTATGACTATCTGATCCTCGCGCCTGGCGCGCGCACACATTACTTCGGCCACGACGACTGGGAGCACTACGCACCCGGCTTGAAGAGCCTCGACGATGCGGTGGAAATCAGGCGCCGCGTGCTACTCGCCTTCGAGGCCGCCGAACGTGAAACGGATCCGAGAGAGCGTAAGCGGCTACTGAGCTTCATCGTGATCGGCGGCGGCCCGACCGGCGTGGAGATGGCGGGCGCGATAGCCGAGCTTGCCCGTTACGCGCTCGGTCGTGATTTCAGACGCGCGTGCCCTGCAGAAACCCGCGTGCTGCTGCTCGAGGGCGCAGATCGCGTGCTCTCGAGCTTCGACCCATCGCTGTCTGAAAAAGCGGTGGTGCAGCTGTCCGAGCTTGGGGTCGAGGTGCGCACAGGCAGCCTCGTCGAGCGCATCACCGCCGAAGGTGTGGTCTTACGGTCTGGCGAAGTGCTCGCAGCTTCCACGGTCACGTGGGCCGCGGGCGTCGCAGCCTCGACGCTTATCGCCAAGCTCGGGGTCGATGTCGATCGCGCAGGCCGCGCCAAGGTCGCGTTAGACTGCTCGCTGCCAGGCCACCCGGAAGTGTTCGTGATCGGGGACGCCGCCTTGATGCTGGGTCCGGATCAAAAACCTCTGCCCGGTGTCAGCCCGGTTGCGATGCAGATGGCACGGCACGTTGCCCGCATCATCGCCCAGGAGGCCGCAGGTGACGGGCGCTCCGAGCCACGCCCGCCGTTTCGTTATGTCGACAAGGGTTCGATGGCGACGATCGGGCGCTCCCGCGCGATAGCGGAGGTGGGCGCGCTCAAGCTGAGCGGCTTGATGGCATGGCTCGCCTGGCTGGTCGTGCACATCTGGTATCTGATCGGCTTTCGCAATCGCTTGCTTGTGCTGTTCAACTGGGCCTGGTCGTACCTGACCTATCGTCGCGGAGCGCGCCTGATCACCGGCGGACGTTTGGAAGCAGGGCCCCCGTCGCTAAAGCAGCTGGAGTCCACCGCACCACAACCGGCTGCCCAAGCCTGAGAACCGTAGGCTTAGTTGTAGTAAGGGTAAGGTGGCGGAGGCGGCGCAAAACGATTGACCGGGAACGCGCTCGGAACGCGCTCCACGTGTCGCTGTTGCTCCGGCTGGGGCCAGGTGCGAATGCCGCGCGCTTCGAGGCCTGCGCGGTCGTCGTAGCGCACGACGAGCAGTTGATCGGGACGCTGGGCATTTCGGCGTTGAAACGATACTTCCACGACTTCGCTGCTCGTTTGCTCGCCGTATTGCGTGCCGATGTTGCTCGCGCTCTCGTCCGCCTGGGGTGCGTGCGCGCCGCGGCTCCTCACTGCAGGTGCCGCCGCGGGGGACTCCCGGCTTTCAGCGCGACTACTGCGGCCGCTGCCACCTACACCGGCGCCATCGTAGTCCCCGCGCTTGTAGCCCTCGGTCGGGTACGGACGGTGCGGCACGCGATACACGGGACGGGGCGGCGGAGGCGCAGCTTCCGCGAAGAAGGCGGCACCGATCACGCCCACGTTTTCCGGTGAGCCCATGCGTGAAGAGTAACTGTCGCCCGGTGACGTGAAACGAAAGGCGGCCACCTCACTCAAGCTGGTGCGAAAGCCTTCGATCAGAACCGAGCCCCAGGCCGGTACGAGATAGCCGCGCTGTCCCTTGTAGTCGCCGGGCTTTCCCGACAGGACATCGCGCCCGTCCACGCTGACCACCGCTTCAACGCGGCGAGCGGTGCGGTTGGTGACGCGCAGGTTGTAGCGCTGTCCCATGCGTCCCATCGCGAAGGCCTGCCCGCGCTGCTGAAACTTCTGCAGTGAGTTGCCAAACTCGTCCTCGAGGGAAACCTCGTAGCTCGGCTCGGCCCGCGCACAGCGTAAGCCCACTTGAGAAAGCGACACACAGGCGAGCAGGGCGATAATGAACTGTTTGAGGGACATGACAGCAACTCCTTCTTGGATGTGTGTCTGGACGCCTCAGCTTTGAAAAAGATCTGCTTCGGCTCCCTCTGGCCGCCTGCAGGCCGTCTCGTCTTACACTTTGCTACTGGCACCCACCATAAGATGGTTAGGCTGAACCGCATCGCCTAGTCACGGGTACCAAGATAGGTGCGCATACCTCCAGCGTTTCTGTGTCTCGCCTCCCTGGGCTTGCTCGCGCCGCTTTCGGCCGGATGTCAGGGCGACCTTGCCTCTCCCAGCGGACCGGCCGCGACGGCAAGCGGCGATGCGATGCCGCCTGCGGTCACAAGTGGTGAAGGCAGTGGAGATTTTGCCAGCGGCAACTTCGATCCCAGTGCCTGCACAAAACGCGAGATCGCGCCCGGACCCATGCCCCAGCTGGTACGCCTGTCGCACGTGCAACACGCCAATGCTGTCCGCGACCTGTTGGGGCTTGAAGCCCGAGCGCAAGACTTTGTGCCCGACCAGGTCCTGTTCGGCTTTAACAACAACGCAGCCAAGCTTACGGTCAGTGACAACCAAACCTCACGCTATCGCACGGCCGCTGAGCGCATCGCGGCCGAGGCGAGCGCAGACCTGACAGCGATCGGAAGCGTCGTGCCGTGTGTAATGGGTACGCGCGATGCGACCTGTCGCGATCGGTTCATCATGGATTTCTTGCAGCTGTTTGTGCGTAGGCCTTTGAGCAGCGAAGCGCGCGACCGCTATACCAAATTGTTTGATGCCGGTGCCGCGCTTTACGATGACGGCGACGACGGTAGTGATGCCTTTACTCGCGGCGTGCGCATCACGCTCGAAGCGGTCCTGCAGTCTCCGAGTTTCCTCTATCGCAGCGAACAGTTGCGCACCGAGCTCGATGGTAAGGTGACAAGCCTCGACAGCTACGAAGTCGCATCACGACTGGCCCTTACCTTGTGGGGCTCGGTGCCAGACCACGCCCTGCTCGACAAAGCGGCGTCCGATTCATTACTTACTGCCGCGCAGATCGAAGCCGAAGCCCGTCGCATGCTCGATGACGCTCGCGCAGAACGCGTGCTGAACGACTTTCACGCGCAATGGCTCGAGCTCGAGGGCTTGCGCTTTGCCAAGGATGCAGCGACGTTTCCCTCCTACGATGAAAGTACGTTTGGCGCCTCGGCACGACGGGAGCTACTCGCTTTTACGCGGCATGTGGCCCTGGACGCAGGCGGCACGATAGGCGACCTCTTCGCCTCCAACGTGTCGTACGTCGATGCAACGCTCGCCAGCATCTACGCTTTGCCCGGCAGCTTCACGGCCACGCCCACGCGCGTAGAGCTCGATGCCAAGCAGCGCGCAGGCTTCCTAACGCTACCGGGCTTTTTGGCCGGACATGCTGATGCGCTAGATGGCTCGCCTATCCACCGCGGCGCATATGTCCAAAAGCGGGTGTTGTGTACCGTGTTCGGCTCCGTGCCTGCAAACGTGGGGACGTTGCCCCCGCGCGATGCAGAGATCGTCACCACGCGCGACCAAGTCGAAGCCAAGACCGCGCCCGGTCCCTGTCAGTACTGCCATACTAAGATCAATCCTGCGGGTTTTGCCTTTGAGCATTTCGATAGCTTGGGCCGCTACCGCAGCGCAGATCATGGCGAGCTCGTGAACGCCAGAAGCACGATCTCCCTCGATAAGGCAGACGTAAGTTTTGACGGCGCGGTCGAGTTTTCCCAAGCACTCGCCCAAAGCGCAACCGCGATGCGTTGTTACGAAAGCCAGTGGTTCCGCTACACGCTCGGTCGCCCGGAAGCCAATGACGATCTGTGCCTGCTGCATGAGATAGATACGCAAGCCAAGGCGAGTGGTTACGACATCAAAGAGATGCTGGTGGCAATGACGCTCTCACGCGGGTTTCGTTTCCGCAGCATGGAGGCAATGTGAGGGCCAATGTGAGAGGCAATGTGAGAGGCACTTTGAATCGGCGTCGCTTTTTGACCGGGCTTGGTGGCGTTACCGTCGCCTTACCCTTTCTAGAATCCCTCGGCTTCCGCCCCCACGCCCGCGCCCAGGCAATGCCTACGCCCAAGCGTTTCGTGTGCTTCTTTCAGTGCAATGGCGCCAATATGAGCAAGTTCTGGCCTCAGGGCGGCTATGGCGCGCTCACCGAGGCGCACTTTCCTGTCGATCGTACGCTCTACGCACTGCGTCCGTACCGCGACAAGCTGCTTATCCCGCGCAACATGCACATGTCCCCGCGAGGCTTTGGGCAAGATGGCTCCATGGGCTGCGATCATCAGTCCGGCATGGGCCACAAGTTGACAGCGCAACTCTTGGGCAGCGGTGGTTTCGCTCAAGGCATCTCCGTCGACCAGTTTATCGCCAGCAAGATCAATCCGAGCAATCGCCCGTCTCTGACGCTGGGCGTGCATGGCACCAATGGTCAGCCTACCGGTTGCATCTCTTACAGCGGCCCCGGGACACCGGTGAACAGCGAGCCCAACCCGCGGCTCGGGTTCGAAGACATGATGGGCATCAACTACGGCGACGCCGTCGTGCGCGATCTATTGGGCGAGCGACGAAAGAGCGTGCTCGATCTCGTGCATCAAGAGTTCGATGCATTGGCGCGAGCCAACCTGAGTAAGGGCGATCGCGACAAGCTCGACTTGCATTTCACTTCGGTGCGCGAACTTGAACAGCAGCTGGCTGGAACGGGGGGAGCCGCGACCATGGCCTGTCAGCGCCTCGATCCGGCGCGCGAAGCCGAGATCCGAGCAGCGGACAAAGATCGCGACGTGCGACAAGACGCCGCCTTCAAGCCGATGGGGCGCATGCAGATGGACCTTGTCGCGCTCGCCCTAGCCTGCGACTACACGCGCACGGCGACACTGCAGTGGGGTGCAGGCGCGGGTGGCCCCATCTTCAACTGGGACAACATCGCCCATCAGTACAACCACCATAAGCTCTCGCACGGCTCGACCTCCGACTCCGAAGGCGGCTCCGACGTGGCTGGCTACGAGACGATGATCTACGACATCGACCGTTGGTTTGCCGGTGAGTTCGCCTACTTACTGGACCGCCTCAACGCATACAGTGAAGGCACAGGTACGGTCCTTGATAACAGCTGCGTGATGTGGATCAACGAACTGAGCGACGGCAAGGACCACGACTTTCGCGATCTACCCTGTGTGCTGGCAGGCAGCTGCGGTGGCGTTTTCAAACAGGGCCAGTACTTGAATCTGTCGCAATCTGCTGACGCGCGGCAAACGAGCTTCGAGGCGCTCGATGCTCCCCATAACAAGCTACTGACCACGATCGTGAACGCCGTGGGCGCTGGCCCGCTCGCGCGCTTCGGCCACCCCACCTTGGGCGGCGACGGCGAGTTTACGCAGCTAAAAGCCTGAGCTCCGCACCACCCCGGCGGGGGCACAACAGCCACTTGCGACGCTAGACGGAGCTGTTAGTCTGACGCCGCTCAAGGGTGCATGTGCGAAGTTCCGCCCACGCAGGTTCCTGGATGGTCGGGCCGCCATTCTCTCTAGCTCGCAAGGACATACCTTGCTCGGAGGCGCGTGGCTGAAAAGCACATGGACAAAATCGGCTCGGCGACAGATCTCCGGCCCCTCGGCCGCTTCAGCGCCGCCGATCTTAAAGCCGGCCTGATCGTCTTTTTCGTCGCGTTGCCGCTCTGTCTCGGCATCGCAACCGCCTCTGGCGCGCCGCCGATATCGGGTTTGATCGCGGGCATGGTTGGCGGGCTCGTGGTCGCCGTTGCGAGCAAGGCGCAGCTCAGCGTCGCCGGACCGGCTGCTGGCCTGACTGTGATCGTGTTTGATGCTGTTGCGCGCCTTGGCCTGGCTGGTTTGCTCACAGCGACGATCATCGCCGGCGCAATTCAGATCGCACTCGGCGCGTTCAGGCTCGGTGGCGTAGCCCAGGTCGTTCCGAACGCTGTGATCCGCGGCATGCTGGCCGGTATCGGGCTTATTCTCGTGCTCAAACAAATCCCCCACGCGGTGGGTTACGACGCCGACTACGAGGGCGACTTTGCTTTCGGTCAGCCGGACGGGCACAACACGTTCACGGAGCTCGGCTACGCGTTTGGCGCGATCAACATGGGTGCTGTCGCCGCCGCTGTGGCCGCGGCGCTGGCGTTGTGGGTCTGGCGTGACTACCCGAAGCTCAAGCTGCGCACGCATCTGCCGCGCGAGCTGATGGCCGTGCTCGCCGGCCTAGCCTGTTCTTTCGCACTGACACAGGCCGGCTATGGGCTTGCTCCCGAGCACCTCGTCAGCATTCCCGAGTTAGCGGAAGCAGGGGGACTCAAAGGCTTGTGGACCGCCCCCGATCTCGCCGTGCTCAAGAGCATGGACGTGTGGAAGACGGGGTTGACCCTGGCGATCATCGCCAGCATCGAGTCGCTGCTCAGCGTGGAAGCGACCGACCGGCTCGACCCATTCAAACGCCTCACGCCGCCCAATCGCGAGCTGATGGCGCAGGGGCTCGGCAACGTCACCTCGGGCATCTTGGGCGGTTTGCCGGTGACGGCCGTGGTGGTGCGCAGCTTTACCAACGTGACCGCAGGCGGGCGCACGCGCTGGTCTTCCGTCACGCACGGCGTGCTCCTAGTTGGGGCGACGCTGTTTTTGGCGCGCTGGCTCAACTACATTCCGCTGTCGGCGCTCGCTATCGTGTTGATCGCCGTGGGCTACAAGCTCACGCACCCGAAGCTGTACAAACAGACCTACGCCATGGGCCGGGAGCAATTCATCCCGTTCATCGTGACCGTGCTGCTCATCCTGTTTACGGACCTACTGACGGGCGTCCTGCTCGGGGCCGCGTTCTCCATCTTCTTTGTCCTGTATCGCGAGTACGCCTCTGCGATCGTGGTGACGGACGATGGCAATCATCGCATGGTGCGCTTCGTTGCGAGCGCGACGTTCCTACACAAGGCCAAGCTCAAGTCGGCCTTCGAAACCGCTCCCACGGGAGGCCACATAATCCTCGACTTGACGCGCGCCCGCAGCGTCGATGCTGACATCATGGAGACGATTGCTGACTTTG
>JBBSJC010000112.1:0-17348 GCA_038257655.1 Polyangiales bacterium | reverse complement strand
GGTGGTCGTGACAGACGCGATGTTACCCTCGCCATCGACCACGCACAGGTGCGAGGTGCCCCGGTTATCCGCCTGGCTTACGGGTGTGACGGGCAGCGCAAGCGGCTGCGCGTACACCTCGGCCGGCAGCGCAAGGCCGGGATGAAAGCGAGCGGCACGGGCGGCTTGTCGCGCAGGCGCACTGAGCTCGGCGAGCGGCACCTTCACGTGGTCGGTGTCGCCCATATAGTGCTGACGATCTAAAAACGGCCCCTTCCACGATTCGATCAAAGCATGAAAGCGCGGCGCACCTTGCCAATGCTGCTTCGTTGGCAACCAACGCTCGAGTAGATCGAGGCTTGTCAGGATCGTGTAGCCCCCGGCGCTCGGCAGCGGTGCTGTCGCCCACTGATACCCGAGCGCGTCACCCCGCAATGGTTCGCGCACGACCACACGGTAAGCTGCCAAATCGGCCGCCGTGATCAGCCCGCCATGCTTTTTGACGGCGCGCACGATAGGTCCGCTGAGCGCACCCGTGTAGAACAGACTCTTACCGCTGGTGCCAAAGCGCTTCAGCGTGTCTGCAAGCGCCACGTTCTTGATCCGTGACCCGACGACGGGTGTGCCGCTAAACATGGCGGCTGCGACCGGGTCGCGTAGGAACTCGGCGCCCACGCGCTCGAGCACGCGCACTGTGTTCGCACTGAGATCGAAGCCTTCGCTTGCGAGCTTATGCGCGGGCGCGACGATTTCGGACATCGGTCGTGAGCCAAAGCGCGACACGAGCTCGGCGATGCCCGCGGGCTCGCCCAACACGCCGACCGAGAGACCGCCTACCCGCGATTTTTGGGCGGCAGCCTTGGTCTCTTCCTTGGCGGCAAACATGTCCTTGGTCGCTGTGGCCGGTGCCACCTCACGAAAGTCGATGAAGGTAAGGGTCTGGTCTTTTGCCCGATAATACAGCGCAAAACCACCGCCGCCGAGGCCGCTGCCAGTCGGGCTGACCACGCCGAGCGCAAGCATGGTGGCCGCGGCCGCATCCGCTGCGTTGCCTCCGGCCGCAAGCAACGACGCACCTGCCTGCGAAGCTTGCGGGTGGTCAGCTGCCACCGTGTACTCGCTGAAAAACATGCCCTCGCTCGTGCGCGCAGGCGCGGGCTGGTGCAGCACGAGCACGAGGGACAACAGAACGAACACGACGGCGATACGCATCCTAGACCCCCTGCGAGCAAGGCCAGGAGACTAGGCCAAAATAGCGACTAGACGAGTCCCTTTTCCGTAGCCCAGCGTTCAGTGAACGCGATCGTGGTGGCGTAGCTGTCGCGGGTGTTGCGCTCGATCACGCGCTCGATCACGCTGCCCAGGCCCCACGCTGTGACGCGCGCCTCGATCTCGACCAGGTGTTGGGCGCCCTCGGCATGGGGCGACAGCGCGATCGTGCCGCGAATCGACACCTTGTCGGGCAGCACGCTCGAGCTCGATCGAAAGCTCCAGCGCCGGGTCGTCAGGTCAAACTCGCCTTCTTCCGTGTAGAAAAGCTTGCCCTCGAGCTTGCGCTTGAGCGCGCTCGGGGCGTGGATCGGCGGCTCCGCGCGCAAGGAGCGGCGGATGAGCCCAGGTTGCCGGTCGCTGGAGATCACCTGCATCGTGGCAAAACCGAGCGCCGCGTAGAGGCCCTGGTTGTAAGCCTCGTCAAAGAAGATCTGCTCCCAAAAAATTTCGGGAGCGACGCGCAGGACGTTCGAGACGGAGAACTTCACGGGGCCTACTGTGGCACCGGCAAGCTTACTCTTCGACCGCGAGTAGCACGACCGTGCAATTGTCTTCGCCGCCGTGCTCGTTGGCCTTTTCGATCAGGCGCTTGACGGCAAGCTCGAGGTCCGAGCCGCTTTGCACGACGATGTCCTGGATCTCTTCGTCGCTGAGCATGCCGCTCAGGCCGTCGGAACAAAGCAAGTAACGATCGCCGACCTGGGGCGCGGCCGGCACCAAGTCGACCGCGACCGAATCCTGCATGCCCAGGGCTCGCGTAATCACGTTCTTGGGCAGCTCAGCCTGCTGCTCCTTGGACATGTCGGGCATCACGAGCAGGTAATCATTGAGCAGCGAATGGTCGCGCGTAATCTGTGAAATCTTGCCCTCACGCACCATGTACGCGCGACTGTCGCCCACGTGCGCGACATACACGGCCTTGCGCTCCTTCGAGAACAGGGCGCCCACCACGGTCGTGCCCATGCCGTGCACCGCATGGTTGGCGAGCGAAGCCTCGAAGATCTGCTTGTTCGCGAGCTTGATCCCGGTGACCAGGCGATTTTCGGCCATCGACAGGTGGGGATCGAAATGGAACGGCCAGGTGGCGTCTTCGCTCTGCGTAGCGCGAAAGAACGAGGCGATCGTGTGCGTCGCCATGCGACTTGCTACGTCGCCCGCCTTATGTCCCCCCATCCCGTCGGCGACCACGAACAGGTCGAACTCCGGCAGGATGCAGTAACTGTCTTCGTTGTGCTCACGTTGGAGCCCAACATCTGATAGGCCTGCCGCTACGATGTGCATGGACTCCCGATCCGGCCCCGAACTTCCTAACAAGGTTCACGGGTTCGGCAAAACTGTCAAGCTTCACCACCCTTTCCCGTGGCGAAGCCGGCACTTGAGCTGGATTCTGGGACTGGCGCTTGTGGTTGGATGTGGGGTCGGTTGTGGTGGTGGGGCAGACCCCCGACAAGTCGATGGGGCCCTGGCACGGGCCGCCGAAGCCCTCGCCCAACGCGATGCGCAGGCGCTGTTTCGCGTGATCGACCAGCGCGCCCGCCATGCGTTAGCGGCAATCGCGGAGTCGCGGCAGGCGGCCGCCCAGCTGATCCAAGAGAGCTACCCCGCCTCGACCCGGGCCGCCGCTTTGTCCGAGCTTGGGGACGCTGCCAAAGCGAAAGACGCCGTCGACCTGTTTCGCATGCGCTGCGCCGCTGAGTGCCTGGATGACCTATCTCGGCAGGTCAGCGCAGCGCTCGAGACCCGCACCGAAGGCGCCGAAATCGTGGTCAAAACGGCGCGCGGCAGCGAGCTGCGGCTGTATCGCGGTGGCGACACCTGGTACGGCCTGGTCTGGAACACAGAGGCGCTGAATCGGGAGCGCAACCGCGCCGTGGCCGAGCTCGAACAAATTAAGACAAACGCGGCTGTCTACCGTCAGCAGAGCGAATTGCATCCGTAGTCGCGGAGCGGCCCAACGACGCGTGGGACCACGCACGTCCAGGCAGGCACCGCGGCCGCCCGCTGCTACGTCGTGGCCATGACGAAACATCGCATCGCAGTGATCGGCGGCGACGGCATCGGCCCCGAAGTGACGGCCATCGGCGTCCAGGTGCTGAAGGCGCTCGCCAAAAAGCGTGGCTACGCGCTCGACCTGTGGCAGCTCGACCTGGGCGCCGATCGTTATCTGGCCGACGGCACCACGTTCCCGCCAGAGATCGCGAAAGAAATTCGCAGCAGCTGTGACGCCGTGTTGCTCGGCGCCTTGGGCGACCCGCGCGTGGCGGATCTGAAACATGCGCGCGATATTTTGTTTGGCCTGCGTTTCGGGCTCGACCTGTATTGCAACATCCGGCCTATCGTGTGCATTCACGATCGATTGATGCCGCTCAAAGGTAAGGTCGCGCGCGACTGCAACATGGTGGTGTTTCGCGAGAATACCGAGGGCATCTACGCGAACGTGGGCGGACAGTTCAAGCGTGGCACGCCCGATGAGATCGCGATCAACGAGGACATCAACACGCGCAAGGGCGTGGAGCGCATCATCCGCGCGGCCTTTGAGTACGCGAAAAAACACGGCAAACGCCGCGTTCATATGGCCGATAAATCCAACGCGATGCAGCACGCCCACGAGTTGTGGTTGCGCGCGTTTCGCGAGGTCGCGACAGAGTATCCGGCGATCGAAGCCAAACACGTGTACGTCGATGCGTTGTGTCTGTACATGATCCAAGACCCGTCCCAGTTCGAAGTGATCGTCACGAACAACCTGTTTGGCGACATCGTCACTGATCTGGGGGCGGCGTTTCAGGGCGGACTCGGCATGGCCGCGAGCGCGAACGTGCGACCGACCTTGGCCGGCGAGCGCGCGGTGCCGGCGTTGTTTGAGCCTGTCCACGGCAGTGCACCGCCGCTCGCTGGCAAGGATCTGGCAAATCCGCTCGCCACCGTCTTGACCGTGGGCATGATGCTCGCGCATCTTGGTCATCCGGAAGATGAGGCTTTGCTGATGCAGCTCGTGCAGCGCGCGATCGACGAAGAAGTCTGCACCCCCGACGTGGGCGGCACGCTTGGCACGCGCGCGGTCGGCGAGTGGATCGTCAAGCACATTGACCAGGCCTGATGTCACAGCGTTGTTGCGTGCTCCGCGCAAATCTTGCTGGGACTGCGCTCAACGACAGCTGGCTCGTCGGGCTACTCGCCGCACTGTATGCGGGATTGATCACCAGAGTCGTGCTGATTTTCAGGGATTTTCGCCTGCCGGCAGGTGCGGGCTGACGTGCCTGGGGAGAACGGCTAGGCCTCACGCGTAAGACCGAGGTCGGGGCCCTTCTTTCCCCCGCCCGCAAGCCTGGAGCACGCGTCATGAACCGTAAGATCACCCGACATCGTTTCTTGATCCTTGGGCTACTGGCCGGCTGCAGCGGTGAAAGCTCGCAGGGCCTCGACTCGCAGGAGCTCACGCGCGTCGAAGAAGCGGGCCCAGACGAAGCATGTCAGAACGGCGGTGTCGTCGTCTCGAGCGGCTCCGATACCAATAAGGACGGTAAGCTCGACGATGATGAAATCGTGGGCGAGCCGGTCGTGGTGTGCTCGGGCGATACGCGCGCGGACCCGGACAATCCACAGCTGCTCACGCGCGTTGATGCGCTTCCGCTGGGCAGCGTGCAGTGTCCGGCGGGCGGCGTGGCGATTCACACCGGCCTCGACGACGACGGGAACGCCTTACTGTCTGATCCGGAGATCGATCAGACGCAGCTCGTGTGCGAGCATCCGGTGCTCACGCGCGCCGTGGCGATTCCGGTCGGAAGCAGCGAGTGTATTTACGGTGGCCAGCGCATCGAAGCGGGAGCCGACGACGGCGGTGGCGGCATGGGTGTGGCAAACAACGCGGTGCTCGACGATGGCGAGGTCGACACCAGTTACATCAGCTGCAACGCAAGCCCTCCCGTGCGCGGCGAACCACTGACGCCGCCAGCGGAGCCGGTCGGGACAGCGACGATCGATTTGCGAGGGGGGAATGCCAACGCGGCCTTGGCCGGCGCAGGCGGCCAGCTTTCGATGCCGGGGGACACCTCCGATCAGTGCGTGCCTGCCGTGACCAAGCTCGCAACGACCGGTGTCGCCGATGCTTCCTTCACGGCGCCGACATTGACGCTCGATCTCGGCGCAAACCCGTTCGTGGTATCGAGCGCAACCACATTGCAGGTGCGCGAGGACGCACTTGCTCCCGTGATCGGCCAATATTACTACGCGAGCGCCAACAGTCAGATCGTAAGGTGGTCGGGCAGGGCGGATGAGGTCGTCACCGGTTTGCGCATCGAAGCGGGCGCGATACTGACCATGCCTCGGGCGCAGGCAGCGCTGCAGTTTACGCGCGATGTAGAAGTTCTCGGTACGCTGACGCTCGCTAGCGGAGCGCGTGCTCTGCAGCTGGGCGCACGTCAGCTCGTGGTCAGTAGCGCGGGTGTGATCGATGCCACGCCGATCGTTGCCGGTCGCGTCAATCGTGTGACGCTCGCCGCTACAAGTCAGCTCGTCTTTCAAGGAAACCTGCTCGCCCAGGGCGGGGCGACGGGCGTTCCCGGGTCGCCCGTCAGCCTCGGCGCGCAAGGGCGCGTGGTCGTAGAAGGTAAGATCGATGCGTCAGGTGCCGACTCCACGACAGTGGGCGGAGCGGGCGGCACCGTGCGCGTGATCGCGCAGTCGGGAGGTGTCTGGAATGCAGCTGAGATCGATGCCACCGGCGGCGATGGTCTGCTAGGCGGCGGGCCGGGCGGCGCGATTGTGCTGGGCAATGATCAGGTCGGCAGTCGTCCCCTCGACCTGCGCAACCGCGGTCTGCTCGATGCGAGCGGGGGTGTGGAAACCGGGACAACCTGTCTGACGGGCCAATGCAGCGGCGGCGCGGGCGGCGTCGTGCAGCTATTGGCCACGTTGGCGAGCCTCACGAGCAGCGGCGAGCTGCGTGCCAACGGGGGCAGCGGGCCCGTCGCAGTCGGGGCAGGCGGCAGCATCTCGGCCAGCGTGCTCAGCAGCGTCAATGCTCCGCTCCCCGATGCCCGGCTGTCCTTGTCAGGAAGCATCCTCGCAGCGGGCGGTACGGCAACCAGCAGTGGTGCCCCGGGCGGTCAGGGAGGGGGTTTGACCCTGCGCAACTGCACCGGACAGAGCTCCGTAGCGGAGCTTCTCGGCTACCAGACACTGCAAGCGCAGGGCGGTAGCGCAACGGGGGTTGGCGCTGGCGGCCAAGGCGGTGCAGTGAGCATCCAAAGCTTTGTCGACGTCCCGACGCCGCGACGTTTGCTGGTGAACGTGCCGATGAATTTGGGCGGCGGCAGTGGCTACGGCGGGGGCCCCGGCGGGCTACTCCAGTTAGAGCTTTCAAGCGCCAACGTCGTCGTCGGCAGCGAGCTGCCCGAGGGCTTTCCGAGCTTGATCATCGCAGGCGATCACAATCTTGCAGGCGGCAACGCGACTGACGGCAGCGGATCGGCCGGACAGGCAGGTTCGGCACTGCTTGCAACGCGCGGCGATCTGACCTCGTCAGGCAGTCTGACGGCGAGCGGAGGCTCGGGATCGAGCGAGGAGATTGTGCCCGGCGGCGGCTCTATCGTACTGCGTAGCGCGCTTGGCAGCGTGCGGAACAGCGCCACACTGAGCGCCGATGGCGCCGATGCGCTCAATGCCAACAACGAGCAGGGCGGCTACGGCGGCTGCATCAGCATCGAAGCACAGGCCGTTCAGAACAGCGCGGCACTGAGTGCCCACGGCGGCGACGGAGCGGTGGGCGGCGAGGGCGGCACGATCGCGCTGCACAGCCAGCAAACGCTCGGACAGAATAGCGGAACCTTGGACGTCCAGGGTGGCGCAGGGACCCCGGCCGGTAGCGCGGGGCTTGCGGGCTTCGATATTCCGAATTTGTGCTTCGACTGAGCGACTGCCGCGAAACAATCAGGTCGGATCGGCGTCGAGGCGCCCCGTCGGTGGTGATGAAAATTCGCAAGGATACTCTCTGTATCTGGAGAATTTTCAGCGCCGCCGACGGGGATGCATCGGCGTCGAGGCGATCTGATTGTTTTGCGGCAGTCGCTGAGGCTAGAGCACCGAACGGGGGCTCTAGCCCGCAAAGCCGTCGAGCACGGTTTGCGCAAGCGACCTGACGCGCGGATGCCCCAGCTCGGATAACGGTGCCAGCGCGTCGCGACCTAGCGCGGCCAACATCACCAGCGCTTCTTCGCGCCGGCCCAACGCATCGAGGGCCGCTGCGCGCACCACGCGCGCTTCGGTGACCACGCTGGCGTCGATGCCTTGCTGACGGGCGATCTCGTCGGCCGTGTGTAGGCCCTGCTCGATCTGGCCTGCTTCGATCTGCGCATAAGCTTCAAGTAGGGTCAGACGCTGATCGAGCTCGCGATCGCCGGATAACGCGCGTGCGGCGAGCGCGCGCAGGGCGCCTGGGGCATCGCCGCCGCGCAGATGGGTGACAGCGCGGGTGTGTCGCACGAGACCCGCTTCAAGCGGCGGCAAGGCGTCCAGGGCCAGGCTGTCTACTGCCGCCATCGCTTCGGGATAATCGCCCTGAGCGTCAAGTAGCTCGGCCAACAGGATGCTCAACTTGGCATGCTCGACCCGTGAGCGTTGGCGCACCGGCGTCAGCTTCTTGATTGCACGCTGCACCTCGTGGATCACCCGCGTGCGTTTGAGGCCGTCGAAGATCGCCTCTTCCCAACGCGCCTCACGGCGTGCGCGCGCCGTCTTACCGATCCGCAACAGGCTAAAGCCGAGCCAGGCGCTGAGGATCGCGACGGCAATCGTATAGCCGAGCCACAATCGTCCACTCTGATAGGCCCAGGCGATCGCCACGTACGCCAAGAGGGCGATAGCGAAAATGCGAAAGATGCGAATGGCCAGGGCGCGCACGGCGGGCCGACGATAGCAGACAAGCCCGCGCGCGGGTTCAAGCGCGCTTTGGCGGCCGCCAGGCGTCGCCTGACACTTGCATCGTAGGAGATTGATCACCCGACTCGTTCGAGCTTCGTGCACCGCGCCGAACGCTCAACCACTCGACATGGGTAGCGCCCAAACCTTGGGCAAGGAAGGCCATTGCCCGCTGTGGGTCGGCATCGCCGCACGTGTAAAAGTCAACGGCCGCGTAGCCGTCGGTCGGCCAGGTGTGAATCGAAAAGTGGCTTTCTTCCAGCAGCAGAAAGCCCGTCACACCCTCAGGTTGGAAGCGATGAAAAGCTGCTTGGATCACGCGGGCCCCCGCGCGAATGGCCGCCTCAGTCAGTAACTTTTCGATCAACGTGGAGTCATCGAGCCCGTGACATTCCGCGCCCCGTATCTCCACGAGCAAGTGCGTGCCCCGCGTGTCCATCGCCGCGAGGGTCGCAGTGCGCTCACACCACGTCAAGACTGGCGCACCAGAGCCTGGCAGAAGGCGCTATACCGATTGGCATGTCCGAAGCCCTGGTGCCCCTCCGGCGTGCGCGTCCCCGCGTAGCAAGCCTCATCCCCTTTGGCGTAGGCCTGCAGAAACCGCGGCATTTCCTGGAGATGGCGCGCATCGCCTGGGAGAATCGCGATGCGTTGGGCCATGCCTATCGCGTGCTGACCCGGGGCGTATGCGACGGCTGCGCGCTCGGTACGAGTGGCCTGTCTGATTGGACGCTCAAGGGCACCCATCTGTGCGCTGTCAGACTGAACTTGTTACGACTCAATACGATAGGCCCGCTCGCTGACGCGCACCTGGGCGATGCTCAAGCGCTCGAAGCCTTGAATGGTAAGGCCCTGCGCGCGCTCGGGCGTATCCCCTATCCCTTGCGCAGACGGCGTGGCGAGCCGGGCTTTACCCGCATCAGCTGGGACGAAGCGGTGCACGAGCTCGGAGCCCGCGTGCGGGTCACGCATCCTGAGCGCATGGCGATGTTCATGACGGCGCGCGGCATCACGAACGAGGTCTACTACGCGGCGCAAAAGGTGATGCGCTTTCTCGGCAGTCCTCACATCGACAACGCAGCGCGCCTTTGCCACAGCCCCTCGACCGCCGCGATGAAGCGCACGCTCGGTGTCAGCGCGTCCACGTGTTCCTACAAGGATTGGTACGGCACCGATCTGATTGTCTTCTTTGGTTCCAACCCTGCCAACGATCAGCCGGTGGCGATCAAGTACCTGCACGAAGCGAAAAAGCTCGGCACGCGCGTGGTCACCGTCAATACCTACCAAGAGCCCGGCATGGCGCGCTACTGGGTACCATCCACACCCCAGAGTGCGCTGTTTGGCAGTGTGATAAGCGATCGTTTTTTTCAAGTGTCAACCGGTGGCGACCTGGCATTTCTGCAAGCGGTGCAGAAGCTGTTGATCGAACGAGGCGCGATCGATCACGCCTTCGTCGCGGAGCACACGCAGGGCTTTGAAGCGTTGAAGGCGAGCTTAGAGCAGTGCGATCTCGCTACGCTGATCAAGTCTTCGGGCTCGACCCATGCCCAAGTCAGCGAGTTTGCAGAGCTGCTCGCAAACAGTAAGACCGGCGTCTTCGTGTGGAGTATGGGTCTGACGCAGCACGCGCATGGCACCGACACGGTGGCGGCCTTGTGCACGCTCGGTCTGCTCAAAGGGTTCATCGGGCGCGAGCACACCGGACTGATGCCGATCCGCGGACACTCAGGTGTGCAGGGCGGCGCTGAAATGGGCGCCTATGCCAACGCCTTTCCAGACGGTAAGGAAATTACCCCGGAGAACGCAGCGCGCTTGGCCGAGGCTTGGGGCTTTGCGCCGCCGGCACGGGTCGGCATGAGCAGCACCCAGATGCTCGAAGCAGCCGATGCTGGCGCGCTCGATCTCTTCTACAACGTGGGCGGCAATCTGCGCGAGACCTTGCCTGATCCAAAGCGCGTCGAGCGCGCGCTCGGCCGCGTTGCCGTGCGCATCCACCAAGACATCGTCTTGTCCCACGCCATGCTCGTCGAGCCGAACGAGGTCGTGTACGTTTTGCCTGCGCGCACTCGCTACGAGCATCGCGGCGGGGTCACAGAAACCACGACCGAACGGCGCGTGGTGTTCAGTCCGTACATCGCGGGCCACGACATCGCTGAAGCGCGCGAGGAATGGTCGATCCCCTGCGCCATCGCACGCGCCGCATTCCCGCAGCGCGCGCCAAGTCTCGGACTTGAAGATGCTCAGGCCATCCGCAACGAGATCAGCCGCGTCGTTCCCAGTTATCGCGGTATCGAGCGGCTCAAGCAGCAGGGCGACCAGTTTCAGTGGGGCGGCCCGCGGCTGTGCGAGGGCGGCGTCTTTCCCTTGCCCGGTGGGCGTGCGCAACTAGAGCTTGCCAGCTTGCCCGAACGCGCGATAGCGGACGGGGAGCTACGGCTCTCAACCCGTCGCGGCAAGCAGTTCAACAGCATCGTGCAGGCAGAGGTCGACAAGCTGACGGGGGCCGCACGCGATCATCTATTCATGCATCCTGACGATCTCAAAGCTCGCGGCCTCAAGCACGATCAACCGATCCGCGTCGTCAGCGCCCACGGTCTGTTCGAGGGTCGGGCCTTTTCAGCGCCGATCGCCCGCGGCAATGCTCAGATGCACTGGCCGGAATCGAACCAGTTACTCGCCGCAGGCAAGCTCGACCCCCATAGCCTGACGCCCGACTACAACGTGACGGTGCGGATCGAGCCACGGCCATGAGCGTGCGCGATGCCACGCGAAGCTACGAAGCGGTGTCGGTCGACGCTGGCGTGCCGAGCTCACGTCTCGAGCATGTCGTAGTCGAAGAGCCGCTCGAAATACGCGTGGCCGGTGACGCGCTCGCGCTCACCATGCGCACGCCGGGCGACGACCGCTTTTTAGCCGTGGGTTTTTTGTTCGCGGAGGGCATCATCACGAGCTTGGCCGACGTGGGCAGCGTCTATGCCTGCGGGCGCAGCGACGATCCGCGTTACGGGCACAGCATCGAAGTGACGCCGGGCCCGGGCACGCGCATCTCGAACGAGCGTTTGATGCGTACGCGCCGCAGCTTTGTCACGAGCAGCGCCTGTGGCGTGTGCGGCCGGGACAGCATCGAGGATCTGCTCGCGCGTTGCAGCATACAGTCCGATACGCAACCCATCGCGAGCGCACTTATCGCCCGTGCACCGCAACTGCTCGCGCTCGGACAACCCCATTTTGAACGTACCGGTGGCCTGCACGCCGCGTGCGCGATCGACCTAGAAGGTAAGGTGCTCGCCTGCGCTGAAGACGTTGGCCGCCATAACGCCGTCGACAAAGTGGTCGGAAAACTGCTGTACGCCCAGCTTTTACCCAACGCGAGCGTGAGACGGAGCAGCAAAGCACGCGGTGGCGCCGTGCTGCTCGCAGTCAGCGGGCGGGCAAGCTTTGAAATCGTACAAAAGGCGGCGGTCGCGGGCTTTGCTTGCGTGGCCAGCGTCTCGGCGCCGAGCTCGCTCGCGATCGACACGGCCCAGGCGATGGGCTTGACGCTGGCCGCCTTTGTACGTGGCGAACGCTTCTCGATCTACACGCACGCGCAGCGCGTAGTCTGAGTGTTTAGCTGCTAGCCTGAGCGTCTTGAGCGTCTAAGACGTGCGCGAGATGTCTTCCGGAGTGTCCCAGTCGATCAGCTGCACTCGCTCCTCGGCGCTGAGCAGCAGCTCCGTGACCGTCAGCGTCGCGAACAGACGCTGAAACGAGCGCACGCCTGCGTGTAGCGCCTGCGTGAGGAGCGGCCTTACGCTGATTGGATCGTAGCGAGCGCACAGCGGATCCCAGCGCCCCTGATCGTTCTTGGAAGCCAGCACGGACGCCTCGGGTTCCGTCGCCTGCAAACGATGTAAGAGCTCGGACGTGACCTGGGGCATGTCGCAGGCGACCGCGATCACGCGCGAAGTACCGGCGGCCTTGAGCACGCCCGAAAGTCCTCCGAGCGGACCGATGTCTGTTGGGTCGTCGGCGATCACAGGTACGTCAGGAAAACGCAAAGAGTAAGGATCGGCTTTGCCGACGAAGACCGGCGTCAGATTCAGCGTACCGGCCAAGCCCAACAGGCGCGCGACGATAGGCACTGGCTGCGCATGCGCCAGATCGTTTTGGGTACCTAAAGTCTCCTGGGTCATCAGCAGGCCCTTGGGTTGACCTCCCATGCGCGAAGAAGCACCGCCTACGAAGATTGCAAGCCAGCTCGAGTCCATTCGACCGCCTACTCCAGCAAAAAGGGGCGGATATCGAGCGGGCCTTTGAGCTCCGTGTCGGCGAGCGCCTCTTGCATTTTCTTGAGCTCTTGCGCTTCGGGTTGAGCTTCAAGGCCGAGCGCCACCGCGCCGCGCGCAGCTTCGCGGTAGCCCAGATGCGCGTAGTAGAGCGCGTCGTTGTAGTGGCGATACAAAAGGATGTTTTGCGTCTGTGGCTCGTGTCGCTGCTCGCCAAGTCGGGCGTACAGGCGCGCGTAGGTTTCGGTTTGAGCCTTGGCTGCGCTGCGCTCATCTGCGTCCGTCAAACCGTCAGGCAGCACGCGATAAAAGCCCGCTTCAGGCACGAGCGTATCGAACAAATCGGGTGCTACGCGCAGGTCAAGCTCGATTAGCAGCGGCCGCTCGGCGGCGAGAGACTGCAAGATTGCGCGGGAAAATGAGCCATCGAGCAAATAGCCACGCAGCAAAGGCTTGAGCTCGGGGTCGCGCGCGAGCAACGCATCGACCATGCCGGGATAATCGAGCAGTGGCACCGGCACCAGCGTCACGTCCGGGCGCAGGTGCTCCTCGGCCTCGGCGCCATAGTGCCGAAAAATCGTGCCGGGGTTGTGCGCGAGCACGATCGCTCGTACGGGCAACGTGCGCCGCGTGATTTCGTCGACCGCATCCGGTGCAGAGAAGCGTGCCAAACTTTGCGCCTCGGCGCCGGACACTAGGCGCAGGCAGGTGAGCGCCGCGCAAACGTAAGCGAGCGCGCGCGCAGGCCTGTGTAAGCGGGGCCAAAGCTGCGCGATCAGCTGAAACGAAAGGGCGAGCGCACAAGCGGCAAGCGCGGCAAAGCCCATGAACGCAAGCGCCAGGTAGCCGAGCGCATCCGGATTGCCGCGCACAAAGCCAAGCCAGGCTCGCGCGCTGACGCAGATCACGATCGCGATCATCCACAGCGTGCCAAAGCGGCGCGTGCGCGTCATGCGCAAGGTCAGATAAAGACCGATCACTCCTAAAAACAGCGGGGCAGGCCCCAAGGTCTCGAGCAATCCGGCCACGACATCGAGCACGCGTTCGCCAAAGCTCAGGGGCACGGCCATGCCGGTATTCTTTTGAAATGCTTGGGCGCTCACCACCCAGAATAGCCGCGGGATCGTGCTCGGGTCGCCCAGGTTCAGCGCGGGATCTTGGCCGGCGCGGATCGGAAGGTAAGCATAGGTGGCAAGACCGATCACCGGCGCCACGAGCATGCCAAAGAGCGCGATGAAACCGCGTCTAGCAAACACCCGCCCCAGGGTCGGCGCCGCCACCGGCAATAGTAAGATCGCGAGAAAGTGATGATTGGCAAGTCCCAGGCCTTCGACAAACGCCGCGACATACAGCGGGCGCAAATCTTCGCTGGGCTCGCTGAGCTCAAAGCGAATCAAAGCATCGAGCACGATCGCACTCAGCGCTGCTTCGAGCGCGTAGACCTCCGGGCGCACCGCCTGCAGCCAAAACCCGCTGCCACCTGCCACAAGCCAGGCCGCCGCCAAGGCCAGCGCCGTCGCGCGCCGTGTATCGCGCTCACCGATGCCCACGAGCGTATGGAACACGGCACGAAACAAGAACGCGACAGCGACCGCCGCCATCACGCTGCTTTGTACGGCCACGCGAAATGGCAGCGGCCCCACAGGCAAGCGCGCAAAGAAAGCGCTCACGATTGCGTTCAATGGTTGGCCGGGCGGATGGGCGATGCCTAGCCCGCGCGCAGCGGCCACGAATTCGCCGGCGTCGAGCCAGTGGCCATGGGCGCTAGCCGTCGCTAAATAGTAGGCAAGGGGTACAAGCCCGGCCAGGCAGGTCAGCGACCAAGGCGCGAAGGGCGGCATGAAAGAAACGCCGGACTCACAAACGCTGCCTTGGCTGCTCAGCACCGCGCGAGCTTAGGTCGAAACGTCTCGGCAAGCGACCAGCATCGGCCGTCTAAGCGTCGTCTAAGCGTTGACGCGCCAAGTCCGATGTTTAGGTTGGACTGAGCGCTGGGCTGAACGAGCCTGGGCCGCACATGGGGGAGGACGCAACATGCGTTTGGATCGACTGACGAACAGCACACGCGAGGCGTTGATGGCGGCCCAGCAAGAGGCCACGCAGGCTGGACATCCAGAGCTGTCACCCGAGCATCTGTTATCGGCATTGCTGACGCTCGAGCAGGGCGTGGCGGGGCCGATCCTGCAAAAAGCTGGGGCTGACCCGCGCGCAGTGCTGGCCGTGATGAAGCGCGCGACAAGCAAGCTGCCCAAGGTTCAGGGCGGCGCAGAGCCCGCGTTATCGCGCAGGCTTTCGCGCATCATGTCCGACGCTTGGGCACAGACCGAGAAGCTCAAAGATGAATACACCTCGGCCGAGCACGTGCTGCTGGCGATCGTCGGCTCCGATGACGAGCTTGCCCGCGTCTTGAAAGAACACGGGGTCACGCAGGCCACGTTGCTAAGCGCCATTCAAGAGGTGCGCGGCTCGCAGCGCATCACCGATCAGGAGCCCGAGGGCAAGTACCAGGCGCTCGAGAAGTACACCCGCGACATCACCAAAGCCGCCAAGGCCGGCAAGATCGATCCCGTGATCGGACGCGACGAAGAGATCCGTCGGGTGATGCAGGTGTTGTCGCGCCGTACGAAGAACAACCCCGTGTTGATCGGCGAGCCGGGCGTTGGCAAAACGGCGATCGTTGAGGGGCTCGGCCATCGCATCGCGTCGGGGGACGTGCCCGAGGGTTTGAAGAATAAGCGGCTATTGTCGCTGGACTTGGGCGCGATGTTGGCAGGCGCCAAGTATCGCGGCGAGTTCGAAGAACGACTCAAAGCCGTGATCAAAGAGGTCGAAGATGCGCAAGGCAGCATCATCCTGTTTATCGACGAGCTGCATACCTTGGTCGGCGCAGGCGCGAGCGAAGGCGCGATGGACGCAAGCAACATGCTCAAGCCCGCGCTCGCACGGGGCGAGCTGCGCTGCATCGGCGCCACGACCTTGGCTGAGTATCGCAAGCGCATCGAAAAAGACGCGGCTTTGGCCCGGCGTTTTCAGCCCGTGTTTGCGGGCGAGCCGAGCGTCGAAGACACGATCGGGATCTTGCGCGGGCTAAAAGAGCGCTACGAGGTGCATCACGGCATTCGCATTCAAGATGCCGCGATCGTGGCGGCTGCGACGCTTTCCCACCGCTACATCACCGATCGCTTTTTGCCAGACAAGGCCATCGACCTCGTGGACGAGGCGGCCTCGCGCATGAAGATGGAAATCGATTCGATGCCGCAGGAAATCGACCAAGTCGAGCGGCGCGTGATGCAGCTCGAGATCGAACGTCAGGCGCTCAAAAAGGAGAAGGACAGCGCCAGCCAGAAGCGCTTGGCGGAGCTCGAGGTCGACCTTTCGGAGCTGAACGAAAAAAAGAGCGGCATGCGCGCCCAGTGGCTGCGTGAAAAGGAGATGATCACACAGCTGCGCGCGGCCCGTGAGCAGGTCGAAGAGCTACGGCTCGATCTGGAGCGCGCCCAGCGCGTGAGCGATCTGGAGACGGCCGCACGCCTGCGCTATGGCGAAATCCCTGAGGCTGAGAAAAAGATCGAAGGCTTGCAGCAACAGCTCGCGTCGGTGCAAGAGACGCAAAGCTACTTGAAAGAGGAGGTCACCGACGAAGACATCGCCCGCGTCGTCTCCAAGTGGACCGGCGTGCCGATCAGTAAGATGCTCGAAGGCGAGCGCGAAAAACTGCTGGAGATGGAACAGCGCCTCGGCGCCCGCGTAATCGGCCAACGCCAAGCGGTGGTCGCCGTCGCCAATGCCGTGCGTCGCTCACGCGCAGGTCTAGGCGAAGAGGGCAGGCCGATAGGCTCATTTCTATTCCTCGGCCCCACGGGCGTAGGCAAAACGGAGCTTGCCAAAGCCCTGGCGGAGTTCTTGTTTGACGAAGAAAAGGCCATGATTCGCCTCGATATGAGCGAGTACATGGAGAAGCACTCCGTTGCGCGTCTGATCGGCGCCCCGCCGGGCTACGTCGGCTACGAAGAAGGCGGCCAGCTCACCGAGCCTGTCCGGCGCAGGCCCTACAGCGTGCTTCTGTTCGATGAGATCGAAAAGGCGCACCCCGACGTCTGGAACGTGCTGTTGCAAGTGCTCGATGACGGCCGCCTAACCGATGGCCAAGGCCGCACCGTCGATTTCAAAAACACGGTGATCATCCTGACCTCGAATGTCGGCTCCCAGCACCTGCTCGGCGCCGGTGACGATCGCGAAATCCGCGAAGCCGTCATGGGCGAGCTACGCAAAGCGTTCCGGCCCGAGTTCCTCAACCGCCTCGACGAGACAGTCATCTTCCATCGTCTCGACCTCACTGAGGTGCGCTCGATTGTCGATATCCAACTGCAACGCTTCAAGGCCCGCCTAGCCAAGCGCGAGATCGGCCTCGAGATCACGGACGCAGCCAAGGACTTTCTTGCCAATGTGGGCTTCGATCCAACCTTCGGCGCCCGCCCCCTCAAGCGCTCGATCCAGCAGTACTTAGAAAACCCCCTGGCCCAAGAAATCCTGTCCGCACACTTCGGCCCCGGCGACATCATCCAGGTAGAAGAAAACGACAGTAAGCTGACCTTCGCCAAACGAACCTAACCTTACGGCTACTGCCGTAAAACCACCCACGCGACCCGCAAGGGAAACCACGACCAAAAACCTTGCGGTCTCCTTCCGCAAAACCACCCACGCGACCCGCAAGGAAAACCACGCCAACCCAGGCGCTCACTCCCCGCACGCCCTCACCCCACACGACCGCCACCCTACGCTCTCCTCCGCAAAACCAACCACGCGACCCGCGAGGGAAGCGAGGTCGGGCGCAGGCGCTGGGGCCCCACGCCAACAGCACACATCTTTGAACAGGCCCCCTCCGGACGACGCAGCATCCCAGACGACAGCGCG
>JBBSJC010000111.1:0-17389 GCA_038257655.1 Polyangiales bacterium | reverse complement strand
TCGGCCAAGGCCGACCGAAGTTGCTCCCGTCGCCGTCGCCGTCGCCGTCAAGGCTCACGACCAGGACAACGCTCACGCCCACGTGGAGAAAACGTCCTGGCAGCCCTAGTGATCACCTACTTCTGGGGACCTGTACTTAGGCAGCGCGTGTCCTTGGGCGCTCAGGCAGCGCTTGTTTGGCGTAGCCGGTCGACCGCTACGGCGATCACGATGATCGCTCCGATCAGGATCTCCTGCACGTAATTGGGCACGCCGGTCAGGGTGCAGCCGTTAGAAAGCACGCTCATCAAAAGCGCACCCACTAGGGAGCCCAGGATGGCACCGCTGCCTCCCGAAAGGCTTGCCCCGCCGATCACCACCGCTGCGATCACGTCAAGCTCCTTACCCATGGCCGTGGTCGGGTCCCCGACGGTAAGGCGGGCATACTGCATCACACCCGCAAGGCCGGCGAACAGGCCGGACAACGTGTAGATCGCAAGCTTGACGCGCGGCACGCGGATGCCGCACAGACGGGCGGTCGCTTCGCTTGAGCCGACGGCGTAGGTATGCACGCCAAAGACGCTGCGCTTGAGCAGAAAAGCCATCAGTAAGGCCAAGCCGAACATGGCCCAGGTTCCCGGCGCCACCATCAACCATGAAGGGGTAGGGGACTTAGCCATGACCGCAGCCAACCAGCCTGCAGGGGCATCGACCTTTTGCTCGTCCGACAAGTACTTCGCAAAGCCGCGCGCCATGCCCATGCTGCCCAAGGTGACGATGAACGGCACCACCGCCAAGCGCGTGATCAAAACGCCGTTGAACAGACCGGCCAGTGCCCCGCTCACCACGCCCGCCAAGGCGGACAAGCCGGGGCCCATGCCTTCACGCAGGGCGACCGCTGTCACCACGGAGGACAACGCAATCAGCGAGCCCACCGACAGATCGATGCCACCGCTCACGATCACAAACGTCATGCCGATTGCGCCAAGCCCGACGATGACGGTCTGCGCAGCGATCGTCTGCAGATTGTAAGCGGAGAGAAAGCTTTCGGGCTCAAGCGCCGCAAACAGGCACGACACCGCAAAAAGGCCCAGAAACGGGCCGACCAGTTGTCCGACACGGGCGCGACGCGTGGGGTCAGACATCGCTTGATCCGCCGGCTGCAGCACCGTCGCCGGATCGGACGCGCACTTCTTCGCTGCCGGCGCGCGTGGCCGCTTCAAGCAAGCTCGCTTCCGTCCACTCGCTGGTGGCTCGCGCCTCGCCCAGCCGACCACGCGTCATCACGGCGATGCGGTCACAGACGCCGATCAACTCGGGCAAGTAGCTGCTCACGAACAGGATGGCCTTTTTGTTGGCGACGAGCTCGCCCATCAGCCGGTAGATCTGCGCCTTACTTGAGACGTCGATGCCGCGCGTGGGCTCGTCGAGCAGGAGCACGTCGACATCGTGATGCAATAGCCGCGCGATCGCGACCTTTTGCTGGTTACCACCGGACAGCTGGCAGACCGGTTGCGCGGGACGATCGTAGCGCAGCGCAAGCTTTTGCCCGAGCTTGCGCGTGAGGGCGTCCTGAGCGTCGCGGGCGATCACACCCCAGCGTGCGACCGGTCGTGACAGAGTAAGATTGTCTGCGATCGATAGCCCCAGGGCCAATCCCTCTTCCTTACGGTTTTCGGATAGTAAGCCTACCCCCTGCTGCAGCCTATGCCAGGGTTGACGAGCTTGGGTATGCCAGTTGCCGCCCACGCGTACCCGTCCGCTACGAATGGCAGCGAGGCCAAACAGCGCACGCAATAGCTCGGTGCGCCCTGCGCCCACCAGGCCGGCGATGCCTAAGATCTCACCCCGCCGCAGACAGAGACTCACATCGTGGGGTAGGGGCGTGGCAGCCAGCGCTTGTAGCTCGAGCACTACCTCGCCTGCAGCATGGGGCACGCGCGGGTATACCTCGCCCAAGCCGCGACCCGCCATCGCTTCGATCACGTGGGCGCTGAAGCTTGCCATCTGCTCGGGTTGACGTGGGATGTCCGCCGTCTCGATGCTGCGACCATCGCGCAATACCGTATATCGCTGGGCCACGCGCCTGGCTTCTTCGAGAAAGTGACTGATGTAAATGACCGACACGTTCCGCGCGCGCAGGCGATCGATGATCGCAAACAGACGTTCTGCGTCGCGGCGCGAAAGCGAGCTTGTCGGCTCATCCATCACCACCAGCTGGGCGTTGCCGACCAGGGCGCGCGCCACCTCCACAAGTTGCTTTGCGCCTGGTGAGAGCGTGGCAACGACGCGCTGGGGGGCGAGCTCCGGTTGATCGAGCCAGGTGAGCGCTTCTTCGACCTGGCTTTGCATGCTGCGCTTATCGATCACACCCCAGCGCGCAGGCTCGCGGCCGAGCAGCACGTTTTGAGCGACCGTCAGGTGCGGTGCCAGTGTCAGCTCCTGGTAAATCATCGCCACGCCGAGCTTGCGCCCGTGTAGCGGAGTGCGCGGTGCGTAAGGTTTGCCTGAAAGCGTCATCGTGCCGGCATCGGCCGCATGCGCACCGGACAACACCTTCATCAGCGTGCTTTTTCCGGCGCCATTTTCGCCGATCAGCGCATGCACCTCTGCGCGCTTCACATCCAAGCTCACGCCAGCGAGCGCGAGCACGGCACCAAAACGCTTTTCGATGCCGCGCATGCACAGCACAAAATCGCGCTCGCTTGCGTTCGCTTCAGCTGCTGGATCCATCAGGGCTTCAGCTGGATCCATCAGTGTAGGTAGCGTGCAAGATCGGGCGCAAGCAGCGCCTTGATCTCCGGTTGCTGCATGTTGTCGCGGGTGACCATGCTGGCGCCGGTGTCAATGCGCTTGTCTACCTTGTTCCCCTGCACCTGGGCTAAGATCGACTTCACGCCGAGCTCGCCCATGCGGAATGGATTCTGCACGACCAAGCCGTCGATCGTCCCTGCGCTAAGCGCTTCGGTAAGCTTTGTGCTCGCGTCAAAACCGACAAAGCGCACCTTGCCCGCACGATTGGCCGCCTCGAGGGCGCGCAACATGCCGAAGGTCGTCGATTCGTTCGGGCAGAAGATCGCCTGCACGGTCTTGTGCGTAGACAGTAAGTTTTCGGATGCGGCATAGGCGCTCTCTGTCGTGGCGCCGCCATACTGATTGGAGGAGACGACGCGCATGGCCGGGAAATCCTTGGCCAAGGTGGTAAGAAAGCCCGTCTCGCGCGCCATGGTGCTGGCCGAGCCCTCTTGATAGCGCAGCATGAGCACATCACCCTTGCCGCCTAGCAGCGTGCCCAGGCGCGTGGCAGCCAAGCCGCCGGCCTTTTCGTTATCCGTGGCGACGAAGCTGACGTATCCATCCCACTTCACCGCCGAGTCGATGATCAACACAGGGACGTTGCGGGCCTTGGCATCGTTGAGCACCGGCACAAGCGCGCGGTCATCGAGCGGCGCGAGCACGATGCCGTCGACCCCGCGGCTCAAGAAATTCTCCACGACCTTGATCTGCTCGTCGCGGTCATCTTCGCGCACGGGTCCCTTCCACAGGATCTCGGCGCCCTGTTCCTGTCCCGCCTTGATCGCGCCGGCGTGCACGGCTTTCCAGAACTCATGGGTTGTGCCCTTGGGGATCACGGCGATGGTTTTCGCCTTTGGTGCGGCAGAGCCTTGAGCGACGGCTTCGTCTGCACTTTGTTTGGGCTCGCAAGCGGCCAGCGCGAAAAGCAGCCCGCACACGGTCGAGAGCGGTCTGAGCCTGCATAGAATCATGGGCGTACCAGACTCGAAAGCGGTCAGTCGTGTCAAGCCTGCGTCGCCTGCCAGCGTGGCCTGTCGCACGCAGTGTTCGCGTACGGCCTCAGGCTGTATGCTCCGCGCACTACGGATAGCGGGGGACCCATGAAGCAACGCATTGCACTGTTTTGGCCGGGAGACGCGCGCGAAAAGCCCAACGAGCTGGCTTTGCCCAATGCCGAAGAGACCACGCGTCAGCTCGAAAAGGCGCTGAAGAAGCTCGGCCGCGAGAGCTATCGCGTGCCCGGTTTTCTCGCCAAGCCCCACGAGGCCATCGAGAAGCTCGGGCCCGTGCGCGATCCGATGATCGGCGTCTGCGTGCATTGGTTTTACGGCCCGCACACCACCGAAGGCGTGGTCGGCAAAGACAATCCGCTTTTGCTCGCGAGCAATTTCTCTGGGCAATGGCCGGGTCTGGTCGGTCTGCTCAATACCGGCGCATGTCTCGAGATGCTGGGACGCAAACATTCGCGGATCTGGACAGACCAGCCCGATTGGACCCGCGACGAAACGTTTATGACGCGGCTCGAGGAATGGTGCACCACCGGCGCCATTGCCTACGGCGAGCAGGACATCGCTTATCACGCGCCAGTATCTGCGAAGGCGAGCGCGTTAGCAGGCGAGGTGGCACGGGAGCTGCGCGCACGCCGCGCCCTGATCCTGATGTTAGGCGATACCTCGATGGGTATGATCAACGGATATTTCGGACCACGCGTGCTGCATAAACACGGTTTTGCCGAACATAAGGTCGACCAGGCCTGGATCATCGATCGTGGGCGCCGCATCAACGATGCACGGATCGACGCCGCCCTTACCTTCGTCAAAGAGCACGGTATCAGCTTTCATTGGGGTGAGAAAGATGCGGCCGACTTCACCGAGGACGCCACGCGCGAGCAGCTGCGCGACTACTTAGTGGTCAAGGACTTGGTCGAAGAATTCAAGGCGGACTGTTTGGGGTGGCAATATCAGCTGGGCCTGATCCCGCTGCGGCCGCCTTCTGATCTTGCCGAAGGGCTCTTTAACTCTACCTGCAGGCCGGAGAGTAACGGAGACACGATCGCCTGCGCCACCGAAGCCGATCAGGGCAACGTGCTGCCGATGGAAATGATGAAGCGACTGCTAAAAAAGAAGGGCTTGCACCAGGCCGTCATGTTCCACGACGTGCGCTGGGGCGCAGAGCATGAGGGCCGCTTTTTGTGGGTATTGTTGAACAGCGGATCCTGTGGTGCCTACGCCTTCAATCATGCGCCAGACACGCTCAAGGGCGCTCACAGCTATCGCCAGCCCTCCCTGTATTTCCCCACGCCCGGCGGTACCTTCGCTGGCGAGAGCTTACCGGGTGCCATGACCTGGGCGCGCGCTTACCTCAAGGAGGAAGTGTTATGGATGGACATCGGCCACGGGGAAGTGGTGAGTCTGCCGCCCGCTACCCGCGATGCCTGGTGGGAAGGTACGACGCGACAGTGGCCGTTCATGGCTGCAGACATGGGCATCGGTCGCGACACGCTGATGGCACATTATCTATCCAACCACGTGGCTGTCGCCTACGGCGATATCTTCGATGAGATGGTGGCACTCAGTCAGGAGCTCGGCTTCAAGGTGCGCATCCTGCGAGCTAAAGCATGAGCTTCATCGGCATCGACGTGGGCACTGGCAGCGTGCGTGCGGCCATCTTCGACGCGGCGGGCACGCGCCTTGGACTGGGGCTTGCGCCCATTCAGACGTTTCGTCCGCAGCAGGACTTCGTCGAGCAAAGCTCCGAGGATATTTGGGGCGCAGCGGGCAGCGCCGTGCGTGCGGCATTGCGCGAGTCGGGTCTGCGCGCAGCTCAGATCGAGGGCATCGGCTTCGATGCCACTTGCTCGCTCGTGTTACTCGATGCCGACGACAAGCCAGTGAGTGTCAGCGCTAGCACCACCTCGAGCAGCCGCGCCGAGCAGAACGTGATCGGGTGGATGGATCATCGCGCGACCGCCCAAGCCGAGCGCATCAATGCCTGCGGGCACGACGTGTTGCGCTACGTGGGTAACGTCATCTCACCGGAGATGCAGACGCCGAAGCTATTGTGGCTCAAGGAGCATGCGCCTGAAGCTTTTGCACGCAGCGCTCGCTTCTTCGACTTACCAGACTTTCTGACGTACCGGGCGACTGGCGTCGACACACGCTCACTGTGCAGTACGGTCTGCAAGTGGACCTACCTAGGCAAAGAACAGCACTGGGACGAAGGCTATTTTCGCGCGATCGGGCTTTCTGAGCTCGCCGACGAAGGCTTTAAACGCATTGGCACCCGCATACGTCCCATGGGGGAGCTAATCGCCGGTCTGACCGCCGCGGCGGCCCAAGAGCTTGGACTTGCGGTGGGCACCCCAGTCGCCGTCTCCATCATCGACGCGCATGCGGGGGGGCTCGGCTTGCTCGGTGTTCCCCTGGCTGCGCCGCTTGATTTTTCGACGCGTTTGGCTTTGATCGGTGGCACTTCGAGCTGTCACATGGCCGTGTCTGCCGAGCCGCGCTTCATCGAAGGTATCTGGGGACCTTACTATTCGGCGATGGTGCCCGGCATGTGGTTGACCGAGGGCGGACAGTCCGCCACGGGCGCTTTGATCGACCACGTGATCACAAGTCATGTCCGCGCACCGGAACTTACGCAGCAAGCGCACAGGCAGGGTACGACCGTGTACGCGTTGTTGAACGAGGTTCTCGAGGGGCTTGCATCGCCCCGCCACTTTCCTGCGGCGCTGACGCACGAGCTGCACATGTACCCCGACTTTCACGGCAATCGCAGCCCGCGTGCGGACCCCAGTCTGCGCGGGATGCTCAGCGGTTTGCGGCTCAGCGACAGCATCGAAAGCTTAGCCGTTATCTACCTGGCAAGTGTTCAGGCGATAGCCCACGGCACGCGCCACATCATCGACACGATGAATGCCGCAGGGTACTGCATCGACACACTGATCGCGTGCGGGGGGGATACTAAGAATCCGCTGTTTGTACGCGAGCACGCGGACATCACCGGTTGCCGTGTGGTCATGCCCCGGGAGCCCGAGGCCGTGCTGTTGGGAGCGGCGATGTTGGGTGCAGTCGCGGCGGGCAAACAACCCGATCTACAAACGGCCATGGCACGCATGAACGCAGCGGATAGACTGATTGAGCCTGCGCGCGGAGACGTGCGCGATTATCACGACCGGAAGCATCGCGTGTTGATGCGCATGCACGACGATCAGCTCGCCTACCGGGCCCTGATGGGCTGAGCCTGCTCATTTTAGCGGCGCACCCCGCTTGTCAGCCGCATGCGACAGCGTCAAGGCAGCGGCTGCGCATGACCTTTGCATAAGGGCTCGATATGGCAGAGATACTCGGCTGGATAAGCTCTGCGATTTTAGTGCTCACCATCAGCAAACAGGTGCACCGCCAGTGGAAGGCGGGCACGAGCAAAGGTGTTTCCAGCTGGTTATTCGTCGGGCAATGCGCCGCATCTGTGGGATTTTTGACCTACAGCGTACTCATCGACAACTGGGTGTTCGTCGTCACAAACGGCATGATGGCGATAGCCGCCGTGGTCGGCTTTTCCATCGTCATGATCCATCGTCGGCGCGAACAAACAGCGGAGCCTGGCGAGGCCAGCGGAAATACCGCGCTAAGCTTACCTCCCAACGGGCGCGCCTCACTGTGACGGGACGGCTTCTTCCTTGCACTTGCGTCTTTCCCGGCACTTGCGTCTTTCCCGGCACTTGCGTCTTTCCCGGCACTTGCGTCTAATGGAAAAGTAAGGAGGACGGTCATGCGGATTGCAGGAACGTCGTTGAAGCCTCTCGAAGTGTGGCGCCGAGACGTGACCTTCGGCGAGGCCGAACAGTTCGGCAGCTCCATGCTCGTCACGTTGCTGCGTGCGGGCGCAGGAGCACGCGTCAGACACCTGGGGCCGCGGCCGACTCACATGCTCGTGCTCTATGATATGGAGCGCTGCCCGTTTTCGCGCCTGGTACGGGAAGCATTGACCGAGCTCGACCTCGACGTGCTGATCAAACCTTGTCCGCGCGGCGAGTCCGTTCATCGCGCCGAGCTCGAGGTGCAGCGCGGCATCCGAGAGGTGCCCTTTTTGGTCGATCCGGGTACGGGCATCAAGTTGGGCGAGGCCGCAGCGATCGTACGCTACCTGTACGAGCGCTACGGTAATGCGCCCTCGCCGTTCATTATCCGCGGCGGGCACCTGGCGGTGACAAGCTCGATGCTCGCAAGCGTGGTGCGGGGCGGAGCGCTCAAGTACGAGGCGCCCTCAGCACCCCCCGAGCGTCCGCTTGAGATCTGGAACTACGAAGGATCACCTTACTGTCGTATCCTGCGCGAGCGTTTGTCGGCGCTGGGCCTTGCCCACATCTCACATAACCTTGCGCGCACGAGTCCCAGACGCGCGGCTTTTACCCAGCGCTTTGGCCGCACGCAATTTCCCCGTCTCTACGATCCCAACACTAACGTGGGTCTGTTCGAGACGGACGCGATTCTATCGTATCTCAATCGTACCTACGCGCTGGCTAGCGATGAGTCCGACCTGGGTCTACTCGCGGTCTAACCGCCCGCTTGCAGCGTTGCGTCGCGCAGCGTTGCTTCGGTGCTTGCTGTCGTGACGCAAATTGAACAAGGGCAGCGCTGTTATCGCGCCGCCCTTGTCAAGCTGGGGTGTCCGCAGCTTACTGTCAGAAGCTCAGAGGCGAGCTTACTTGTTCGCGTTCTGTCGGGCTTCGCCCTTGAGCTCTTTGGCTTTGCCTTCGGCCTGCATCTGCTCGTTGCCGATCACAGCGCCCACGCGATTCTTGACCGCGCCGACGCCCTCTTCAACGGCACCCTTGGTGCGCTCAGCAGCCTTGGCGCCTTCTTGCTTGGCCTCGCCCTTAAGCTCCTTGGCCTTGCCTTCGGCTTCCATCTGCTCGTTGCCGATAACCTTACCCGCGGCGCCCTTGATCTTCCCGCCCAGCTCTTCAGCTGCGCCCTCGGCGCGCTTGCTTTGATTACTCATGATTCGATCTCCTCGGTACTCGCAGGCTAAGCCCGCGATTTTTCACTTCATCCGCCTCGTCGGTGAGACGTAGGAAAAGCAGTCACATCTGCATCCCCGTTGAGCCAACCTATCAGCAACATGCATGCCGGAGCGAGACGTTCACTTACCCGAATTTGCACTGTCTTTTTGCGGGAGCTTGTCGTTCGAACCGGGACAGGGGTGCGTCTTTGAGGCGTTTCGCCTCCGCGCCGCATGCTGGACGAGCACGTAACCCCTGGGTATGGACAGCACCCCATGACCCCCGCGCTTGCACCCATCGTTTTTCAGCACCACTCATTCGCTTCGCTGGATTCCCACCTGCTGTATTCCGTGCTCTCCGCGCGCGCGCAGGTGTTCGTGGTGGAGCAACGCTGTCAGTACTTGGATCCTGACGGTAAGGATTTGCTTGCCCAGCATGTGCTCGGTTTTGAACGCGATGTTTTAGTCGCCTACCTGCGCATCTTGCCCGCGGGTAGCGCGTATCCCGACGCCGCCATAGGTCGGGTGCTCACGTTGCCGCAGGCGCGGGGTAGGGGCGTGGGCCGGGCATTGATGCACGAAGCCATGCGCAGCTTGTTTGAACATGGCCCCGTCGCCCTGAGCTTGTCCGCTCAGGCACAACTGGTCACCTGGTACGGCGCCATGGGGTTTGAAGCTACGAGCGAGCCCTACGACGATGCAGGCATTCCACACGTGTCGATGCGACGCGTGGCTCGTCCGCTCTGACCAGCCGTTGCTCGTGCTAGCGGCTGCCGCCTCCGCTCTGACCGTGGCTCGCCCTAGCGCTGGCCCTGCTTACCGCCTGGCGTTTGACCCTGCTGGCCTTCCCGGGGGGCGGTTTGCTGGTCTTGCTGGCCTTGGCCGGGGCGCTGCCGCTGCTCGTCGTTCTGAGCTTGTTGTCCCTGCTGCCCCTGCCCAGGACGCTGAGCTTGACCGCCCTGCTGTTGATCCTTCTGTCCGCCTTGCTGCTGCTGCGCTGACTTCTGACCTGACTGCGCGTTGTCGTACTCTTTGTTCGCCATGGTGCGCTCCTTTGAAGCAATCCCTTTTCCCGCTGGTGCGCTGTGCGCCTGCGGTTGCACGGGTCTTTGCAAGATGGCGTCCAATGCCGGGGTCGTCGTGCTCTGGCCAACAGTCCGCTGAAGAGTCGATTTTCCGGCACGATTTAGTGGATTCTTCTTCCCGAAGAAGGATCCACCGCGCCGCATTGTGGCAACCCGTCTCAGCCCACTAAGCACGTCGGTTAGCTTCCTGATGCGGCGGCTTCACCGATTCTTGCATTCGGGATAATCCTAGATTGGCGACGCCGCCGCACTTGGCTAGAGTGACAGGTATCGGAGCCTTACTTGCCATCCCGTTCAGATTCTCAACGTGATTTGTTGCCTGTGGGCGTGCCGGGCCTGCCGGCAACAGCACTCGCTGAGCACTATCGGCGCCTCGCCGATCGCCTGGCTCGTTTGCAGTCGCTGACGGCCGCCCTGGCGCGGGCGCGCACGGCCAACGAAGTCTCAGACGTGCTTCTGCATGAAGCCGTGCCGGCTCTGGATGCCGAAGTCGGCGAGCTGGCGATTCTCAGCGCAGATGGGGCGTTTTTGCGCGAAGTCGGTTTCTCAAGCGTAAGCCCCGAGAGGGCGCGCGCGCCACGCGAATACCCAATCGACTCGCCACTGCCTGTCGCCGAGGCTGCGCGCTTGGGTGAGTCCATCGTCATTACCACCGGCGAAGAACGAGATCGCAGGTACCCCGCGCTTGCCGGCCTGCTCGGGCTTGGCAAAGCGGGTGCTGTCGCCGCCTTTCCCATGTTTGCAGACGGTAAGCTTTTGGGCGTGCTCGGCTTCTGCTTTGCGAGCGCTCGCGAGTTTTCCAACCAGGACTTGGCGTTCTTACAGACGTTGGCCGATCAATGCGCCTTGGCGATCGAGCGCGCTCAGCTACACGAGCTTGCACAACATGAGATTGCGGTGCGAAAGACGGCCGAAGCGGCTTTGACGGAGGCGGCCCGGCGCAAGGACGAGTTTCTCGCAATGCTGGCCCACGAGTTACGTAATCCGCTCGCCCCGATCCGCAATGCCGCCCAGACGCTCCGGCAACTCGGTGACAAGTTCGCCGTGTCGGAATCACAGACGGCCCACGTGCTTGAGATCATCGATCGCCAGAGCGCCCATATGGCGCACATGGTCGACGACTTGCTCGATGTATCGCGCGTTACGCAGGGTCGCATGTTGCTGCGCAAGGCGCGCCTCGATCTGAGCGTACTGGTGCGCGCCACCGTGAATGATCATCGCCCCGCGCTCGAAGCCGCGGGTTTCGTAGTCGAGCTTGCGATTCCCGATCGCGCTGTCTGGATCGAGGCTGACGCCACGCGCATTTCCCAGGCCGTCGCTAATCTGCTTCATAACAGTCAGAAGTTCACGTCTGCGGGCGGCGTGATAACCGTAAGCCTCGGCGTCGACAGCTCAGAGAGTAGGGCTGAGATATGCGTACAGGATTCGGGCGTCGGCATGGAACCTACCATCCTGGCGAGTGCATTCGAGCCGTTCGTGCAAGCAGATCGCTCCCTGTCGCGAAGCCGCGGCGGGTTGGGCTTGGGGTTGCCGCTGGTTAAGGGCTTGATCGAGCTGCACGGCGGCAGTGCACGCGCCGAAAGCGCAGGTCTTGGGCAGGGCTCGCGATTCGTGCTGCTGCTACCCCTCGCGTCCGAAGGTACGATCGCGTCCGCCGCACCTGCTTTGCCTGCGCCCGCTGCCATCAGCGCAGCCCCGACCCAGCGCCGCATCTTGCTAATCGAAGACAACGTGGACGCCGCCGAGATCCTCGGCATGTGGCTCGAGATGGATGGCCACGAAGTCAAGATCGCCCACGACGGCGCCCAAGGAGTCGCGCTCGCTTTGGCCGAAGATTGGGTGCCCGAAATCGTGCTGTCTGACATCGGTCTGCCCGGTGACTTGGACGGTTATGCCGTCGCACGGACGCTGCGAAGTGCAAAGCAACCCGTGTCCACAAGCTACCTGATTGCGCTCTCGGGATACGGGCAAGAGCGCGATAAGCAACTGGCACGCGACGCGGGGTTCGATCGTCATCTGACCAAGCCCGTCGATCCCGAAGTTCTCCAGCGGGTGCTGGCGTCCGCTCTCGTGCTTCGCAGCTGACCGGCTGGGTCGACCCGCGCAGCTTCGGCATCGTACGTGCAAAGGCCTCTCCGATCCGCTCCAGAGCGAGCGCAGGAGGCAACGATGACCCGGGCTAATCTTCAAGATCCGAAACAGGTAGGTGCGACTCCCCCCTTTGCCAGGCAGGAGCAGGCCTTTCCAGGGATCGAAGCGCGTATGGATCCGCAGCCCGACTACGGGATGAACTCGTATAAAGGATACGGTCGGCTGAAGGATCGGATCGCACTGATTACCGGCGGCGATAGCGGCATTGGTCGGGCCGTGGCGTTGGCGTTTGCGCGTGAGGGGGCGGATGTGGCGATTGCCCATGTTGGAGGCGAGGAGAGCGACGCCGCAGAGACCGTGCGCATCGTCGAAGATGCAGGTCGTCAGGCCATGAGCATGGCCGTCGACCTCGCCATTGAAGACGACTGCAAGGCGCTGGTCGAGCGCGCAGCGCAACGCTTCGGGCGCATCGATATCTTAGTGAACAACGCGGCCAAGCAGGGCAAGGCCGTGGAACGCTTCGAAGACCTTTGCGCATCGCGCGTGGAGCGGACGTTCAAGGTTAATATTATTAGTATGTTCCACTTAGTGAGGCATGCCTTGCCTCACATGGGGCCAGGCGCAACGATCATCAATGTCGCCTCCATCCAGGCTTACCAGCCCTCCCCCGAGATCCTCGACTACGCGAGCACCAAAGGCGCCATCATCACCTTTAGTAAGGGTTTGGCGCAGTCACTTATCGAGCGCGGCATTCGCGTCAACGCGGTCGCTCCAGGTCCTGTGTGGACACCCCTGGTGGTGCAGTCGTTTGGGAAAGCCAAAAATGCGTCTTTTGGCGAGGATTCTCCGATGGGGCGACCCGCACAACCCGCGGAGCTTGCACCGTCGTTCGTATTCCTCGCTTCTGACGAGTCAAGCTACGTCAACGGTGAGGTCCTTGGCGTGACAGGCGGTAAGCCCTTGGCGTGACAGGCGGTAAGCCCTTGGCGGAAATGGATGCGATGCGCTCGCTGCATGCGCTGCATGCTCTCGCGGCGAACGGGGCACAACGCCACGACGACAGACGTCACGTGCATCGGCCGTCTAGGAAAGCTGCTCCCAGACCTTGTTGGCTGACAATCCTTGCTGCACGTCGTGTAGACTCGCGCTACAGGGGTTGAGCATCGGCTAAGGCGTAGGGTCGTGGGAGCAGTGGGTGGACGACGAGACACAGATTCCGCCGCGAGTACGCGAGCTCTTGGTCGAGAAGGTGCGCTCGATAGAAGAGCTCGAGATCCTACTGTGGTTTCGCTCGAACCCTGCTCCTTGTTCGGCCGCGCAACTGGCTAGCGAGCTCAAGTTGCAAGCGACCACCACTGCCGACGCTTTGTTGCGTCTCCTAGGCAACCAGATGGTCGACGCGCAGGCCGCACCAGACGGCACCGGTCTGTTCATTCCCGCCGAGGAGGCTGCTCCTGTCGTGGACGAGCTGGCCCGTACCTACGAATCGTTTCGCGTAGAGATGCTCGTATTGATCTCGGGCAATGCGATTCGTCGCGTGCGCCACGGCGCGCTGAAGACCTTCTCCGAGGCGTTTCGACTGCGAGGGGACAAGAAGAATGGCTGAAATCGTCTACCTCCTATGCGGGCTGACCAGCGCTGCTTGTGCCGTGCTGCTCGTGCGGAGTTACTTCGCTACCCGTAGTCGCCTTCTGCTGTGGAGCAGCCTCTGCTTTCTCGGGCTCGCGGCCAACAACGTGCTTGTCTTCGTCGATAAGGTCACTGCACCTCAAATCGACCTGTCGGTTCCTCGCAGCGCCATCGCCTTGGTCTCGATGATGATCTTAGTCTTTGGTCTAATCTGGGATGCGCCGTGACCGATTACGCTCCAATGAACCAGTTTTTGTGGGGTGCGCTGGCGACAGTCGCACTGACAGCCGCCTTCTTCTTCTTGAAGTTTTGGCGCCAAACCCACGATCGTCTGTTTGCGATCTTTTCCGCGGCTTTCGCCGTGCTTTCCTTGAACTGGATCGTGCTGGCGATTATGCGCACCAAGGATGAGACGAGTTACCTCGTTTATCTGATCAGGCTGCTCGCCTTCGTCCTGATCATCATCGCCGTCGTCGACAAGAACCGACGTCCTTCCGGACCTGACGGTTAAGGAGTCGTAAGCTCCTCAGACAGGCCACCCAGGCTGGCGATCAGAGATACCAGTCGATTGGCGTCAACGGGCTTGGTTACATGCTTTTGAAAGCCGGCGGCCAAGGCTTGGGCAACGTCTTCAGCACGCGCGTAGGCGGTGAGCGCGATAGCCGGCGTTTTGCCGCCCTGCGCTTCGGTCAACTGGCGCACCTTACGGATAAGCATATAGCCATCGCCGTTGGGCATACCGATATCGCTGACCAGCACATCGGGGACGAGCCGCTCGATTTCCTCGAGTGCTTCTACCATCGATTCGGCACTGGAAACGATCGCACCCTGCTCGCTTAGGACTTCCACGAGCAACGCGCGCGCGTCTTGTTCATCGTCAACGACCAGGATCTTGAGCTTCTCGAGCCGGGCGGTTGAAGGCGCGATAAAGCAAGGTTTTGGGGGCGCGCTGTCGATCAGCGGCGGAGGGGCGGAGCGGGTCAAAGGCGCGTGGCGAATCGGCAGCCGCACAGAGAATGTTGAGCCTGTGCCGATGCCATCGCTGGTCGCCTGCACGCTGCCACCGTGGGCTTGCACCAGTTGTTTGACGATGGCGAGCCCGAGTCCGAGCCCGCCGTGTCTGCGTGTGGTCGAACCGTCCGCCTGACGAAACGGCTCGAACACGTAGGGCAAAAACTCCGCCTCGATGCCTTGCCCGGAGTCGCTGACGCGGATGACCAGGGTCTCGCCCTCGCGTAGCGCATGCAAAGATACGCGACCGCCTGAGGGGGTGAACTTGATGGCGTTGGAGAGCAGGTTCCAAACGATCTGCTGCAGCCTGTCCGGATCGGTGCTGATTTGACTCGCATCGTCCACTTCGACGACGAGCTCTACTTCCTTGGCTTCGGCGGCCGGGCGCACCGCTTCGACGGCGCCGTAAACCGGCTCTTCGATACAAGCTGGTCGCACTTCCAGGCGCAACTTACCGCTGATGATCCGCGACAGATCGAGCATGTCTTCGATGATGCGCGCCTGCGACAGGGCGTTTCGCTCGATGATGGCAAGCGCGCGATCGAGCTCGGGCGTCTTAGCCTTGGCGCGCGCGCGCGCGGTCCAGCCGAGCACCGCATTCAAGGGAGTACGCAGCTCATGGGATACGGTGGCCAGGAACTCGTCCTTGGCGCGGTTGGCAAGCTCTGCCTCGTGCCTTGCGGCCCGCTCCCGCTCCAAGAGCTGTGCACGCTCCGCTTGATGCGCCTCCACCAAACGTCGCGCACGGACTTCCGTGGTCACGTCGACAGCAAACAGCAGGACGCTGTCGACCGCACCCGTCGGCCCATGCAGCGGCTGCACAGTAAGGTTGATGAACTTCGTCTCGATCGTTGCTTCGGGCCCGCGCCGCATCTGAATCGCGAACTCCCGCTCGGAGAGCGGCGCGCTACCGCTGTAGACGCATTCGAGCAGCGTGGTGAAACCAGGATCGATGCGAGTGCTGGCAAGCGGCTTGCCCACGACCCCTTCCTCTTGGAAAAAATCTTCGAAGGTAGGGTTCACAAACTCCCCTACGTGCTCGCGGCCGCGGAAGATTGCGATGAGAGCCGGGGCCGTGTTGAGCATCGCGTGTAAGCGTGAACGCTCTTGATGCTTGGTGACAGCCCAGGCTGCGCGCTCTGCGACGGTGAGAAAGAGCCGCTTGTCACGCTCCGTGAACGAGGAGAGGGTGGCAGACCCGACGTGGGCCACGCCCAACACTTGGCCATCATTCATCAGCGGAACACCGAACAAGGCCTTGGTGCCTCGGGCGCGTAGCCAGGGATTGATCAGCAAAGGCTGGGGAGCGGCCTCGGTTATCTCCATCGGCTTCTGAGTGTCTGCAATGCGCCCGGCAAAACCCTCGCCCATGCGTACGGAAAAGCTCTCTTCGATCTTCTCGTTGCGCGGGCCGACCGCTGCTTGAAGCTGCAGCTCATCGCCCTTGCGTAGTAAGATCGCCGCCGTGTCGACGGCATCCGCGGCACCCAAAAAGATGTGCAAGAGCTCGCGCAACAGGCCGGGCAAGTCCATGGTCTCGAGCGTGGCGGTCGCAATGCGTTCAAAAGCGACCACGCGGCGCATCGCGTCATCGCGCTCTCGGGTGCGCTCGGCTACTTGGGTACGTCGCACCGTTTCGCGCTGTTGAAACAGATCGACGAATGCTTTGACCCGCGCACGCAACACGTCCGGATCGAATGGTTTGGTGACGTAATCGGCCGCACCGACCGCGTATCCTCGCCGGGCAAACGTTTCATTGCGGTGCAGCGCGGTCAGAAAGATGATCGGCAGCTCGCGGCCGTTTTCTGTCTCGCGCATGCGCGTTGCGACTTCGAAGCCGTCCATCTCGGGCATCTGAACGTCGAGCAGCACGACTGCAAACGCCTCTTCGCGAATCCGATCGAGGGCTTCGGGCCCCGACTGAGCCTCGACCAGGCGCACGCCAAGCGGGCTTAGGACCGCCGAGAGCGCGAGCAGATTGGAGGGCGTGTCATCCACGAGCAGAACACTGGCGATGCCCGTGCCAATCAAGTTCGAGCCTGAATGGAACGCGGGCACGCTCAGGATACCGAGCTAGCTGCGGGCTTGCGCATGCCGCTCTCAAATCCTTGATGAGTCTTGTGCGGAAGCCAACGGTGAATGACTGCCAGCAGCTTGTCTGGATCGACGGGCTTGGTCACGTAGTCGGTCGCGCCAGCTTCGATGGCCTTTTCGCGATCGCCCTTCATGGCCTTGGCGGTGAGCGACACGATGGCAAGCGAGCGGAATTGCGGGAGGTTGCGAATCGCGCGCGTCGCGGACAGACCGTCCATCTCCGGCATCATCGTGTCCATCAGCACCAGGTCCACGTCGCTGTGCGTCTGCAGGATGTCCAGAGCTACCTTACCATTTTCGGCGTGTAGCACGCTGATGTTGCGCGCCTCGAGCACCGTGCGCAGCGCGAACAGGTTGCGCAGGTCATCGTCGACCAACAGCACCTTGCGGCCCTTGAAGTCGGCATCCATCACGATCGGAGATGGCGGGCTTTCGAGCAGACTACGGTCTTCCATGGAGCGCATCTCTGCACCCTGCGTCGCCTCGGCGCCGACGTACACAGCGGGCAGAGAGAGCGTAAACGTGCTGCCTTGCTCCGGTGCGCTCACGACGTCGATCGAGCCGCCCAACAGCCGCGCTATTTCGCGACTAATGGTCAAGCCCAGGCCCGAGCCGCCATACTTGCGGCTGGTGGTGCCATCCGCCTGCTGGAAGGCTTCGAAGATCATCCGTTGCTTGTCCGGTGCGATGCCGATGCC
>JBBSJC010000110.1:0-17415 GCA_038257655.1 Polyangiales bacterium | reverse complement strand
TCGCGCTGCCGCTCGCCCTCGCGCTATGTGGCAGCGCTTTTTTGCCGATGTTTCAAGCCTCGCGGGCGGAGAGCACGCGGGTACAGACTGCGCGCTTTACGGTCGTCGGTCCCGACGGGGCCAATCAGTCCGCGATCGGCATCTGGCCGCGGGAACGTAAGGCAGGACAGCGGCTGCCGATCGTTATTGCCTTTCACGGCATGGGCGAGTCCAAGGCGGGGCCGGAGCGCGGCTTCTTGGCCTGGCCTGCGGATTACGCACTGCTCGATGCCTACGAAGCGCTGCTGCGCCCGCCGCTGAAAAAGCACGCGTTTGGCGGCCTCGTACGCGATGCGGAGCTGGCTGTGCTCAATGCGGAGCTAGCCGCGCAACCGATGCAAGGCGTGTTCGTGGTAGGCGTCTACACGCCCGACCTGCTCGTTGAGCAAGGGCGCGAACAGAAGCTCGCCGCCTATGCGGATTGGGTCGCCGGCGTGCTGCTACCGCGCGTACGCGATGTTTTTCCCGTCACAAACCCGAGCGGTCGCGACGTCGGCGTCGATGGCGTGTCCCTCGGCGGCATGGTCGCGCTCGAAGTCGGCGTAAGACATCCCGAGGTCTTTGGCGTGATCGGCAGCATGCAGCCCGCGATCCGCGGCGGCGAAGCGCAGATGGCCGAGCGTCTGGCGCAAGCCGCGCGGCAGCATCCGCTCAAGATTCGACTGCTCTCGAGTGACCAGGACCCATTGTTGCCCGTGACGCGCAGCCTCTCGGTTCAACTGCGCAAGCGTCAAGTGCCGCACAGCCTGCTGGTGACGCCTGGTGGCCATGATTACGCCTTCAATCGCGGTCCGGGCGCCATCGAGCTGCTGCGCTTTCACGACCGCGCGCTGCACCCCTAGGCCCTCGCTTGGGGCATGCTCTGAGGTCGGTAGCGGCTCGCGAGCCACCTGCGCAAAATCGTTCACAGTCACGCCGCTTTTCGCTTGCGCATCATCAGTTGGCCGGCAGGGGTTGCCCCCTTTTCCGCGAAATAGTACGAAAGCGGGATGGAACGCGTCCCGATGACTCCACAGGGGCATGCCGCCCTGCAGGCGGAGCTCAAGCACCTCAAGACCGAGCGCCCCCGTATCTCTGAAGAGATCGGTACAGCCGCGTTGCACGGTGATCTCAAAGAGAACGCCGAGTACCACGCGGCCCGCGAAAAGCAGTCCCACGTCGAAGGCCGCATCCTCGATATCGAAGACCTGTTGGCGCGCGCCGAGGTCATCGACACCACCGAGTTTTCCGGTGACATCGTGCGCTTTGGCGCCTGGGTCACGCTCGTCGATGTCGACGGTGATCGCGAGATCAAGTACCGCATCGTCGGCCCGGGCGAGGCGAGCACCGACAAAGGCTCGATTTCCGTTACCTCACCTGTCGCCAAGGCATTGATCGGCCGCACGATCGGTGACGAGGTCAAGGTGCACGCGCCCGGCGGCGTCCGTACCTACGAGATCACGGACGTCGGCTGGTCTGCATAAGGCGGCAGATACGGACAAGCACGCGATGTGGCGAGATGTACCGGCGCTGCTTTGCGCGGGCTTGCTAGCAGCTCTGATCGAGCTGCTGTGGGCGTTTGGCTTTGGGCACCAGCTGTTCCTCGGCCAGTCGGAGCCCCTGGCCTACGCCGGCGTGGCGCTGACCGCGATCCCGGCATTCGTCGCACTGGTCGGGCTGGTGTTAGGCCAAGTGATCGCACGACCGCGGCTGTGGAAAGCCTGGGCCGCCGGCAGCGCGATCCTGGCGGCGGCCGTCGCCTTTCTTCTTTCCGACGGGCGGCGGATTCGCGGTTCAGCGCTCCGGCCGCTCGCCGTCATCGCACTCGCTGCGGCGCGCGGTTACGTCGCGTGGTTTGTGTTGCGTCAGGCCGCGCGCGCAAAGCAGCAGCCGACCACTCGCAGGTGGTTTGCGCTCGCGGCAGTCGGGCTCGGGTGTGCGCTGCTTGCTGTGGATGCGCTCGTGTTGGTACGCAGCTATCCGGCCTTCCACGCCGGACTTTCGGTGCTTGCGCTTTCGTCAATCGCGTTGACGGGTGTGGTCTTGGCGACGCCACAAGCCCGGCGCACCAGCATCGGCGCAGCGCTGGCACTGATGACGATGCTCGCTCTCGCGCCGCTCATGGCCGTGCGCCTGCGCGCCCAACCCAACGCCAATTACGTCGTCGAACGCGTCGCGCCCTGGTCGGGCAAGCTACTCGCCCTTGCAGCGCGCTTAGAGCGACGTGAACAAACTCAGCAGACCGGCGCGATCGTTCATGTCGACTCGCAGTCGGAGCGCGTGCGCGGCATCGACCTACGCGACCGCGACGTATTGCTGATCACCGTCGATGCGCTGCGCGCCGATCTCTTGTCCGCTTACGGCGGTCAGGGCGTCACCCCGGAGCTCGACGCGCTCGCCCAAGAGAGCATGGTATTTCTTCGCGCCTACACGGTTGCGCCCCATACGTCTTACGCACTCGCCAGTCTGCTAACGGGCAAGTTTCTCAAACCCGTGTTCGAGATGCGTGGCGCAAGCGCTGATCCTCCAACCTTACCCGATCTGCTGCGCCGCTACGGCTACCGCACCGCAGCGTTTTATCCGCCGGCGATTTTCTTCGTCGATGGCCCACGTTTCGAGGCGCTGCGCAGTCGCGGCTTTGGCTTTGAGTATCGCAAGGAGATGTTCGCTTCCGCGGCCGACCGCGTCGAGCAAGTGCGCAGCTACTTGGCGGGAGCCGACCCGAAGCATCCGATTTTCGCCTGGGTACACCTGTTCGAGCCCCACGAACCTTACGATCCACCCCCCGGAACCGCACGCGAGGACAGCGCACGCGCGCGTTACGAGGCCGAGGTTGCGATCTGCGATCGCGCGATAGGCGCCATGGTGCGCTTGTTCCGCGCGAAGCGCCCTGGGGCAACCGTGATCGTAAGCGCCGATCACGGCGAGGAGTTTGGCGATCACGGGGGCCACTACCACGGCACGACTTTGTTCGATGAGCAGGTGCGGGTGCCGCTTCTGTGGTCCTCGCCGGGCATCGTCAAGCACGCTGTCGTCGATGCACCCGTGGAGCTGGCCGACGTTGGCACAAGCGTGCTCAGCGCAGCTGGCGTGCCCCGTGAAGCGCGCATGCGCGGTGACGATTTGGGCGCCTTGCTGGCAGGTGAGAAGAACGCCGGGCCCCCGTTTGCCTTCGCGTCCGTCGACGACCGGCACATGGTGACCGATGGCCAGCTCAAGGCCGTGTGCGTGGCCCGCGAGCAGCACTGTCAGCTGTTCGATCTCGATCGCGACCCGCGTGAGCTGCGAAACATAGCCGGTGACCGTCCTCAGGACCTCGCACGGCTGCGCGCTGCCCTCGACGGCTTTCTCACGAGCATTCCGCAGGTCGAGGCGCTGTCCGTGGATGATGGTGTGGCCTTTCCAGCAGCGTTGACGCGCGCGCGTCTGGGTGGGCCGGGAGCCGGGCCCGATGTGATTCCGCTGCTCGCGCACAAGCGCGCGGCTGTGCGCGTGGCTGCGGCCCGCGTTTTGGGCGAGCTTGAGATTGCGGCGGCGGCGACCGCGCTCGATCGCCTGCGTACGCATGATCCCGACGAGCAGGTGCGCGCAGAGGCCGCCGTCGCCGCACTGTTGCTCGGCTCTCAGCCGGCCGCACCAGACGTACGCGTCCTGCTCGCCAGCGAAGGATCCAGCGAAGGGTTGTCGCTGCCGCGGCGGGCGGCGCTAGCGCTTGCGACCTTGCCCGATGAAGCGGCCCTGACGGTTTTGTCCGAGTTGGCACACGACGAGAAGGCCAACGAGCTGGACCGATTGAGTGCCGTCAAAGCGCTGGCCGCGCTCGGCTCCAAAGCAGCCGCAAGCGAGCTCATCGATCTGCTCGCCCACGTGCGATTGCGCGTGCCGGTCGCCGAAGCACTGGGCGAAATCGGAGGCCGGCCTGCGGCCAATGCGCTTGCAAAGTTATTGCGCGATGAGCCCTATCAGCCCGCGCGGCGCGCCGCAGCCCGTGCGCTGCAGCGTTTGTCCGATCGGCGCACGGCTGGGCTCGTCACGCGGTTTTTGGGCATGGAAACCTCGATCCCTGACGGTGTGCGCATTTTACTCGAGCTGGGTCTGCTCGACACGCCACGCGCGAGCGGCGCTTCACTGAGCTCAGAAAGCGTGCGACGCGGCAGCTGGCAGTGTGACGAGACAGGCTGTGCCCCCGGCGCAGACGCGACGATCGAGCTGCCCAAAGCCGGCATGTTGCGCGGTTCTGTACGCGCCACGTTTCTAGTGATCGGTGAAATCGGCAGCACGCTCGTGATCGACGACAACACCTTCACGCTGAAGGCCCGCGAAGAGCAGCTTTCACTGCTCCGCGATGCACGAGCGGCTCAACGTTTCCAGGTGCTTCCGACTTCATCCGTACGCTTGGTCGCGCTCAGCGTGGTGCCCGCGCAGCCCGAAATTCCGGCGCCAGCCCCCAAGCCCTGGCAAGCGCAAGAGCAGGCACAAGAGCAGGCACAAGAGCAAGCGGTGCTCAAACCCGACACCCAGGCGGAGCCAGTAAAATCCGCAGACCAGACACCGTAAGCTGCGGGCGAGGCGTGACAGGCACATGCCGCTGTGCTCAAGTGCGAGCGTGCGCAAAGTCCATATCACCCATGAGTTCAATTCTAGTCGCGAGCGCGTGTTCGGTGCTCTCGACGATCACGCCAATATGGGCCGCTGGCTAGGCAGCGCTGTCACGATCGTCAAGAACGTTGACGGTGGCGGTGTCGGCACAGTGCGCCGCATCGACGCAGGTCTCGCGAAGCTCGACGAGGAGATCGTTGAACGCGAGGCGCCGTCCCGCCTGGTTTACCGCATCATCGCGGGTCTGCCGTTCCTGCGGCACCATCGTGGCGTGATCACGGTCGACGCGGTCGGCGACGCCCGCAGCGTTGTGCGCTGGGATGTCGAGCTGGAGATGAAAATCCCGGGGCTGTCGAGCCTGCTCGCCAAGGCTATCGCCAGCGCGCTCAAGCGCGGTCTTGCCCGCTTGGACCGGCACTTGGAGCGAATGCCGGAACGAGAGCTCGACCCTCAGCCTGCTTCCTGAGGCACTGTGATGCGTCCGCGCCGATAGGCTGCGCACAGCTCTGCAATCACTTCAGGCGGCACCCCAAGAAAGCCGCCATCAAAGTTCATCGTCGCTCCGTCCTGCGTGCCGATGAGCAGGTTGCGCGCAGTGTACGTGCCCACAAACGGCGACCAGATGTCCTTCAACCTGACTTCGACCTCCGTCAGCTGGTGATAGGGCACGCTGACCACGCCATGCTTGCCACGCACGAGTAGCTCCTCTGGCGTGAGCAGCATGGCGATGCCCAGGCGTGCGGAGGCCTTACGGCGCATGAGCCACAGCCAGCCCAGCGGCATCGCCAACGCGAGCAAACACGAGAGCAGCACGGGTTGCAGCAGCAACGCCCGCTGCGCACCAGACGACATCAGGGCATCGAGCGCGAACACGATGCCGAGCAGTACACCGTAAGGGCCGCGCCCGAGGTATGCATGACCCTCAGGCACGACCGCCTCGTGTGGACCGGGCTGTCCGCGCGCGGCCCGCGTGTAGCGCTCACTGGCTGGCTCCGGCGGAGGGGGAGGGGGCGTCGCCACCTGAGCGCCTTCCTCCGCGAGCCCGAGCGTGCGCTTGAGTCGGGCAGAAAAAATCTCGGATGAGGCTGCAAAGTAAGGTGGGATAGACCAGTGCAGCGCGCCCGTGTGCGGTCGCAGGATCATTAGCAGCGGACGCCGTGCCTGCGGCACCAGACGAGACGCCCGGACCGCGGGCACGCACAATGCGAGTACGTCTTCGCGCCGAACGAAACGCTCGCTCGACGGGGTTTGCCAGAGCACACCCTCACGTGAAAAGGCTAAGGCGTGAGCGCTTGCGCTCCGGTCTTGCACAAAACGTCGAGCAAAAGCAGCGATCAGAATCACTGCGCGTAGGCAAAACGCAAAGGCCGCCGTGCGCAACAGCAAGGGGAGGACATCGACCTGAGTATGCGCAATCTGCTCGCGCAACACGGCTGCTGCCACCATGAAACCGGCTAAAAAAGGCGCGCTCAAGGCGCGTGCGGCGTCGGCATCGAGCAGGTTTGGAGGCGCGCCGCGGACCACTTCGATGCCGGGGCTCGTGCGTCCGCTGAGCGCATCGCGAAGCGGTGCAATCTCTGGCCGTTCGTCGGCTAGCGCATGGCCGCGCGCGGTTGTCGGAGCGGTTTTCGGATGAGCCGCGTTCATGAGTCGACTCGCTCAGCGCACTTCGCATGCGCTCTTGTACGTGCAGAGATGCACATGTCCGACGCCCGCATGCAGCGCGCCTGAGCATCCAGGTCCGCGCTGTCGCGCACGCGTGCACACAGCTCGCGACGCGCAGTGCAGACTGTCTCGGAGCCAGCCTTCACCGCATCGCAGGTCGTTCCCGCGTCGACCACCGCAGAGCCGCGTGCGAGCTGGGCCTCATCGCGTTTGATCGCAGCGAACGAGACGGTTGAGCTCGGTGCGTTTCTCGTGCAGCCGGTCGCAGCGATCACGCCGAGCAGAAACGTGAGCGGGCTCGCTCGCGAACGCCGGCAGCTAGGCCTCCGAAGTATTCGAGAATACAGCCCTGTTTGGCTAGGCTGAACACGTGACGCGTATTTTTTCACAGTTTATGTCGACTCATGCTAGCGTGCCCACTCGTGCACCGTTGTCAGTGTGCACCTGAAGGGTGGGCAATGCCGCGCATCCACCATGGAACTCGCGAGATACAATTCAAGGTTGTCTACTACGGGCCCGGGCTCGGAGGAAAGACTACTAATCTCGAGTTCATTCACAAGAAGAGCAATCCCGCCAATCGCGGCAAGCTCGTATCGATGAACACCGAGAGCGAACGAACCCTGTTCTTCGATCTCCTGCCCGTCGATCTCGGTCTGTTCCGCAACTACGCGGTGCGTCTGCACCTGTGCACCGTGCCTGGGCAGATCGCCTTCGATCGGACGCGGCGCATGATCTTGCGCAACGTGGATGGCATCGTGCTCGTCGTTGACAGCCAACGGGACAGGCTTGATGCGAACGTGGCCAGTATCCACAACCTGGAGACCAACCTGATTTTGCAGGGCGACGATCCGAGCCGCATGCCGCTGATCGTTCAGTACAACAAGCGCGACACGCCCACGGCCCTGAGTATTGCCGCATTGCACGAGGCCTTGCAGGTGCCCGAGAGCGTCACTGAGATCGCCGCCTGTGCGGTGCGCGGCGAGGGCGTCTTCGACACCTTCAAGGCGATCGTGAAGTCCTGTATGAACCTCGTGGGCGATCCCAAGTCCAAGCCCGAGGGGCGCTCAGTCTCCATCCTGCCGACGCCGCGCCATTCGAGCATGTTCCCGGTGGCGTCGCTCGGGCCGAGCGCCAGCGTGGAAGTCGCGCGCGATCGTGCGGCCCGCCTGGGCATCGAAGTACCCAAGGCGCCGCGCGTTCCTCAGTTCGGCACGCTGTAATGTCCATTGAAGCTGCAGCCGTCGTGGCGACGGGCGTGGAGCAGCTCGCGCTGCGCACGCCGACCCTGCCACCCGCTACGCACACCAACTCGTTCATCGTCGGCACGCGCGAGGCTGTGCTGATCGAGCCGGCCTCTTCGTATCCTGAGGAGGTCGCGCGGGTAGGGGCATGGGTAGCTTCGCGCCAAGCAGCGGGCCTTACTATTCGAGCGATCATGCTCACACATCACCATGTGGATCATGCCGGTGGTGCCCGTGAGCTGCGAGAGCGTCTGGGTCTGCCGATTTGGGCGCATGCGGCGACGGCGCAGCGCCTGAAAGGCCAAGTGGAAATCGCTCGTATGCTCGAGCACGGCGAGCGGATCGAGCTTGATGGGCCAACGCCGGTCACGATCGAAGCGGTGCATACGCCTGGACATGCGCCGGGTCACCTATGTTTTCTGATGCGTGAAGCGAACGTGATGATTGCCGGTGACATGGTAGCCGGCGTCGGCACAATTTTGGTCGAGCCCACCGACGGCGATATGCAGTTGTACCTGCAATCACTGGCTCAAATGGACGAGCTCGACACGCGCGTGTTGCTCCCAGCCCATGGCGATCCGATCACGGATCCACGCACTCGGTTGCGCTTCTACATTCAGCATCGACTTCTGCGCGAGGCAAAGATCAGTTCAGCCCTGGCTGCGCTTTCTCGCGATCAGCCGGTGCAGGTAAGCGATTTGGTGCCGATAGCCTACGCAGATACGCCGCCAATGGCCTGGCCGCTGGCACGCTTGTCTGCAGAGGCACATCTGATCAAGCTGGTAAGGGAAGGTAAGGTCGAGCACGCCGCGACCGGGTATCGCAGTCTGCGCTGAACGCGGCTGGCACGCTTAGCGTGGCTCGAAGAATGCGCGCCACGAGCGCTAAAGCGGAGCTCAACCCGTGCGTAAGATTCCGGCCTCTTGCAGCATCTCCATTAGCCACTTTCGGGCGTCCGTTTCCGCGCTGAATGCGGAATGGGGCCGCGGCGGAGTCAGAAACCACAAGACCGCGGTCAAAAGCCCGCGCTGCCAGTCCGTGGCGACGAGCGACGCGTAGGCGATCAGATTGCTGTCGACCTCTTTTCGCCGCCTCTCCACGTAGTCCACGAAGCGCTTGCGACGCTCGGCGCTGAGCCGACCCGAGTTGCGGACGTCGTAGAGCAGCGCGAAAGGCTGACCGTGATCGAGCAGACGATCCGTGTGCGCGTAGAAGCTGTCTGGATCCAGCCGGTCAGGGTTGCAGCCGGGAGGCGCCGATATGACGACCAAGGGCCACTCACTCATATCGCACAGGTAGCGATGAGACTCCGCGCAGGGGTCGTCCTTGCGCGGAGGGGCAGGCCTTCTCGAATCTCTCGTTGTCGTCGTCGTCATCCCGCTCAGCCACCTCAATCAGACACTCTGATCGAAGCCTAAACATGATTTGAGCGTAAGGCACCAGACCTTCTCTCACACTACCCGTAACGCCCCGATAAGCGCGATCAGGCTACCAATTATCCGTTGTCAGTGTCAGTCAGCCTACAGGCAGCATGTACTTCGTGCCGCAGGCTGCTCAAGGTTGCTCGGAAGGGTCAGGGGGCAGAGGAACGGTGACATAGCGAACGCCCGGCCGCTTCCAGCGCAGATTAACGCGCTTGTTGCCGCGCAGGACCTGCACCCTTGCGACCCTGCCAGTCGGATCGCGCAGCATGCCTCGTCCTTGGGAAGCGGAGAGCACCGGCTCATTGTCTACGCGAAGCAAGGTGTCGCCGGCGAGCAGCCCCCCGCGACTTGCGGCGCTATTTTGGTCAACTATATTGACTAATACACTGTTTGGACCTTGCTCCAATGCCACCCCTGCCAGCAGCAGGGGCGCGGGCGTCGCTTGTGGTTTGGCCGCGCGCACAGGCTGGGCTGCGAAGGGCGGCGCGCTCGCAGCGGCTTGCGACGATGGAGCGCGCGGCGCAGGCGCTTCTGCTTGTCCTGGGCGAGGCTCGTGACGACCCGGCAAGTGTAAACGTATCCCGGGCAACAGCTCGCCAGCCCGCGCGCGTACTTCTGGGCTTTCGCCCTGCCCTGCCGTGTCGTCGCTTGCGACCACCCGCAGCGCTCCCGGCACGACACCTATCAGTTCGAACGCACCGTCGGCACCGGTTTGCGTGCTTGCTTCGCCTTCGTCGGTTTCTACCAAAGCACCCGACACGGGTCTACCAAGCACATCGATAACGACCCCTGCAATGCGTGCGAGGTTGGGATCGAGGGGCGCTATCGGCTCTACAGGAATCGCTTCCACCGGCGTGCGCAGCACGATGTAAAGTTTGTCGCGGGTTTCACCCGGACGTAGCCCTGCGAGCGCGAGCGTGGTGGGTTCGTAGCCGGGCTGGCTCACGTAGACCTGAACGTTGCCGGGCTCGACGCCTGAGATCGAAAACTTACCATCTTGATCGCTGCGCGCAGTCGCCGCATCACGCGGTGGCGTCATAGTTGTTGTGTCTGGAATGGCGGGCACGGGGCCCTTGGTCACACCGAGCTCCCCGACCTCCGGCTTCTCGCTGTTAGGACTGACGTGCGGCAGGTCACGCCCGACCAAGATGATCGCCTCTGTAAGCGCGCGCCCGAACTCGTCGGCCACTGATCCGGAGAGGGTGACAGGTTCCACGGCGGGCTTGGCCGCGACCGGGCTGGAGGCGACCACGCTTTGTGTCGCTTTGACGGAAGGCGTGATCAGCCGCTCTCGCGCTGCGCTCTTGGTCGCGCTGGACCCTGGAGAACCCACCCATGTCACGAGCGCCCCGACCAGGATACCCAAGGCGAACAGTGCCACGAACAACATCGGGCGACCCCAGGCGACTGGGCGTGGGCCAGCGGCGACGAGCGGCGCTTCAGGGGCTGTGTTCTCGGAGGTTTCTTCCATCGTTCAGAGGCGATTAGGCACGCGGGGTGAAAAAAACACGCTGGCAGGTCATTATGGCACCCTCGTGCGATCCGTTGAGCCCGCCTTTCGTTTGCCCCCTGGCTGCGCAGACAATTCGATCATCCTGTCGTTCCCGGTCGCGCCGGAATTCGTGGGCATGCGGCTCGACTTGTTTATTCAGTCACGAATCCCGCGTTTGTCCCGCACGCGCGCCGCGAGCATCGTCAAATCCTGCGCCTATCGGGACGATGGCCGAAGGCGGCGCGCCTCCGACATCGTGCAGGCCGGCGAGACCGTCGTGCTGGTGCGGCCGCCATTCGAAGAGCCGAGCGCCGTGCGCGAGCTGCCGATCCTGTACGAGGATGAAGCGATGCTCGCCCTCGACAAGCCTGCGGGTTTGCCCGTGCACCCATCGGCGAGTTACCACCGCAATACCGTCTCGTTCATTTTGCGTGAAAAGTATGGGCCGGATTGCCCGCGCATTGCCCACCGTTTGGATCGCGAGACCAGCGGCTTGCTGTTGTGCGCACGTGATCTCGAGCACGAACGCAAGCTCAAGCACGCCTTCGAGAATCGCCACATGCGCAAGACCTATCTCGCGATCGTGCGCGGTGAGGTTTTGCAGGATAGCGGCGTCATCGACATGCCGATGGCGCGTGCGCGCGAGGGCTTACACATCTTGATGGAGCCGCGACCTGACGGTCTGCCTGCGGTCACCGAATATCACGTGCGGGCGCGTTGCCGTGGCTACAGCTTGCTCTCGCTATCTCCCCATACGGGGCGTCAGCATCAGTTGCGCGTGCACCTGTCCGCGGTCGGTCATCCCATCCTGGGAGACAAGCTCTACGGCCCCGAGCGCGTGGCGACTTTCCTTGAGTACATCGAGACGGGTCTCACGCCGGACCTGCTTGCGCGTTTGGGCCACGACCGGCACGCATTGCACGCGCATCAACTGGAGTTCATCCACCCCAACACCGGAGAGACACTCAGGCTAGAAGCGCCACTCGCGCGCGATCTGGAGCTGCTGTGGCAGCGTTTGACGCACGTTTGACGATGCACGGGGCCCCCTCTAGAGTGTGACCGTGCATCAAATCACCACGTTTTCACGGCTCTTTGTCCTCGTGCTCGCCGCTACGTTCGCAGGCATCGCGAGCTTCACCGGGCTGCTCGGTCTTCACGGCTGCGGAGCAAGCCAGGCCAAGGATGTTGCCACGACGCCGCTAACCGCCGACGAAGCCCGCGTTTACGAGCACGGCGTCGACTTCATCGCTACCCTCGGCGGGCTCGAAGGGCGCTGGCGCGATGATTGGGACAAGGACTTGGATATCCGCATCGGTTCTGCAGATGCGATCGCCATTGTCACGGTCAAGACCGTGCGCACGGATACCGATCCCGAGCAGCGGGTGACACATCGCTTGTTCGCAACAGTCGACCGCAAGATTCTCGGCGAGCTGCCGGGCAAAGAGATCGAGCTTGCCGTGCGGGAGGGCGCACCCGGCTTCATGAGCGTCAACGACAACTTGGCTCGCTTGCAAAGCCAGCCGTTCGTCGCCTACTTGAAATGGTACGAAGAAGACGGCGGCCGCACGGCAGCCCACTGGCACCTTTCCCCAGCGAGCAGCGAAATTGTGGCCGAGACGGAGCACGATGCAGCGCTTCGACGGGGCGGGCAGGGCGATGGTAAGACCCCAGGTCGCGTCGTCGTGCACAATAACTGATTATCGCGACCTATCCTCGCTAGACGAAAGAAGGGCTCTATGCCAGCGAAACGAAAACTGCAGGTCAGTCTGATGGGCCTCTCGCTCTCCGTGCTGTCGGCATGTGGCGGCTCGGAAGGCACGAGCGCGCCGGCAGCCACGGAGCCAGCGGGCCCTGCGCAGATCGTCCAAGCGCCGCCCGCCGTCGAAGCGCCCAAAGGGCCGCCTCCCGCCGCGATCAAGGAAAACACGTTTCATCTTGCCTTCGAAACGGACCCCGCGTCTGGGGAGGAGAAGCCGGTTGGGAAGCCGGTTGGGAAGCCGGTTGGGTACGCTGACGGGAAGGTCGACGGGAAATTCCGAGTCGTTCTCACCGCCGCGGGGGGCTACCACGTCAATCAGGATTACCCGATTCGCGTCGATCTCAAGGCACCCCCGGAGCTGACGCTGCCCAAATCCTCGCTAAGCAAGCCGGATGCGACCCAGTTTGGCGAAGAGTCCGCGCGCTTTGATGTCTCTTTCAGCGCCCCCAAAGGCAGCCACGTGGTCGAGGCCGTGGTCGATTTTGCGGTGTGCACGAAAGAGACCTGCGTACCTGATCAGCGCACCATCGCCTTGAATCTGCAGGTGATGTAGCCCGGGATCTCGTCGGACGTGGCACGGGACACCCAGTTCCGCGTACCATCGACGTATGCCGGATCTGAAGGGTGAGCTCGAGCGCATCGGCGCGCGCGTGCGCGAGCGATTTGAAGCAGAGAAGCGCGTTCTTTCGTTTGCGGAGTATCTCGAAGAGTTCGCCGCGCATCCGTGGCGACACACGCGAGATGCCGCGCGCTATTTACGGGATTGTTTCGACCACTACGGCAGCTACGAGGTCGACCAGCCTGCCGGTAAGGTGCAGCGCTTTCGCCTGTTTGACCTCGCTTTTGAGCGTGACGAGGGACTGACGCCGCTCGACTTCCTCGTCGGTCACGAAAACATCCAGCAGGCGTTCTATCGCGCGCTGTCCAACTTCGCGCGTGAAGGTCGTGCCAATCGTTTGCTCTTGCTGCACGGTCCCAATGGCAGCGCGAAGAGCACGTTTGCCTTGTGTTTGATGCGCGCGCTCGAGCACTACTCAAAGCAGCCCGAAGGCGCCCAGTATCGCTTTTCGTGGATTTTCCCGCGCGGCACAGATGGTAAGACCATCGGCTTTGGCTCGCGCGACGAAGGCCCACGTCCCGGCGAAACGTATGCTCATCTGCCTGAGGGTCGCATCGATGTCAAAATGCGCAGCCCCATCCGCGAGCATCCACTGCTGCTCGTGCCGCTGCATGAGCGTCAGGCGTTGGTAGGCAAGGCGTATGCGGACAAGAACGTGGGCGATTCCGCCCCGACCTGGATCTCGCGCGGTCAGCTCGGCCAAAAGAACAAGCAGATTTTCGAAGCCTTGCTTACGGCCTATCGCGGCGACTTGGCGCGCGTGCTCGCGCACGTGCAGGTCGAACGCACCACGATTTCACGCCGTTACCGCGTGGGCGCCGTGACGATTGGTCCGCAAATGGCGGTCGACGCCAGTGAGCGTCAGATCACCGCGGACACATCGCTCGGCTCACTGCCCGCATCACTGAGCTCACTTACTTTGTACGAGCCGTACGGGGAGCTCGTCGATGCCTCAGGCGGTATCATCGAGTACAGCGATCTATTGAAGCGCCCGCTCGATGCCTGGAAGTATCTGTTGCTCGCGATCGAGACGGGCGAAGTGTCGCTGCCATTGTCGACGCTGCCGATCAACGCTGTGATGATCGCAAGCTCCAACGAGCTGCACCTGGCGGCATTTCGCGAGCACCCTGATTATCACTCGTTTCGTGGCCGCATTCAGCTGATCCGCGTGCCGTACCTGCGCGACTACAACAAAGAGCGCGCGATCTACGACGTGCAGGTCGTCTCGCAAGTGCGCAAGCACGTCGCGCCCCACGCGACCTACGTCGCGGCGTTGTGGGCCGTGCTGTCGCGACTGCGTCGCGCCGACCCGGAGCGTTACTCCGACAAAACCTTGGGCGAGCTTGCCGCAGAGCTGACCCCGATGGAAAAGGCCGAGCTCTACGCAGAGGGTAAGGCGCCCAAGCGGCTTGGCGACGAAGACAACCTGCGCCTCACGCACGGCGTTGCAGACATGTTGGCCGAGGCCGAGCAAGCCACGCTTTACGAAGGCCTGACGGGGGCATCGCCACGTGAGATGCGCACGTTGATTCTCGATGCGGCCCAACACCCAGACTTCAGCTGCCTATCACCCTTGGCCGTGCTGTCATGCATTCGCGCCCTGTGTCGCGCCGGCGAATACGGATTCTTGCGCGAGTCGCCGGCCGCTGGTTACCAGGACCACGCATCGTTCATCGAGCAAGTGCGCGATCGTTGGCTCGATCGCGTAGACGTCGAGTTCCGCGATTCCACGGGCCTCGTCGATGAGGCGCGATACGTCCAGCTTTTCGATCGCTACATCATGCACGTGTCGCACTGGATCAAGAACGAGCGCATCTACAACAGGGCCACCGGTCAGACCGAGGATACCGACAAGGAGATGATGTCCGGCGTCGAGAAGACCTTGGGCGCGGGCCCGAATGTTGAAGCGTTTAGGCGTAGCTTGATGAACCAGATCGCAGGACACGCCATCGATCGGCCCGGCGAGAAGGTGGATTATCCCCGTGTCTTTCCGCGTCAGCTCGAGCGCATGAAAGAGGCTTACTTCAGTGACCGCCGCAAGCAGTTGCAAGAGATAGGCGAAGACGTTCTGAAGCTGCTCGCCAACGAGAAGGATCCCGACCTCGATCAGGAGCATGCCGAGCTTGCGCGCTCAGCCCTGGACCGCCTGTGCGAGCGCTACGGCTATCAGGCAGACAGCGTACGAGATGCGTTGGGCGAGCTGCTCAGGCGCCGCTACCAACTCTGAGGCATCGCGTGATCCCCCTTGCAACACGTGAAGAGGCTCGGGCGTTTGATGCCGAGGCCATCGGCACGCTCGGCATTCCGGGCATTGTGCTGATGGAAAACGCGGGCATGGGCGCGACACGCGTATTGCTGGAGCGAGCGCGCGGGTCGCTTGCGCGTGTGTTGATCATCGGCGGCACGGGACAGAACGGTGGCGATGCCTGGGTCGTTGCGCGCAAGCTTCTGGCCGCTGGAATCGTGCCACGCTGCATGCTTGTGGGGTCACGCGCGCGCGTGCACGGCGATGCGCTGATCAACTTCGAGGCATTGCTCAAGCTGGGGTTGAGCATCGAGTCGATCGACGCTGCGTCCGGGCTGTTTGCGCTGCAGACCGCTGCGTCCGAGGCGAGCCTGATTGTGGATGGGTTGTTCGGTACGGGCCTCGATCGCGAGGTCAGCGGTCTTTATGCCCAAGTGATCACAGTTCTAAATGCGAGCCGTGCGCAGCGCTTTGCTCTCGATTTGCCGAGCGGGGTCGATGCCAACACCGGCCAGGTGCTCGGCGTAGCGATCCGGGCGACGCACACGGTGACCTTCGCAGCGCACAAGCGCGGGCTGCATCAGTACCCCGGCACAGAGTGCGCGGGCGAAGTGCACTGCGTCGATATCGGGGTGCCAGCCGCTGAAAGCGCTCGCTGCGGGGTGATCGAAATAGCGGACGTGGCGCGCGTGCTCGTGCCGCGAGCCGCCGACGCGCACAAGGGCAGCAATGGCCATGTGCTCGCGATCGCCGGCTCACCAGGGAAAACGGGTGCAGCTTTCCTTGCATCACTTGGAGCACTGCGTGCTGGTGCGGGGCTCGTGACGATCGCCACCCACGGCAAGGCGCAGCAGGCGCTCGAGCAAAAGGTGGTCGAAGTGATGACGGTCGCCCTGGCGGACGCCCCGGATACCGCCACATCGGCGCTGCGTTTCGCGGAGGGAAAAACTGCCGCGGTACTCGGTCCGGGGTTTGGGCTCGATGCTGCCACCTCAGCTATCGCCCGCGAGCTTGCCTGCGCGTTGCCCTTGCCATGCGTGCTCGACGCAGACGCTCTGACAGCCCTGGCGCCAGCAAGCGGCGGCGCTCGCGCAAACTCTCCATCTCCTCTGTCCTCGTTGCGCGCCGCGTGCGGGCCGCGCGTGCTCACGCCTCATCCTGGCGAAGCTTCACGTCTACTCGGCCGCTCCACCCCCGCGGTGCAAGCGGATCGCTACGCAGCCGCGCTCGAGCTCGCCCACGCTAGCGCACAAACGGTGGTGCTGAAGGGCGCGCGCACCGTGATCGCTTCGCCAGAGGGCGCCTTAAGAATTTGCTCAGCCGGTACGCCCGCACTCGGCGTAGCTGGAACAGGCGACGTCCTCTCAGGCGTGATCGCGGCGCTGCTTTGCCAGCTACCCCCCTTTGAGGCCGCTTGGGTCGGCGTTTTTTTGCATGCGCTCGCGGGAGAACATGCGGCGCAGGCGGATCGCGGGCTGTTCGCAAGCGAAGTTGCCGCGGCCATTCCCATGGCCATGCAGGGCTGCTTTCGGCTTACACGATGACCCGTGCCTTTGCTGCGCCACCCCCATGGCGCCAATGTCATGGTTCGAGCCGTGTAACGCCGGGTGAATCCGGAATAGACATCGTTATCTACTTGAAATTATGAGACTTACGTCTGCGCCGTCTGCAGTGGCACCACCGTTGCAGTAAGGCCTTCCCATGAATGGGGCGCAGTCGGCGCTCTGTTTCCTGAGGAGGACGCATGGGGAGCCAACTCTCGTCGCACGCAGATGATTCCTTCGATGATGCCGTTGCGCGCCACAGCACGGCGTTGCGCGAGGCCGCTCGAAGGCTGACTGGCAGTCGCGACGAAGCAGACGACCTAGTGCAAGACGCCGTGATGCGAGCCTGGACGTTCTGGGATCGTTTCGAGCCAGGCAGCAACGCGCGTGCTTGGCTGCACCGCATTCTTGTGAACACGTTTATCAACGCGTATCGCAAACAACGCCGCGAGCGTGAGTTGTTCCGCCTGGCCGCAGAAGAATCACGGCGCGAAGCGCATTCGGCGATCGAGTTCCGTGGCGCCCTGCGCGACGGCGTTGGCGACGAGGTGGGTTCGGCCCTCGCGGCGCTTCCCGCCGAGTTTCGGGCAGTGGTCGAGCTTGTCGACCTTGCCGACCTCAGCTACCGAGAGGTTGCTACGCAGCTTGGTTGTCCCATCGGCACCGTGATGTCGCGTCTACACCGCGCGCGAAAGCATCTTCAAGAGATGCTAGGTGATTACGCGTCGACCGAAGGTTACATGCCGACGATGTCTGTAATGCCCTCCGCTGCAGCTGCTTGATTTGATCCGTCGCGGCCGACTCCCCAC
>JBBSJC010000109.1:0-17475 GCA_038257655.1 Polyangiales bacterium | reverse complement strand
CGCTTTCGCGCTTGAGGTCGGCGATCAGCACGGGCACGGCTTGCTCGCCGTAAAGCTTGGCGCTCGCCTCCAGGCCCTGCGTTGTCCACAGCGCGCGCTCGACGGGCGGAGCGCTTATCGCGCTGGCACAGAACACCAGCGTCAGGCCCGCTCTGCGCATGCCCGGCGGAAAGGCCATCGGTACGTATGGCGCGCGCAGGCGACCTGGCCAGTGGGAGAAACCGTAAGGATGCAGCACGAGCTCGAGCACACGGTGTTGGATGCGCAGCAGGTCGTCGTTGGACTCTGAGTGAGTCACGAACACACGAAACGGAAACGAGTCGAGCAGCGCGTGGCCCGTGGGTAGCACCAACACGTACTCATCGGACAAGTTCACATGCGCAAAGGGCAATGGCTCACTCGCGGTGGGCACCTCGAGCTGGGCTACGCCGATGCGCGCCACCACCATCAGGTGATGTTCGATACGGCCCTCGCGCGCGCACAGGCTGCGCAAGTTCGTGCGCAGGATCCCTTGCCCTAGCTCGCTGGGCCGACCTTCAGGAGGTAGTACCCAGCCCTCGGCGCACGGATGAATAGGAGGGACGGGATGGGCGGCCTCGCTGGGCTCGCTGGGCGGGTTTGCGTCGGTAGCGTTGGTCATCGGGTCCTCGTCAACCTTACAGAGCAGTGAATACGTTGCCGCGCGCAAGGCCGGCAAGCGTTATGATCGGCGCGATGGGACGTCTGCTGGCTGCCATGTCGGGCGCGCTGCTTGCGATGGCTTGCGCAACACCCAAACCCCCAGCCGTTCACAACGACGAGTGTGGCGCCGCCGCACGTGGCACAGGCCACTCGCTTGAGGTCTACCTTTCGGCGGCGCACGGTGCGGATAAGCCGAAGCGTCCACTGTGTCCGGGGCAAGCGCTCGGCGCGAACGATGCGGTGTTTATCCACGTCGAGCTTGAGAGCGAGGCCCACGTGCGTCTTGTCTACATCGCGCCGGACGGGCACGCCGGCGAGCTAATGCATCAAGAGGAAGCCGAGCTCACGCGCAGCGCGCTTTTTCGTGCACCTCGGGGCTTACTGTCTCACGCACAGGGTGAAGCGCAGCTGTTCGTGGTCGCATCAAAGCGAGCGCTTGCAGACAGTGACGCGGCCCTGCAGCTGATGCTCGATACGATTCGAGAGACAGGCACCCTGGTGGATCGGGATGGCTCGCTGCATCCACCCGCAGCGATCAACGCGCCGCCTGCAGAGATCATGCAACTTGAGCTGAGCGACGACCTCTTCGCCGACTTCGACGACAACGGTATGGCGATGCTCGCATTCTCGCTGCGCGCCGACTTCTAACGTGCGTTCAAGCCTTTGCGCAGGCGCTGCGCCATGGCACGTTCGCTTCCATGATCATCGTCGTAAGCCATGCCTGGACGAAAGACGCGGGGGCAAGCGCCTCAGCTTATATCGAGCAATCGCGGGTCTTTTTGAGCTTCATGCAGCAGCACCGCGGATTTCATCAGCGTAAGCTTATCCAAGGTGTCGACGACCCCACCCACTTCACCAATCTGCGCTGGTTTGACGACGTCGCAGCGTATGAAGCGATGACGCAGCATCCGGACTACCAGCGGCAGATCGAAGCGCTTACGCAGCATATCGACGTCGCGCAGTACAACGGCCGACCCGGTCGCGAGTTCATGCAGATCGTATTGGACGACTGAGGCCGTTTGCCGATGGCTACTTTCGTGCTCATTCACGGCGCATTTCGCGGCGGATTCAGCTTTTCACGGCTGCGGCCACTGCTGCATGCCGCGGGGCACGCGACGCATGCACCGAGCCTGCCCGGTGCGGGTGAGCAGGCATTCAACACGCCGCGCCCGCTCTCTCTCAACGACTACGCACTGTGCGTCGCACGGCTGCTTGAGCTTGAGGATGTCGAGCGGGTGATTCTCGTTGGACACAGTCAGGGCGGCCTGGTGATAAGCGCTGCCAGTCAGCTCGCTCACCCTCGTATCGCAGCCTTGGTGTTCGTCGATTCCCCGGTGCCACGTCACGGAGAGCGCGCGGTCGACTTAGTCGCGCCGGCGCTCGCCCACGTCAGCATGCCTAGCCTCGCGCGCGGGCAATGGTTGCCGCCGCGCCCGCTCGCTCAGACGCCCGAGCTAGGCGCCGATGACGCTGCCTGGCTCAACGCGCGACTTTGCGCAACCCCGGTGGGCCCGTCGCTCGATTCACTCGTGCTAGACCACCCTGCCGCGCTCGCCCTCCCCCGCCACTACCTGTTCTGCAGCCGCACCCCCGATACCTACCCATGTGCCCACGGCCGTACGCGGCTGGAAGCTCAAGGTATACCTTACGGTTGGATCGATGCCGATCACGACGCACCGTTCACGGCCCCGAGCAAGCTCGCCCAGGCCTTACTATCGATCGCCGATGATTACGGGCTTCTTCCAGATGAGTGAGCTCATCCGCGTCGAGCGCCAAGGCGCCGTGCACGTGGTACCCGCCCGGGCGCTTACGGAGCGGCCGGTCCGTCGGACTCGTAGGGGTTGTCCGGAATCGGCGCATCAGTCTCGGCTTTCGGGGATGCGGCCGCGGGGCGGGCGCTACTGGCGACGCCTGCATGCGGCTTGCCGCGTAGCGCGGGTCGATGTGCAGCCGGACGTGTAGGAGCTGCCGGAGAAGCTGCCGCCACAGATTTCTGAGGCGTGGTGACCGGCGCAGGCGCAGGCGTGGCCGCTGCAGGCGCGGCGGGCGATGGCGTCGCAGGCACGATCATGTCCACGGCCGCGGGCGTGACCACCGCGTCTGTAGGCGCTGCTCGCGGCAGCTTGGTTCCTGCCCGTGCTACCGCCTTACTCTTTGCAGAACGCGCGACTGGCGCTGCCTGCACTCCCTCGTTCTGACTGCGCATCCATTCTTGTATGGCCACGACCCCTGCGGCGGTGATGATCGCGGACATCACGGCCGCGAGGAAGATGACCCCCCAGGGCGTGCGGGCCGGCACGGCCGGTTCCGAGTGCAGAATGGGCTTGGCATCGAGCACAGATGGCTCAGACAAGCGCCCGGGAGGCACTGACCTGGACGGCGGGAGCGATTTCGAGGCAGGCACCGACGAAGAACCAGGCGGCGTGCTGCGCACCATCGCTGCACGCTCTGCCCGGCAGTTGGTGTTCTCCGACTCGGCGCGCGGCTCGTAGCTCGATTCGTTGATCTCGACGATGCGCGCCTTGACGCGTCCCTGGGCGACCGGCGGCTCCGCGCGTGCCGGCTGCTTCTCCCGAACTTCACTCTGCGAGCGCGGCGCCGGCTCCGAGGGCGGCACAGGCTCCGAGCGCACCTCGCGCTTATCGCCCATGCCCAGCGGCCCAGGTGTTTGCCGCGCTGTACTCGGAGACCTGGCAGGTCGCGTCTGCTCGACCGCGTGATTGCCTGACTCCTGCGCCTTGTAACTGCTCGAGGATTTCTTCCTACGCGGGCCGCCGGCGACCTGAACGTACACGCCTGGCCGCTCACTCGAGTCCGGACTGATGCGCTTCGGCGGTCCGCCGTTCGCTGAGTGATCACCGCTTTTTGGGCTCGCCATAGTCCGGTCGCTCCTGCGCGCTCAGCCTATGATGCTACTCGCACTGCGCGCGCAAGCCCCATCAAACACCGCCCATTGTGCCGTAGACAACCTGAATCTTAGCGTCAGTGCACGCACGATGTGGGAGACACACACAGGCAGCAGAACCTCACACGCACACAGGCGCGCGCGACAGGCGCACCTCAAGCCCGTTGAACGCCGCATTTCCGCTGACCGCATCGAGGAAGCCGGGATCCGAGACACGATTGACGTTCGCGCCTGGCTGCTGCGAAGCCACACGTTGTCGTGAACCTGCCACAGCGTGTCCAAAGCCATGGGGCAGCGACACCACGCCGGGCATCATCTCCTCCGAGATTTCAACCTGCACGAGCACGGCCCCGGCCTCGCTTTCAAGCTGTGCCATATCCCCGGTTAGCAACCCTGCGCGCTCGGCGTCCACCGCGTGCACGAGCAGTGTGCAGCGAGTCTTACCCTTCGTAAGCGAGGTGATGTTGTGCATCCATGAGTTGTTACTGCGCAGGTGCCTACGTCCCACGAGGGTGAGCGAGGCGCCGTGTGTTTCAGGCTGCCCGTCCAGCAGCGCCTCGAGCCTGCCCACATCTTCCATCAGCAAGCTCGGCGCAAGCTCGATCCGCGCATCGGGCGTGCGCAAGACGTTGGGCAGCTCCTTTTGCAGTGCTCCGAGGTCCAGGCCGTGGGGCGCTGCGATAAGTACGCTCAAGCTCAAGCCGCCCGCAGCCCTTCCAAAACCATCGCCAAAAGGGCCGGTGCGAAGTAGCAGGTCAAGGACACGCTCAGGTCCAGGCGTGGCCCCGAGCATCTCGAGCGCTTCGTTCGTGGTCAGACCTGACCAGCGTCCACCGTCCCCCACCTCTTCGCGCACGATCTGAGCTAGCGATTCGTCGTCCGCCTGCTGCAGAGTAAGGTGCCCGGTGCCGAGCATCCCCTTGGCCAGCGTCGCCAGGATTTCCCACTCTTGTGGTTGGCCCTCGGCCGGTTGCGTGGCGGCGGGCGAGTACTTGGCCACATTGCGTACCGCAAGCTGATACAGCGTCAGGTCATAGGTGCTCCTCTGAAGCGGCGCAGGGGGCGGTAAGATCAGATGGGCAAAGCGCGTGGTCTCATTCACATAGAAGTCGACGCTCACCATGGTTTCGAGCGAAGCAAAAGCTTGTTCGAGCCTGCCCACACCTGGCGCACTCGATACGGGGTTACCGGCGATCGTAAGCATCCCGCGAATCTGACCGTCTCCCGGCGTGAGGATTTCGTCGGCAAGCGTTGCCACGGGAAACTCGCCAAACATGAAAGGCAGGCCGCGCACTCGACTTTTGCGTGCACTGAGCTTCAAACCCGGCCCACCCAGCGCGCCATCCTTACGGTTCCCGCCACGACTGGCTGCCGGCCGCGTGAACATGGCGCCACCTTCGCTATCGAGGTTGCCCGAGAGCACGTTGACCAGATCGATAGCCCAGCTCGCAAGTGAACCAAAGCGCTGACAAGTGGTGCCGATGCGTCCGTAGCAGGCCGCCGTTTTGGCGCAGCTCAGCTCGCGGGCGATACGCCGGGTGACCTCTGGTGCGATACCCGTAAAGGCCGCGACTCGCTCGGGCGAGAAACGGGTAACGAGCTCTCGTATTTCGTCAACGTGCTTGACGAGACCTTCGGCCCGGCCGAGCCGCACCTTACCCTCTGCAAATAAGACGTGCAGCAGCGCAAACAAGAACGCCGCGTCCGAGCCAGGACGAATGAAGACGTGCTCGCTCGCTTTGGCCGCCGTCTCCGAGCGGCGCGGGTCGATCACCACGACTTTGCCACCTCGGGCAAGGATGGCGTCGAGTCTGCCCGGCATGTCAGGGGCGGTCATCAGGCTGCCGTTGGAGACGCGCGGGTTGCCGCCGAGCACGAGCAGATAGTCGGTGCGATCCAGATCGGGCACCGGGATGAGCAAACCCGCACCGAACATCAAACCTGCACTGATCATCTTGGGCAGCTGATCGGCTGAGCTCGCACTGAAGCGATTCTTCGTGCGTAGCGCGCGCTGCAAGACCGGGCCGTACACCATGGCTGCCAGGCTGTGGGCCGCTGGATTGCCCACATACGTGCCGATCGCATCGGCCCCATATTTGTTACGCAGTGCGCTCAGACGCTCGATGGCTTCGGCGTACGCCTCGTCCCAGCTGATCTCTTCAAAATCGTTGCCGCGCCTGCGCAAAGGCCGCGTCAGGCGATCTGGATCCTCTTCTAGGCCTTTCAGACCGTGGGCTTTCGGGCAGATGTAGCCGCGGGAAAACGGGTCGAGCGCGTCGCCGCGGATGTCCTCTACCTGCTGACCACGCACCGTTACCGCCAAACCACAGGTGGCCTCGCACAACGGGCAGATGCGATGAATGGTGCGCGTGTCTTCGCTCATGCGCGCAGCATACGACGTGTTGTCGCGCACCTGAATATGAAGGACTATTTCGCGCGGAAGACGATCATGCCGTGGCTAAGATCGTAGGGCGAAAGGGCCACCGTCACGCGGTCGCCGAGAATCACGCGAATCCTGAACTTGCGCATGCGGCCGCAAAGCCGGGCGCGCACGACAGCGCCGGGATCGGTTTTGACTTCGAACTGCCCGCCTGCGAACACCTCGGATACCACGCCGTCCAACTTGACGTGATCGTCGCGAAGATCGTCCTCCTCGCCTTCGTTCTCTTGTCGAAAGTTTCTCTGTCGCTTTTTCGCCACTTACGGTCCTTCCGGGTCCTCGGAAAACGGCGCGAGCCTACCCCCGCTTGCTCCGCCAGGCAACCTGCGCGCCAGAACACATCTCAGCTGCGCGTGCATTCCCTCTGTCTCCTCGACAGCCTCTAGCGTTTCACGGCGCCGGTGGACGGCACCGGTGGACCACCCGCAGACGCCGCTCGCAGACGTCTTGACTTCGGCGCGAGTTGTAACTCACCATCTGGTTAGCTGCGTGCGGATGCGGCGGCGACAGGAGCGGTCTCATGCATCGACCCGAGTGGAAACGGGATTTCAAGCGTCTCAAACCCTTAGACCAAATCGAGTACAAGGAGCCCTACACCGAAGAGCGGCTACAGGCCTCGCGACAGGAGTGCGACCCGCTCGCCGACGCCGTGTTAGCGGACCTCTACCAGACGGTGAAAGTCCGAAATCCGAACGACATGCTCGCGCTCGTGCGTGAGCGCGCAACGACCCACGGCGGGCTGTACAAAGAGTTTCTCGACGAGGCGAACCGCGTGCCCGACTGGGTCGACTTCGACCAGATGCGCGCGGGCCAACGCATGATCGCCGCCTACGGACCGCTGATGGGCCTGTCGCTCCTCACGGGATCGTTGGTCGGCGGCTACGTGTTCTACAAGGCTGCCAAGGTCACGCAGTTTACCGGTCGGCTCGCCATGCCCGGCGATATCAGTCGTCGCCTGGTCGAGACCAGCGCGCTTGTGTTTTACATGTCGCGCCCCGAGGAAGTGAAGCCCGGCGGTAAAGCCCACGACACGCTGCTGCGCGTGCGTCTGCTGCATGCGGCCATTCGCATTTGGATTCGCGAGTCAGGCCGCTTTCGCGCGGATTACGACGCCCCGATCAACCAAGAGGATCTGGCGATCACGCTGAGCGAGTTCAGCTTCATGAACATGCGCAATCTGCTGCGCATGGGCGTGCGTTTGACCGACGCAGAGATCGAGTCGCACTTTCAGTTGTGGCGCTACGCAGGCCACGTGCTCGGCATCAACGAGGCGTGGCTTCCAAGATCATTCGAGCAGGAAATCGCGCAGTTTCTGCCGATGCTCAAGCACCAAGCGCAGCCCAAAAAGGGCATGGTTGGCGCACGCGCGATCTTGGACGAGATTGCGGACAAGGGCCCGGCCTTCATCCCGCAACCTGTGCGCCGCCACTTCCTCTACCAAGTCACAGCCCACCTAGTCGGCAACGATCTAATGGAGGGTTTGCGCATCATTCGACAGCGAAATTACCCCGGCCTTACGCTGTTGCGTGCAGTCGGTACGGCGATGAGTCTGGTGCACAGTATCCCACTTGGTGAGCGCCTGTTGCATGACCACGGACAGCGAATGTTTCAGCGTTCGCTCGATCTCGCCAACGCGCACAAGACGCTGGGCTACCAAGTGAAGCTGCATGACCCAGAGGCTGTGAAGCGTGCCCATCAAGGGCGCGCGGCCTGATGTGCGGAGCCAACAGTATGGCGGGGACTGTGGCAGCTCAAATCACGCAAGCAGCGTGGCTTTCCAGTCGTGCTGCGTACTGAATAATCGGCATCGATCTTGCGATGGCCTAGCGGTGGATGGAGCTACTTCCACCTCGCTAGACTGGAGCCCGTCATGCACATCCGAGCGCGCGCACTCGCCGACGAGCTGTATCAACACCCCCACCGCCTCGAGACGCTAGATGCCTTGCGCCGCGAGCTGAACGCGCCCAAGTACGCGGCGGAGCTTGCCGAGATCCTGCGCTGGTGGGCACCTTACGCTCCGGACGATACGCTCGCTTCCCAGGCGCTGCTCGATGCGGCGCGACGCATGCTGGAAGCAACGCCCAGCGACCCGGCCATCTTGCCCACGCTGATTTCGGCGCTCGAGCGCGACCCCGCCCACGAGCAGGTGGCTTCAGAAATACGGCTGTTTCTGGAGCGCGCGCGCGACTTCAACGAGCTTGAGCAGGTGTTTACTGAATGGTCGCTTGCCACCCGGCGCGACGGCTGCACCCCTTCGCTATGCGCGCTCGCAAGCTTCATGCTGGCGCACCTGCGCGTGAAACATACCGACAATCTCGAAGGCGCGATCGAAGCGCTGTGTGATGCCCTGCGCGCGTTTCCTGAGCATCCGGACGCCAAGCGGGCCCTGGCCGGACTCTATGCACGACGTGCGCGCCGCAAGCTTGCCAGCGACGAACGCGGAGCCCTCGAGGACCGACATCGCGCAGCTCAGCTGTTGTACGAGCTTGGGACCTTTGACATCGGTAAGGCTGCGATTACCGACCTGCAGCGCGCACTCGATCTTGTGCCCGATCACGGCGAGGCCCTTGAAGCCTTGCTGCGCCGCTTGGGCGGCAATCAGTTGCCCGTGCGCCGCATGCGCCTTCAAAGCTACGTCAACGCCGCGCCCGATCGCGTGCAGAGCCATCGCCATCGCTTCGAGCTCGTACGCTGCCTGTTTCGCGAACGGCGCTACGCCGAAGCGGTGCCCCATCTGCGCTTTCTAAGCAGCCGCGGCTATGCCGATGCCGAAGAGATTCTGGCACGCCTGTGCCCGGACACGGGCCGCGCAAGCCAGCCACCGCTTCCACAAAAGCCCTCACCCGCCGTGTACGACGCCGACGAGATCACGCGCCATGACGTCGCACGTCTTAGGCCTGCCCAGCCGGTGGAGCTGCATCCTGCATTCACCGATGAGCCCGAAACATCGCCGACCGACGTGTACGACCCACTATTGCGCAAGGCGGCGCTCGCGGGTCCGAGTGTTGCGACCGACAATGATGGGGTCACGCCCATGCCGCCCGTCAAGTCCGGACTGCGTCGCGTGCGCATCGAGCACACGCTGGGCCTTACCATGTTCGCGCTCACCTCGTTGGTGGCGTTGACGTCATATTTGGTGGCCGCTGGTCACTAGCGCCGTAGCAATAGGAATTTGATTCGTCGCGCATCGCCGTTTGCGGCACCAAACACCGCTTCGGGCTCAAAGCCCGGCAAGTCCTCGGTGGCGAACGAGGCGGGCAGTTTGATCCAGATTTGGGCAAAGCGGTCGCACAAGGTAAACAGCTCGCCGAGTAAGGTTAAGTCAGAGAGCCGCATCGCCTTTTTGTCGTAGTCGCGTCCCCAGGGCGGATCGATGAATACGAGGTCCGCCTCAATGCTCGTTGAGATCACTCGCGCATCGCCGGTAAGCACCTGGACACGCTCGGCCACGCCGTAGACTTTCGCATTGTGGCGCGCATCGGCGGCACGTTCGGGATCAAGCTCGATCGCAGTCACGTCGCAGCCAGCGCGCGCAAAGCCGATACTGTTGCCGCCACTACCGCAGCACACGTCCAGCACGCGCAGGCCTGCGGCACGACGGCCTAACTCAAGCGCCAAAGCCTCGGGCGTCAGCGAAAAGCGCCCTTCCTCGTCGACACGCACGCCGTGCTGAACGAACCCCGGTGTTAGCTCGCGACGCGCTCGCGCTTCTGCCAGGCGTGCCGCACGTACCAACGCGCGCCCGAGCGGCGGCGTGACGTCGATGCGTAAGGGCCTGCCGTCAACGCCCAGCCCACGCAGGCGGGTGGCTAGCTCGGCGGCCGCATGGGGCGAAAGCTCGGCGTGGGCTTCGAGCGCGCCCGGCTCGATTTCGCGAAACGTAAACGGCTCGGGCCCGAGCAAACGCCCTGCGTCGAGCCAGGGTGGCAAGGGCGAAATGTGCACGTGATGCAGGCGTTGCGACACGCTCGCGAGCATACGCATCCCACAGACTCGCGCGAGCCAGTATAACGGGGGCCATGAGTCGTGAACGTCGCTCGCTTCGTCCCTCCTCCGCTCCTCGGCCCAGCATCGCCACCACGGCTGCACGCGGTGTGCGCGCCGATCGCACGGGCCTTGATCAAGGGCGGCCCAGCGTCGAGCCGCTGGTCCAAACGTCGGTCTTTGAGTTCAGCAGCATCGAAGCCGCCGAGCCTGCGCTAAGCGGCGGCGAAGGCTACGTGTACGCGCGCTACGGCATGCCCAACGCGCGCACGCTCGAGAGCACGGTGGCAGCGCTCGAAGGCGCCGAAGCGGCGCTCGCCACCTCGAGCGGCATGGCCGCGTTCTATTGCGCGATTTTGGCCTGCACCAAACCGGGCGACCGCGTGCTCTGCCAGGCCGATGCTTACGGTGGCACGCGCGCCTTACTCGAACAGGACCTCAAGCGCAGCGGCCTCGAGGTCGCCTACGTCGATGCGTACGATCCGGCCAAGGTCGGCGATGCGCTCGTCCAAGGCGCGGCGTTGCTAATCGTCGAAACCTTGTCCAACCCTCTCGTGCGCGAAGTCGATGTGGGCGCGATTTCCTGGCACTGCCGCACCTACAAAACGCGGCTGCTCGTCGACAACACGTTTGCTACGCCCGCCTTTCGCCGTCCGCTGACCAGCGGCGCGGACTTGGTGTTGCACTCCGTCACCAAGTTTCTCGGCGGTCACCACGATCTATGCGCGGGCATGGTCGCGGGCGATCCGAAGCTGATTGCAGAGGCACGCGGCCTAGCCCTGCGCATGGGCTGCGTGGCTGCGCCCTTCGATGCCTGGCTCGCGGTGCGCGGCATCAAGACCTTGGACGTGCGCATGCAGCGCTCACAGGAAAACGCGCGTTTCCTGGCAGAGCGCATAGGCGAGCATGCGCGCGTGACCAAGATCCACTACCCTGGGTGGGGCGCCATGCTCTCCTTCGATGTAGGCTCGCGCACAGCCGCAGAGAGCGTGGTGCGTCGCGCGTCGGGCATTCCATTGATGCCGAGCTTGGGCGGCACCGACACCTCCTTTAGCCATTCCGCCTCATCGTCCCATCGCGGCCTCACCCCCGAGCAACGTGCCCAGCTTGGAATCGGGGAAGGCTTGCTTCGCCTGTCAGTAGGCATCGAAGATGCCGAGGATCTGTGGCACGAGCTAAGCCAGGCACTCGATCTCTAAGGGGGCCAACACGCGATCTTCGCGGGAGATCGATGAGGGAGCACGAACATGGCTGTATGTAAGGGTTGCGGGGACGAAGTAGACGAGTTGGTCGTGATGCGCGTCGACGGGAAGTCCAAAAAGCTGTGTGAAGACTGCGCTGATCGGGCACGTGAGACCCAGGAAGTGGCAGAAGCCAGTGAGTCCGTGGTGCAGGGCATGATGGGCTTCAAGGGACGGCGCTAAACCTCCCCCAGTCCAGCTCGCGCCGGGCCGGCCTTCTGCAAAGAGGCGCCGAACCTCCGCGAATCGCGCTAGAGTACAGGGATCCTATGGCTGGCTCTGGCGACGACCGCGACGACACCGATCCACTCGGCGATCTCAACACGGATCCACCACCCATTTCCAAACGCCTGCCCCATCGCGAACCCACCAACGTGGAGCGCGCCTGGGACCTAGCCAAGACGTTGGTCGTTTCCTTGAGCTTGGCGGTCGCCGTGCGCGTGGGCATCGCCCAAGCCTACGAGGTTGACGGGCCGTCGATGGAGCCCACCCTGCTCACCGGCGAGAAGCTGTTTGTCGCCCGTTGTGCTTACGGTCTGGCGCTACCGTGGATGGCCGATGCGCTCCTGAGTTGGTCGATGCCTGAGGTCGGCGATGTGGTGATCCTCGCAAGCCCCCAAGATCCGCGCGAGGACTTGGTCAAGCGTGTGATCGGCTTGCCGGGCGACGTTATCGAAGTGCGCCAAGACGTCGTCTATCGCAACGGACGCAAGCTCCTTCAAGACGGGCCACACGCCTGCCCGCCCCAGCGTTTTCGCAGCCACTACAGCTCCTGCGAGACCTATACCGAACACTCGCCAAGTCATCTTTGGCGCGTGAGCCACTCGCTCGAGTGGGGTCAGACCTTGCCCCCGGTGCGCGTGCCCGAAGACCACGTGTACGTGCTCGGCGATCATCGCACCCGTTCAAACGACAGCCGCGCCTTTGGGCCGGTCAAGGCGTCGCTCCTGCGCGGGCGCGTCATGTTCATGGACTAGCGCAAGGTGCAGGTGTCGCGCGCCATGGTGTTTGCGGCCGGCCTCGGCACGCGCCTGCGCCCGCTCACCCAGCACACGCCCAAACCGCTGATCTCCGTGGGCGGCCGCGCCTTGCTCGACCACACCCTAGAGCGCTTCGACGAGGCCGGGATTCGGCAGATCGTGGTCAACACGCACTACCTGGCCGCGCAGGTACAAGCCCATCTCGCCACGCGCTTCCCGTACCTGGCGCTCACGCTGTCCCATGAGGACCCGATCCTAGAAACGGGTGGCGGGATCGCAAAGATCATTGACTATTTTGGCCAAGCGCCCTTTTTCAGCGCCAATTCCGACACAATTTGGATCGATCGCGACGTTCCAGCGCTGACTAGGCTGGCGCAGGCGTTTGATCCGGAGCGCATGGACGCACTGCTTTTGCTGCATCCCGTGGCGCGCGCCATCGGCTATCAGGGGCCGGGCGATTTCGCGCTCGCCGCCGATGGCGCTCTCGTGCGCGAAGCCTGTGCACCTTACGTTTTTACCGGTCTGCAGATCCTGCACCCGCGCCTGTTCAAGGGACGAAAAGCCGAGCCGTTTTCGTTGCGTGAGCTCTACCTGGCGGCGCAGGGCGCAGACGGACGTCTGTCGCGCATGCATGGCCTGGTGCACACGGGCGATTGGGTGCACGTGGGCTCGCCGGAAGAGCTCGCCCTGGCCAACGCCTTCTTTGCAGGTCGTGCAGACTCTGCGTAGGCCTCTGCAGCCCTGGTCTGCCCAGCCTGCGCGTCGGCCCAGTCATTGAAGCCAGGCCCCCTTAGAAAGTAAGGTTCGCGGTGAACGAGGTCGGGCCGATTTGATAGTAAAAGCGCAGGTGCGCGCGGCGGGCGCTCGCGAACGCGTCCAAGGCGTGAATCGATGCACCGAGCGCGCCCATGCCGCCTGCCGCAATGGTCAGCGCGGGCGAGATCCTACGGTCATCGAGCACGAGCGCCCACTGCAGGGCGCTGTTGATCGTGGCCCCCGTCCAAGCCGCCCAACCCCAGGTGCGCACGCGGGCAAAGCCTTCAACGTCCGCGCGCTTGCGGCTGAGCCACGCCATGATCGCCACCGAGGGCACCGAGAGCGCCGTCACGCCCAACAGCAGACCACGGCTGAGACGCTCGCTTTCGGCATCATTCACCACCGCGATAGCGATGCTTCCACCCAGCAGCAGGCCCGCACTCGTCACGGCGACGATCCCGCCCACGAGCGCGGGGCCACCGCGATAGGGCATCGCCACGCGCGAAATCGCGCCCGTCTCAAGCAGCGTCTGGGCGTGCACAGGCCCGGCCGATGCCAGCGCTACGGCCGAAATCAAAAGCCATGATATGACCGCGCGCGTGAGCAAACGTCCCATCCATTATTGGTTGATGAAGTCCGAACCGGACGTGTACTCGATCGACGACCTAGAGCGCCAGGGCAAGAGCCCCTGGGAGGGCGTCCGCAACTACCAGGCGCGCAATCACATGCGCGACATGCGCGTCGGCGATCTCACGTTCTTTTACCACTCGAGCTGCACGCCGCCCGGCGTCGTCGGCATCTCGCGGGTCAGTCGTGAAGCCTTCGTCGATGAGACGCAGTTCGATCCTAAGAGCGAGTACGTCGATCCCAAGAGCACGCGCGACAAGCCGCGCTGGGAGTGCGTGGAAGTCGAGTTCGTCGAGAAGCTGCCGCAGATCGTGACGCTCGATACGCTGAAGGCCGATCCGGCCTGCGCCGACATGCTCGTGATCAAGCGCGGCATGCGCCTGTCCGTGCAGCCGGTCGACAAGGGCGTGTTTGCGCACGTGCTCAAGCTCGGCCGCGCCAAGCTCAAGCTACGTTGACACGACCGCTAGCTGCGAAAAGTAAGACGGCACATGCAGTGTGCCTTGGCAGGCTCGCACCCCTCCGGCCCCAAGTAGCCCACCGCGCCAAGCTTGCCCTGATGTTCGAACGAGCGCAGCCACAGCCACATGCGTTCGCCGGCAAAACACGGTTTACGAAAAGCGATGTCGATGTGGTCGACGAGCAGCTTGCTCGTGTCGCGATTAAGCGCGAACGCGCGTCGCAACGCCGCATCTTCGAACAGCTGGGGATAGACAAGCGAGTTGACATGTTGATTACTGTCAGTGTGCGTGATGCCAAACACGAGCGGCGCCTCATCGCGCGCAAGGCTCGGCTCGATCCACGTGCCACCCTCCGGTAGATCCAGCGTGCTCAGCGCACTTCTGAAGCTCGCTTGCACTTCGGGCACGAACGGGCCGGACGCGAGCTCGATTGCCAGTACCTTACGTTGTTCGGGCGGTCCGAATGGCCGCGTAAACACGTGCTCCGCGTACACGCGACCGACGTGCACGCGCGTGCCCGCGTTGACCGGCTGCGGATCATGGGTGGTCGAAACAGGGCCGTAGAGCTCCGCATGCATGTTCAGCAGCACACGGTCGACGGCTCCCTGTGCGTCGCGGGTATGGGTGAGGCGATAGCGACCGTCCACTTCCACTGCGTTGCGCACGGAGATCGGCCCTCCGCTGCCCTCCATAATAAGGCGACTGAGGATCGACACCACGCCCCTGGGCCGCGTCTGCTGATTGATCTCAGTGTGCTGCCAGAGGTCGCGAAAGCAGACCATGCCGATCGCGTGTGGCATGCCGAGCACCTTGAGCGCACCGTCCTGCGCGATGTCTTCGTAACGCATGCCGACGCTACCGGTGGCACGCTGCGAAGAAGGGACGGTGGGCGCTTCGGGAAACGACAACATGATGTCCAGGTAGCAAGGATCGGCGCGCGCAGCACGCAGGTCGTCAGCCAGGCCCCGCAGTCAGCTCCATTGAAACATGATGCGCATCCGGCAGCCCGTGTGCCCTTTGACGGGCGCACTCGGCTCGATGTCGACCTCGATATTGGGCGCCACGCCCCCGGTGGCCTTGACGACTACGACAGCAAACCCTTCGTAGGCGGCATGGATCCACTCTGCGAACATGCTGGGTACGCCGCGCAACTCGAAGCGCACGCGGTGGGTCTCCGTTTCACCCATGTGGCTCTCGATGAAATCGAAGTACTGGTTCATCAAGTTTGGAATGCGCGTTGCCACCAAGCGTGGGTTGGCAAGCTTGAGCGCCGCGCGATACACGCCGTGAAGATCGCTCTCCGCTTGGAGACGCGAGCGCATCACGACGAAGTCGAAGAAACTCATGCCCATCACCCGTGCGCAGGTGTGCCCCGCACAAACCAGCGGCATCAGATCAAAGAAGCTCATGGCAAAGAAAGTCTGCCCAAAAAAGGCGCGCATACTTGGCGACAGCGCCAGCAAGTAGGCCTCCGTCCCGCCCGGATAGTGATCGGCAACCCAGCGCATATGCCCGAGATATCCGATGCCTTTGATGCCAAACGGTCCCTGCCCGGGCGAAACGGGCGGTTCCTCTTCCAGTGCCTCTCGCGCGCGGGCCTTCATACGGGTTAGATCATGATGCCTCAGTGCGAGGGATTCTGGGAGCCTTTGCACAGGGCCTTTGCACAGGGCCTTTGCGCGTCACTTAGGCGCTGAAGAACCACAGCGCATACACCCACCGCCATCGCGGCTTACCTTCACCACGCGCTCCATTGGCTACTCTCCCTGGATAAGCACCAAGTGCACATGATTGGACATCAAACAATACGCAGCCGATTGCGCATCCGTCCCCTCGAACACAGGACCAAGCAGGTCCAGGTACTTCTCCCGAGCCCCAGGAATGCCAAGCAACATCTCCTCGCCAGGATAGCGGGAAATAATGTGGAATAAGCCACCAGGAACGTTGAGCCGAGCTGTACGAGGGAAGACCGTCGTCTTTGCTCGGTCGACGCGCAGCGGCGAATTCCTTCTACTTCTGATTCGATCTGCCGTGCGGCACAGAGCGCCGGGTCGGTATGACGGCTTGCGCTCCGTTTAGGTCCACTGGGCGAAGAACTCGACGCGCGCCAAGGGAATGCCCGCCTGGCTCCCCGCCGCTTGTTGAGCGGAGAGCATCACGCGTGGCTTGTGCGCGCCCGCCATGGTCAGTACGCCGGCGGAATAGCTCTCTTGCATGGGAACGAACCACGGCAGGAGAAAGAGAGGCATGCCTTCGATCCAAACGTGGCCTTCCTGTGGCGTCACCAGCTTCGCACCGGCGTCTATAAAGTCGTAGTAACGCTTGCCGATTTGGACATGGGCGAGGAAGGCTTCGCCCGGTTGGCGCTCCGTGACCCAGTTCTTGTGCACGGCGCCGCAGTCGAACCCCGCTTGCTTGCGCGCGCCTTCGCGCACGAAGGTCTCGAATGGGATCTGCAACAGGGATGCGACGCACGCGACCATTGATTGGATCGGCAACACGTCATACCAGCTAGCCGCCATGAAGGGCTGCATGCAGAACGTCCGCAGCGCCTCACTCTTGAAACAACCGCTTACGGCGGCGAGCCCCTCAGGTACGTGGCCGCGCGCAACCTCGGAAATCCCGCGATAGGCAAGTCCCTTTATGTGCATTCCGCTCGTTCCTGCCTCCAGCGGCAGCGGTTCGTAAAGCTTCGCGGCGGGTGGGGCGACCATTGCCAGGCCATCGTACCGTGAAACGTAACCGTGAGCCCCGACATCTCATGATGCCGGGCGCTGTCACTGACTCCGTCCGGCGTTGGCTGCGTGCGCGGCGGTGGTGGGTGTGCGTGCATGGGCCTTGCAACGACAGGTTGATGCGACGGCAAAGCTCGATGGCTTCAGTCTTGCAAGAACGCGTAGATGTGCGAGTCGAGCGAGAGCGCCATACCCGAGGGGCCGAACACTGCCCAGATCAGGTCCTGATCACCGTCGCCGTCCAAGTCCGCAAAATGCTGCTCGCCTGAGTTGGCGTTTGACGCGGCCTTGAACAGCTCCACTTGCTCGAACTTATCGGCCTGCTGCACGAACAGGTACAAGCCCGTGTCACCGTCTCCGCTCACCGCAATATCAATGTCGCAGTCGCCATCGATGTCACCGACGTTGAGCATGCCGGGGGAGCCAGCCGAGTCGGCATTGTTCGAGCCGTCGACCTGGAAACCTTCGAACACGGTATGCTTATATGCATCCCAGTTCTCAAGAGTCGCGACCTTATCGGCAGGCGGGAATTCGAACCAATACACGCCCATCACGTTGTTGGGTGCGGCGGCTTCTTCGTTGTTGTGGTTGCCGTAGACCATGTCGAGCTTACCGTCACCGTTCATATCGGCGTACTTGACGATGAAGCCGCGGCCGGTCGTGTT